>JBAUVJ010000349.1:0-15116 GCA_049583165.1 Candidatus Sulfotelmatobacter sp. | reverse complement strand
CTCCCTGACGGTCGGCATCGATGTTCGCCGCTTGCGGGAGTTCGAGCAAGACAATTATCTGGGTACCGGCAACATCAGCTTTAACGGCGAATACACCGCGAACTGCGCTCTATTGGCATGCGTGAGCGGAAGCGCCGGGGCGGGTGCAGGCAATCCTTTTGCCGACCTGCTATTGAGCGACCCCAGCAGTCTCTCTGGCCCGTATCCGCTGGGCGTGGATTATCTGCACACGGTCGGGACGAACTGGAATTTTTTCTTTCAGGATGATTTTCGTGTAACCCCACGCCTCACCATGAATTTGGGATTGCGGTACGAGATTCCGCCGGCTTTTCACAGCATCGACAACAGCGGATGGGGCTTTGACACGGCAAATGGAGGAAGTATTGATTGGGCAAGTAGGAGCTTTGTCCAGGGTATCGACCAACTTGCCAGTTCTCAGGGCGCAACTGTCAATCCCGCGTTCTTGAATTGTTGCGTGCAGAATTCTCTGGTTCCGCAAGATAAGAAGGACTTCGCTCCACGCATCGGCATTTCCTGGCGGCCCTTTGACACCGACCGTTTCGTGGTGCGGGCGGGGTACGGAATTTTCTATGATACCTACATGCGCTACTACGACCAAGTCCAGAACTACGACTCCAATAGCCTCCAGACGCTGTTGCCGTCGAGCTATCCAAGCTCAAGCGGTACCGGACAAGGTTACGCGGGACCGGGCCTTAATCAATTGTGGAGCGCGCCAATCGCGGGGCTGGGTGTATTTACCCTGCCGTCGTGGGACAGCAACGACTTCATCAACACCAATTACATCTTGAATCAAATTGACTGGCCCTACAACCACAACCCATACAACCAGCAGTGGACGCTCGATACCCAGTATGCCCTACGGCCGACTTTGCTCCTGGATGTCGGTTATGTGGGCTCGCACGGGGTTCGCTTGCCTACACAATTCCCATTTAATGCCGCCTCCGTCGCGAAAGTTCCGAGCGATTCATGCAACTTCCTCTTCGACATTTCGCAAGCCACGGGGACCAACGCGAATTGCGCCACGGATCCCAATTTCCAGCCCATTGACACGCGTGTGCCGTACCCGAATGTACCTTCCATGATGTACGCCAACGCCAACATCCTCGGCGCCAACTACAATTCCCTCCAGGTACAATTGCGCCAGCGGTTCTATCACGGCCTCACCTATAACATCGCCTACACCTTGTCGAAATCTCTCGACGATACTTCCGGCATCAACAACGTAAATGGCAACAACGGTTTCATTCAAGATCCGCGCAATATCGCAGCCGACTACGGCCCCTCCAGTTTCGACCAGCCCAATCGCCTGACCGCCAACGGTTCCTGGGAGTTGCCGGTGGGGAAAGGGAAGCGCTGGTCGCTTGGCTGGGCTAATTCGGTTCTGGGCGGGTGGAAGGCTAGCGGCATCTACACCATCACTTCGGGCCGGGTTTTCACAGGTTACGGGTATGCTGGCCCGTTCTTCGACGAGATGGGCGTCGTTTTTACCAGCCGATATCGGTTAAACCAGTCGGGGAGCGCCGATTCCGGCTTCGCGCGAACTCCGGCCCAGTGGTTCAACACCAGTGTCTTTTCCACGGCTGGTCAGGGCACCTATGGAGACGAGGAAAAAGGCGCGCTTCGCGGACCTTATTACGAGGATCTTGATCTGAGTTTTGCCAAGTCGTTCTTGATTACGGAGAGACAGCAGCTGCAAGTGCGCTTTGAGATGTTCAATGCTGGCTCAACCTGGCACTCGGGGGCGGTGATCCCGCAAGGTAATTTTGGGTCCAACAACTTTGGATCGCTGGTGCCCTTGCAGGGTTCGGAGGATCTCGTGTCCCCTGCGACCTGGGCCCACGACAATCTCTGGCAACCGCATAAGATCCAACTGAGCGCGGTGTATTCGTTCTAACTGCTGTTCGGGCCGCCGTGCGTGCAGTTGCGCGGCGGCCTGCGTGTACGCAGCTTCGGTGGCTGATGCGCGGTGAAGCGGCCGGCGACTGGCTTCGAAGCTTCTAGTTCCTCGGACGATCAACTCATGCGGAAGCATTTAGTTCTGGAAATCTGCGTGGAATCGGTGGACCACGCCGTCGCGGCGGAGCGCGCCGGCGCCCACCGGGTTGAGCTATGCAGCGATTTGTTGTCTGGCGGAATCACTCCCAGCGCGGGTTTGATGCAAACCGCTCGCCGCTACTTGAGCATTCCCATCCATGTTCTGATTCGTCCGCGGGCCGGCGATTTTTGTTACTCCGATCACGAATTTGAGATCATGCGCGACGATATCCACGCTGCTAAGCGGTTCGGTATGGATGGCGTGGTGCTGGGCATTCTGCATGAAAGCAACCGCGTGAATATCGAGCGGACGAGAGCCTTGGTGGAAGCGGCGCGTCCGTTGTCGGTAACTTTTCATCGTGCATTCGATGCCGCAAAGAACCTGGAAGAGTCGCTTGAGGAGGTCATTCAGACCGGAGCATCGCGCATTCTGACCTCCGGAGGCCAGCCGCGCGCGACCGACGCGCTGCCGGCTCTGGCGCGGCTCGTGCAAGCCGCAAAGGGACGGATTCTTGTGATGCCTTGCGGCGGCATCAATGCGGAAAACATCTCGGGTATTGTTCGAACTACGCTGGCTCAAGAGTTCCACACCTCAGTTGGAACATCTCATTCTGCCGGTAAAGTGGTTGATTCGTTTGACGGTAACGATGAAAATGGCTCAGGCCTGAATCCGGCAATGTTCGAGCGAAGAGTTACGGAAGTATTGAATTTGCTCGGCGGCCTGTCCTAAATCGATGTGGAGATGCTAAAGATTTTTCGAATTGTCGCGTGCTCGATTGTCTTTCTTTGCGCGACGCTGTCGATCGCGCAAAACTTCGCGGACGTGAAGCCCAGTCCGCAACAGCTTGCCTGGCAAGATCTTGAGATCGGGGCAATCATCCACTTCGGTCCGAACACATTTATGGATCGGGAGTGGGGCGACGGCACCGCGGATCCCTCAGTTTTCAATCCCACGCATGTGGATCCCGAACAATGGATGCGGGCTGCCAAGGCCGCAGGAATTACCTACGTTGTTTTTGTTGCGAAACATCACGACGGTTTCTGTCTTTGGCCGACGGCGCAGAGCCAGTACAGCGTCAAGTCGAGTCCGTGGAAAGGTGGGAACGGAGACCTGGTCCGGGATGTGTCTGCTGCGGCCCGAAAATACGGTTTGAGATTTGGCGTTTATCTCTCGCCGTGGGATCGACACGAACCCAAATACAAAGACAGTGCCGCTTATGACGGCTACTACCTGGCTCAGCTGAACGAGTTGGCTACTCGCTACGGCGAATTGGCCGAGTTCTGGCTGGACGGTGCGGGCAGTGCCGGTCATGTTTATGACTTCGATCGCTACGTCGATAACCTGCGGGTGTATCAACCGAACACCATGATTTTTGCCGATGCCGCTTTGCTCAAGTATGGCGACATTCGTTGGGTAGGGAACGAGGAGGGCAGCGCACCGGAAGAGAATTGGAATGTACTGGACCTGCGCGGCTACCTTCGCTACCGCCCTGATGAAGCCGATACTCCGCTGCGCAAGGGGCACTGGTTCTGGCATCCGAACGATGAGGCGAATCTGAAATCCGTGAGCGAACTTCTGGGCATCTATAACCGAAGCGTCGGGCGTGGAGCGCAACTGCTGATTGGGCTTGCGCCCGACAATCGAGGTCTGCTACCCGACGCAGACGTTATTCGCCTCAAGGAATTTGGCGACGCTCTTCACTCGATTTACGCGCCGGAAAAGAATCTTGCCGCTCGCGCGACTAATGCCTCCGCATATCGTGCGGCTCTCGATTCCGATCCCGACACGATGTGGTCGCCGGCGGATGCTTCTCATGCCGCAACCATCGACCTGGTTTTCTCTCATCCCATTCGTTTCGACCGCGCTTTAACCATGGAATGGCTTGGGGACGGGCAGAAGGTGCAGAAATACGCGATCCAGGTTATGGACGGAACGAAATGGAAGGCGGTCTACTCCGGAACCACGATTGGGCATAAAAAAATCGATATCTTTTCTCCTATAACTGCCCAACGTGTGCGACTCAATATTCTCTCCGCCTTCAGCACGCCGCGGATTCGAGAATTCCAGTTGTTCGATGGAACGCAGACTAAAGAGGGTCCGGTAACGCTGCAATCTAAAACTGGGACGGAAACCATCGACCTGGGGATAAGGCCATCTTTTGAAGGTGCGGCCTGCCGTAATTTCGGGATAATTAGCCATTTTGGCTACGTCTTTCATACAACCATTTTCACTCTGTCACGTCTATCCAACCATTAGGCACGTCGAGGCGGACAGTGATCCCAGATTCTGTTGGGTTGCAAGGGCGAGAGCAATCGGTGCTGCGTACGGTGGTTGCCGATGACGAGCGGTTAGCGCGCGAGAAGTTGCTTATCTTATTGAAGTCGGAACCCCAGTTGCAGGTGGTTGCTGAGTGCCAAGACGGCAAGCAAACCGTTTCTGCGGTTCGCGACTTTGCCCCAGATCTTCTTCTGCTCGATATCCAGATGCCGGAGTTGGATGGCTTTGCGGTGCTGGATAAAATTGCGCCGGAGCAAATGCCGGTAGTGATTTTTACCTCGGCCTACGATCAATATGCGATTCGCGCCTTTGAGGCGAACGCTCTGGATTATCTTCTGAAGCCGTTCGACCAGGAGCGGTTGCACCATGCGGTCTCAAGGGCTCGATCCGAGTTATCCAAGGCGCGCGACAGCGAGATCACGAACCGCATTCTAAGTCTGTTATCCCAAGTCAGGGCGATAACCCCCTCCGTATCGGAGCGCGACAATCGTTTGGTGATCAAGGTCAATGGACGGGTCGTGTTCCTGGACCTGGACAGCATTGATTGGGTGGAAGCCGCGGCCAACTATGTGCGCTTGAACGTGGGGAAGGAATCCTATCTTCTGCGGGAGACGATCGGCGGCATTTCGCAGCGCCTGGATGCGAACCATTTCGTCCGCATCCATCGTTCCGCGATTGTGAATGTCCGCAAGATCAAGGAACTGATACCGGTCAACAGCGGAGAGTACGTCGTGGTCCTGAAGAATGGAAAAGAACTGTCATGTAGCCGCGGCTACCGGGCAGGCTTGCAGCGGATTGTTGAGGAGAGTTGATCCGCCATTGCGCAAGTGCGATCCCCTCGCAGTCATAATCCGATTGGTTTTTGTGTCTAGGCGCGCTCTTCCCTGGTTATACGTTTCCAACGAAGTTGAGTCTCATGGTTGAGGCTGGAGGTTTCCCCTTCTCTGGCCATATTGTCCAGGGTTCGAGCGATCGCTGTCCTCGCATGTTCCAGATTTTTGAAGGGAAACGATCCCCTGCGCACAATACGCGAACAGATTTCTTCTGTAGACGCTGCTTCGTCTGATTCCATGAGAGCAATGCGGCAGGCACGGCGCAACTTCTGGCCGGAGACACTTGTTCTCAAACGAACCACGGGGCCGCACACGAGACTATCGCTTCCACGATCCAGAGGCGGTCGCACGGCGATCGTCAGCGGTTCTGCGCGGCGATCTCTTGCCGCCTCTCGGCCCGCGCCCTCTCGCAACTCGTTCAACAGAAGGTTGAAACTGCGGATGAGCTGTTTAAGAGCTTCATCTTGCTCAGATAGGCGGCTCAATTCGCCTCGCAGGAAATCCGTTAGCTCAACGACCGAGCCTGAGGTTGATTGGTTTGAGAGGGCTCCCATAGGGTCGATTGACGAATTCGTCGTCAATAATTATCTGCATACATTTCAACTTTTCTCTATAGCGGCGGGACCAACCACCGGAAATTGCATATGACCTGACAGCGCTGATAGATGAGCGCATTGGGATATCACAGCGTTGCCCGCGAGAAAACTCGCCCACTCTGCGGGACAGGTCACAGTTTTATTTCGGTCATTCACACTCGAATCGTCTCATCCCGAACCACGCTGTAATTGCTCCGCATGTGAAACTGTTCATCCCAGCATCATGTTTTATTAACCAGTAAGCAGGAGATAATTGCGGCGGAGTTAAGCGCATGCCGCAACCGGGTCCAGCATCGGGCATCACCACGCATCAGGTGCAAAATCTTACGGAGTGCAATTGCGTCGAGGACTTCGAGCGGGTCGCAGGATGGGCGCAGGCTGAGCTGAAATTATTGCTGTTAAAGCGCGATGCCATTGCAAAGAGGGTGCGGATCATTAAGACCACCATCGTGGGTCTGGCCGATGTTTTTGGATCCGCTATTGCCGATGAAGAGCTGCGGGGTTTATTGTCGAAGCTGCCTGCGCGGCGCACCTTCCATGCCCGTCGCGGGCTCACGGAGGCGTGCCGTCGAACCCTGAGGGAGTCTGCCCGGCCTCTCAGCACTCGGGAACTATGTAGCCGGATAGAAGAGTCGAGTCCCGAGGTCTTCGCGCGGCAGAAGGAGCCAAGGGTCTCGGTGACAGTGGTGCTGCGACGCTTGGTGAATTACGGCGAGGTGCAAGACAACATCAACGAGAGAAAAGTGCGAACGTGGCTATGGATTGGCGCACGGGAGTCGGATGAAGTCGTTACCAATTCATTCCCTCTCCCAATAGAAGGCGAAGCCACACATGGTGAGACTACGCCGGCAAATCGATAGCCCGATCGAGTCAGATTTCCCCATCGAGTCACGTCACATTATCGAGCCGAAAGATCGAAGCACCACGCAAAGAAAAAGCCGCAGCAAAAGTGCTGCGGCTTTTTCGTGGCTGTTCTAGAAGCTAATGCGGAGTCCGAATTCGAACTGCCGCGGAGCCCCCAAGGCGTAGGTTCCAGACTGGAAGCTGGCCCGGTAAGGCACGAGGTTCGCTCCCGGTGTTACGCCGCCGTTCGAACTTGCCGAAAGCGTTCCGTTCGGTCCGCCCGGTGCAAGGGTCCCCGTGGTCGCTCCCGGCAGGTTGCCAGGGAGGAATGCGTTGGCGAAGTTGAAGAGGTTGAAGATGCTGGCGCTCGGCTCGACGGTCAAGCGCTCCTTGACTCTAATCGGCCAGGATGCCTTTAGGTCTAACGACTTGAGCCACGGGTACCCCACCGCCCCGGGCGCTACGTTGGCCAGCGAAGGCATCACCCAGCCCATGGCCGTCATGTCAGCACTGCTCATCACGCCATTGTTCACGAGCTGGTTGCCAGAAGGCGTCAGGCTACCTGCGAATGTATTGTTGTAGTTGTTGATCAGATTTTGCAGATTGCCGATCGTGATTTTGCGCTGGAAGTCCCCGAGATTCGTACCCGGAACAGGCATGCCCCCAGGCTGCCCAGAGCCGTAGCCGGATCCCAGCCAATCGGTAGCAAAAATCTCGCCTCCGCTGGTCAGTTCAGGCAGAGAGATGTTGTCGGGCAGTGGACTGTAGAAATGCCCGATCAGGCTCAATCTCGTGAAGTATGGCAAATCAAAGGTCCCGCCGAATGAGATCTGGTGAGTCCGATCCAGCGCATTTGGCCCGGTAAACCTGGTCGGATCGTCATTATCCAACGGCACGTTAATGAAGTCCTGATCCTGCACCTGGCTGGTGAACTTCGAGAGCGAATACGAGAACTGGAAGTTGGAGGACTTCACCCCAGGAAGTGGATTCTTTACCTGCTGCTTCAGGCTAATTTGCAGTCCGCTGTATACGGAGCGGCCGACTGGCTCGAGAGTGTCTAGCGTGCCGAGTGCTCCGGTGCCAGCCCCGCTGCCGTTGTTGTTAATGCCATTTGGAGTGATGCCGGGAAACGCGCAGGTGGGGCAGGGACCACCGCCAGCGGTTGCATTGTTGGAGTCGAGGCCGGAGGCCGAATACGCCGATTGTGCCCCTGCCACGCCTGCCGCTCCTCCGCCGAATGCGTTGATCATGCACGTCGCCTGACCTGGACCCGCGGGGCAGTTGTTCGCCGCGCCGAACGCGGTCGCCGTCGTCTGAGCGGTGTCGCGAGCAGCAGTGGCATTTGCCAGATTGAAGGAGCGAGCCGACCCGCTATGATTTTGATCGATGGCGATCAGGTAATGTTCGCCGATGTTGCGGATGTAATCGGCCGTGAGCACAGTTCCCGGACGAAATTCGTGCTGGAAGCCAAAATTCATCTCCCACGACCGGGGAGTGCGGTAGTTGGGAGCAAAGAGGTCAAATCCGTTCGCGTTGGAGGCATTCAGCGACGTACCCACAAAATTCGCGTTGGGTTGCAGCCCGATGTTCGAAGCGGCGGCAGACTGGAAGGCACTGCTTAGCGCCAGAATTTGTGGAGCGACGGCTGAGATGATTCCGCCGCAGAAATTAGGAGTCACACTTCCGCTCCCGTTCGACGTCCCGGCTCCCCCTGCTACGGAACCTGCGGCAATAGTGGTGGGCCACGTGATCGGCTGAGCTACGCCGTTAAGACAAGCGAACGGCGTGTCCGCAAAGATACCCTTCGGAATTCGCGCCGGACTATCAAAGAGCTGATTATTCCAGATGGAATTTTCAAAGAATAAGCCGCCACCGGCACGGATGACGGTTTTGCCGGAGCCAGATACATCCCAGGCGAGGCCTACCTGCGGCCCGAAGTCGTCGGCGGGAGTGCGCACCTGGTCACCCAGTCCCGGAGCCCACTGATTCAGAGCGGGCACAGGACCCAGGTCCGTGTCTACGCGTCCAGTGTCATGCACATAGTGCAGGCCGAGCGACAGCGTAAACCTGGGCATGACCTTCCAACCATCCCCCGCGTATGCCTCGAAGCGATTGTCAGGTCCCAAGCCTCCGCCGGGGAAGCCGAACGCGGCTTTGGCGGTGGAGAAGCCGATGCCGTTGCCCAACTGCACGTATGACGCCGGATAGGAGGCTGGATCGGAGCTGGCTCCCACAGTTGTGGTGCCCGCCTGCGGGAAGGTGACGAAGGCAGCCAGGCCGCCACCCTGGAGGTGATTGAACGCTGCGCCGTAGCGGAAGATGTGCTTTCCCATGACCTTGCTGCCGTCATACTTCGCCTGGTGGTCGGTTTGAATGGTTTGCTGCGGCGCCAGAAAGTTCGGCCCACCGCAGTAAGCTCCGCCCCCACTTAAGACGCAATCTCCGAGAACAGGAGCCCCAATGTCAATGCCTAACCCGGGTACAGGGTTATCCGGGCCCTGCGCAATGCTGGAAGTGCCGTCTAGGATCGCGTTGCGAAATTTGAGATATTCGAAGCGGATGCTATGAGAGAAGGAGCCGGTATTGAAATCGATGCCGGCCGCATGGGTCACAGTGTGGTCTTTATTCGAAAATCCCTGCGTGGAACTGGCCGATCCAAACGGCCGGATACCACTGTTCTGGAAGTAGTTGAAGCGATAGAAGGCGCGCGTATTGCCCTTGACATTCCAATCCACACGCTCATCCGACAGGAATTCGCGATAGGGATCCACAAGCGTGGTGTCCAGCGTGTTAAAGGGAGCGCCAAAGGGTTCCGCTGCGGTTAGATTTTGCTTCGTGCGTTCGCCGTCCATGAACCAGAAGAGCTTGTCCTTGATGACTGCTCCTCCCAAATTGCCGCCGAATTGCTCACGTTGAAATGGTGGCGCCGTCGGACCAGGCAAGGCCGCCGCTAGCTGGTTGCCGCGAAACAATCCAAACGCTTCGCCGTGCAAGGTATTGCTGCCGGAACGGGTCGTAACGTTTACCGCGCCGGAAGAGGTAAGCTCGGTTGAAAGGTCGAGGGAAGACTGGGAAAGCTGGAATTCTTGAATCGCACTGGAGGGAATGTTCTGGGTAGTCGTGCCGACTGTCTCGTCACTGACATCGACGCCATCGACCTCAATTCTCGCGGTGCGGCCAAACCGGCCTTGGAACGAAATCGAGGAGAAGCCATTCTTGGTAGGGTCAAAGGTGCTGCCCTCTTGAATCTGAACCCCGGGTTCAAGCTGAGCGAGGTCGAGGAAGTTGCGGCCATTTACGGGAAGATTTTCAATCTGGTCAACATTGATGGTGCCTTGCACTGTGGCCTGTTCGGTGTTGACCGCGACTGCGTTTCCTTGAACGTCGACGGTCTGGCTCTCTTGCCCGAGTTGCATCTGGAGGTTGGCTGACGCTGTGTTGCCGACCTGAACGGTTATCGACAGATCCATGGTCTTGAAGCCTTTGGCTTCGACGCGCACAACGTAGTCCCCGGGCTGAATCGGGCCGGAAGAATAGTTTCCCGAAGAGGAAGCGTTGAGATGGATCGCAGCCGCTGTCGCTTTGTTGGTGACTACGATCCTCGCGGCTCCAACCACGGCACCGGTTTGATCGGTCACGATGCCCTGAATGCTGCCCGTTCCCACGGTAGATTGTGCTCGCGTGGAGGAAGGTGTTGACAGTACAAACAGAGCGAGCACAAACAATGTAAGTGCGCTTACAGAGATGAACTCCCACAACTTGATTCTTCTTCGTGAGGGTCTACACCAATCACCAATTGTCTTCATGGAAGTTTCTCCTTAAGATTTATCTGCGGTTACGTCCGTGCCGGTTGCCGGGGTGGCGTGCCGACCGATTCCAGGCAAGGTTCTGCAGCGGAGAAGTGCAAGTGGCTGCCCGAGCGAAAGAGAACTATGCAACTAGGGACGAACGCACTGCGCAATGACACGAACCATCATGGAGGAGTAACGAATAAACGGATTTCAGACTGATGCGATGCAAACAAGGCACATCTAAATATGGATGTTCGTAGAAATCTTCAGCGGTGCCTTCGGGATTCGGTAGATTTCAATGAGGACCTTGACAGGTCCTGTCAGTCGCAGACTTGAAACTTCAGCCGTCTACTTCTGCCATGCTGAGGGGAATACTCACTCGCGCGACCACCCCGCCTTCCGGCAGAGTTAGTAACTGCACGCTCTGATTTTGGCCGTAGATAGTCTCCAGCCGCTCGCGCGTGATTCTCAATCCGATGCCGCGTAACGAGGAATCGGTCGACCCGTTGAGCCCAGGCCCGTTATCTCTCACTTCGAGACGCAGATCTCCATTCTTCCTGCTGGCAGAGATTTGAATCTCGCCCCCCGCGATCAATCGCGAGATTCCGTGCTTGATCGCATTGTCTACCAGTGGCTGCAATAACAAGTGAGGGATGCTGGCATCGAGAGTTTCGGGATCGATATCAATCTCCACCTTGAGCCTCTCTTCGAACCGCACTTTTTCGATCTCGATGTAACAGTTCACAAACTCCAGTTCGCGGCTCAGCGTCGTCATTTGAGTATCCGCGCTTTCGAGACTCAGCCTCAGCAGATCGCCCAGGCGGGTGATCATTCGATCCGCAGCTTGGACATTGGTCAGCATCAGCGCGGAAATGGAGTTCAGCGTATTAAAGAGAAAATGCGGCTGGAGCTGGCTCTTCAATGCCTGGAGACGCGCTTTCTCCAGTTGCGCCTGCAACTGCGAGGTCCGCAACTCCCGTTCGCGAAGTTTTTGGTAGTAAGACGCCACGTGCGCGATGAGAACGAGCGGCAGATAGGTCGTAACGATGTCGTCAACGACGCTCGTCAAAAATAGCGCCTGATACATGTACCACTGGATTCGAACTCGATGCGCCTCAGGATCCCAGATGGCGGAGACCCAATGCCGCACTCGATCATCCCAGTAGGCGTATGGCGTCAAGCCCCGGAGAGCTACGTGCACAACGGTAAATAATGCGCCGCCAGCCAGCAGCAAGAGCGAACGCTTTACCCAGTTCGCTTGCTGCACCGGGTAGCGATTCGCAAAGGCGAAGACGAACGGAGTTAACAGAGCGTAAGGAATAACCTGGCTGCATTGCAGAGCCAAAACGTCCGTGAAACTAGTGGCCATTTCGGTGGAGCGATACAGCTGATAGATGGTTACGGTGTATGCCAGAGCGACAAACGTCCAGACCGCAAAACTCAGCGCCCAGATGATCGCAGGGCGAAAAGCGGCAGAGCCGCCACCACCGATTTTCTCTGCCTCGATCATCCGTTCATCTTTCGTCGTTGCAAATCCTCGTCGCAGTCCGCGCGATTGGACTTCGCAGCTGCACTCTTGATTAAGTCTATCGGCGATCTTTATCCACAAATTCAGAATGCTATCGGAAGCGCAGCCATCATCGTGGCCCCGGTTGCGGTTCCATCATGGACTAACTCAGACACGAGAGCAATCAAAGATCGAAGTAACTTTCGGACTGAGAATTTGGTGATAGAGAAAAAGCAGTTGGTCCCTGCATCTCGGCGATCGGTCCCTTATGACAGGATTGGCCGCGTATCCAGCAATTGCGCACATCCGGCCGTGAGGTCCTCTCTTGGTCGGGCTTTGCAGTTTTACTTTCGTTTACCTTCTCCCGTATCATTTGAAAACGCATTGATGGAAGAACCCCGCCAGCGTCCTCTCTCAGTGTAGAGAGAACCACGTTGACCTCGCTCTGCTTTCACGACGCCTGTTTGCGAAGAGAACAGAATGTTGGATTTCTGCGAACAGAATGTCAGCAGAGCTAGGAAATGTGGAAGGCACTAAGGTCTTGCCCAGGGCGCTTGGCTTTTCAAAGCGGGCGGTTAGCTCAGCTGGTTAGAGCGCCTGCCTTACAAGCAGGAGGTCGCAGGTTCGAGTCCTGCACTGCCCACCAAGTTTCTCAATCACTTACCGAGTTTACTGTTTGGTAACTGTGCCGTAGAATGTGCCGTAAAATTCGCGGCCCATCCCTACAAGCCGCTCGTACCGTTCAAGACGCACCTTACTTGTTCCAGTTCTGTGTACTGATACTTCATTGCCGTCGACGGGGTGCCATGCCACATGGCCCGCAGGACAACCACTAGATTACCCGTTCCCTGCGACCCTACAACCCGACTTGTGGGCAGAATAACGAGCGGGAGATGAGACGCGGGCAGCACCCGCGAATACCCAGGAATTGATAGCTGGCGCGTCACCACAAGCGCTTGTCTCTATTTTACATGTTGGGCCGTTGCTCAGATTACACTTAGGACAATCCTATGACGACTACGACCCTCAACGCCCTCGCCCGCGCCTCATCCGCCTATCTGCGTTCCGCCATGCATCAGCCCATACAGTGGCACGAGTGGGGCGAGGAGGCATTTGCTTCCGCGCAGCGGGAGAACAAGCCGATGCTGCTCGACATTGGCGCGGTGTGGTGCCACTGGTGCCATGTGATGGATCGCGAGTCTTATGACGATCCGGAAGTTGCCGCTATCGTGAACGAGCATTTCATCGCGGTGAAGGTGGACCGGGATGAGCGTCCGGATATCGACAGCCGGTATCAGGCTGCGATCAGCGCAGTCAGCGGGCAGGGCGGATGGCCGCTCACTGCCTTTCTCACTCCCGACGGCAAACCGTTTTATGGCGGGACATATTTCCCACCGCAAGACGGATATGGGCGGCCAAGCTTCAAGCGCGTGCTGGTGAGCATTTCCAACGCTTACAAGGAAAAGAACGGCGACGTGGTGGAACAGGCGAAGATGGTGGAGAACGCGATTGCCCAGGCGGAATCTTTTGCCGGGCGGAGCGGACGGATTTCGGCTGTCGCGATTGCCACGATTCAGGAAGCTGCATTGAAGATGTTCGATGCGCAGCATGGCGGATTCGGACATGCGCCTAAGTTTCCGCATCCTTCGGTTCTGGATTTGTTGATCGAGCAGTATGTCCGCACCGGTGACGAAAACCTGCGCAATCTTGTTGTCACCACCCTCGAGCACATGGCCAATGGCGGCGTCTACGACCAACTGGCGGGAGGATTTCATCGTTACTCGGTTGACGAGCGCTGGGTGGTGCCGCATTTCGAGAAGATGTGCTACGACAATTCCGAGCTGCTAAAGAATTACGTGCACGCCTACCAGGCAACGGGGATGGAATTCTTCGCAGATGTGGCGCGTGACATCATCCGCTGGATGGATGAATGGCTGAGCGACCGCGAGCGCGGCGGGTTTTACGCTTCGCAGGATGCTGATATTTCGATGGACGACGACGGCGACTATTTCACATGGACGCTCGACGAAGCCCGCGCCGTGTTGACCATAGAAGAAACACAGGTGGCCGCGCTGCACTATGACATCAACGAAATAGGCGAGATGCATCACAATCCGGCAAAGAATGTGCTCTTCGTGCGCGCACCGATCGATGAAATTGCGCGGCGGATGAACATAACCGCTGAGCGTGTGAAAGAATTGCTCGACTCGGCAAAGAAGAAAATGTATGCCGCGCGCCTGGAGCGACCGACGCCTTACCTCGACAAAACAGTTTATGTGGGATGGAACAGTATGTGCGTGTCGGCATATCTGGAAGCGGCGAAGGTGCTGGGGCTGGAGGATGCGCGGCGCTTCGCTCTGCGTTCGTTGGACCGCATCTTAGCGGAGGCCTGGAAAAGGCACGCGGGCGAGGGCGCCCGCGCCGCGCATCTGCTACATGTGGTCGCTTATTCCGACCCGAAGGCTGAACACCGCGAAATTTCCGGATTGCTCGAAGATTACGCCGCGACCATGCTGGCTTGCCTGGACGCGTATGAGGCCACTGCCGACTTAAGCTATTTCAAATTCGCACAGGCTATTGCCGACTCGATGATTGCCAGGTTCTTCGACTCGACCTCCGGAGGGTTCTTCGACACTGAAAGGCCAACGGAGGGCAGGAGCCTGGGCGTGCTGGCAACGCGCCGAAAGCCGTTGCAGGATTCGCCGACACCTGCGGGCAATCCCATGGCGGCGATTGCGTCGCTGCGGCTGTATCATTACACGGGCGACAACGCCTATCGCGATAAGGCCGAACAGACTCTGGAAGCCTTTGCCGGCGTGGTGGGACAATTCGGAATTTTTGCAGCGACTTACGGGATCGCCGTCGTTCATTGGCTGGAGAATCCTGTGCAAGTGGTTGTGGTTTCGGAAAATAACTCGGACGCCGCCGGCGCTGCCCTGGCTGCAACGGCGAACGAGGTTTTCGGTTTCAATAAAACCACGCTCCGGCTGACCGAGAATCAGGCTGTCGCGGAGAACTTACCCGCGGCATTGGCAGCCACCATCCCCAATCTGCCTGCATTGAAGCCCGGCAAGGCGTTTGCCGTGGTGTGTTCCGGACTTACCTGCCAGCCCCCCACTGAGGATGCTGCGGAACTGCGCCACGTTCTGGATTCCGCCATCAAAAAGCAACGTTAAACCCAATAAAAACAGGGCTGACGGTTTATGTATGAAG
>JBAUVJ010000348.1:0-6672 GCA_049583165.1 Candidatus Sulfotelmatobacter sp. | reverse complement strand
CAAGTTCGGTGGAAGCGCTGCGCGATTACGACGTGGGCATTGGCTTTCAGCGGGACGGAAAAAATCTGGAGGCGCAGAAACAGTTTGAAGCTGCGACCAAGGCGGATCCTAACTTCGCGCTGGCGTTCTCGAAGCTGGCGCAGGCTTACAGCGTGCTGGGTTATGACGGCGAAGCGGAGCAGTCCGCGCAAAAAGCGGTGACGT
This sequence comes from Candidatus Sulfotelmatobacter sp., assembly GCA_049583165.1. Taxonomy (GTDB): domain Bacteria; phylum Acidobacteriota; class Terriglobia; order Terriglobales; family Acidobacteriaceae; genus Sulfotelmatobacter. The sequence continues at coordinate 6,468 of JBAUVJ010000348.1, read as the reverse complement.
TGAGCCAGGATTTGCCGGAGGCGGAGAAGTATTTGATCTCTGCGATTCTTTCGCAGGTTACGAAGAATTATCCCGAGGCTATCAAGGCTTATGAAGCGCTGGCCAAGGCTTCTCCGGATAACTCGGATGTGCAATCGGCGCTGGCGAGCCTCTATAAGGATTCCGGTGATCTGACGAAGGCGCGTGAATATTACCAGAAGTTGTTGAAGACGAATCCGAAGGATGTGACGGCGACGATCGAGTTGGGGCGGGTCGCGCTTAAGAGCGGCGATGCGCAGGCCAGTCTCGATCCGCTGAACCGGGCATACACTCTGGCGATTCAAATTGACAATCAAGAGCAGAAGGCGGCGAGCCTGCATTTTATGGGTGTCGCCTACGGGATGTTGAGCAAGCCCGAAGAAACTTTGCGCTACGAAGAGGAAGCGCTGGCCATCTGGCGGAAAATCGGCCAGAAGCGGGGACTCGCGCTGAGCTTGAATCAGATCGCGAACGCGCAGGCCTCGCTGGGGAAGAACAAAGAAGCGCTGGCGAATTTTCAGGAGGCGTTACAGGTTCGGCGTGACATTGGAGACAAACGCGGCCTGGGCGACAGCTTGATCGATCTGGGGAATTTCTACGATGACCGCGGCGATCATGATCAAGCGCTGAAGATGTATAAGGAAGCGCTGCAATTGCAGCGCGATCTGGGCAATGAGAGTTTGCAGGCGATCTGCCTGAACAATATCGGAAGCTCGTACTCGACCAAAGGGCAGTATGAGGACGCGCTGACTTATTTCCAGCAGGCGCTACAGTTGCGCGAAAAATCGAAGGTGCCGCAGGACATTGTGGAGGCGGTTCACAATCTCGGCGTAACTTCAGCCAACATGGGGCAGTACGATCAGGCAATTGCTTATTATCTGCGAGCGCTGGATTTGCGGCGCGGCATGAACGATCCGCATGGAGCGGCGATTGAGTCTTACAGCCTGGGCAAGATGTTCGATTACCAGGGGCGGTTTGGCGCGGCGATCAACTCGAAGCAGGAAGCGCTGAATACTTTTCGCGATATTAAGGACAGGACTCCGTGGATGGCGGAGGTGCTGGCTGGTTACGGGGAAGCGCTGATTCTGGCGGGGCGCGGAGATGAGGCGAAGAGCTCACTGGATGAGGCGCTCAGCTTGTCGCGCGAGTTGAAAAATGACGAGATGACGGCGGAGACGCTGGGATTCCAGGGCGATGGATTCTACTACCGGGGAGATTTAAAAGCTGCGTCTGCTTTGTACGCGCAGGCCTTACAGGCGGCTACGCGCAGCAAAGAGCCGGGCACGATTCTGATTGAGAAGGCCAACGTCGCCAAGGTGCAGGTGCAGGAGAAGCACGCGCAGGAAGCAATTGCCAGCTTGCGGCAGCTGATTCAGCAGGCCGATGACCTGGGGCTGAAATATACGTCGGTCGAGTGCTCGATATTGATGGCGCAAGGGATGATGCTGAACCACAATTCCGCCGATGCGCGGCAGGAGTTGGGGCGCGCGTTGCTACTCTCGAACAAGCTGGGGATGCAACCGCTGAGCGCGCAGGCGCATTTCCTGCTGGCCACGATTGCGCGAGAATCCGGGAACACGAGCGATGCGCAGGATCATTATCGCGAGGCTTTGCGCCTACTGGATGCGATGAAGAAGGATCCGGGAGCGGAGAAGGTGCTGCAGCGGAGTGACTTTAAGGGCATTTACGATGAGGCGGGGCGGGCGACGCAGGTGGGCAAGAATTAAAAGGGCTTCTGGGACTAGATTTCCCGGGGCGGCAATTTGACCCCCAGACCTCGCTTGAAACTTCGTTCGAAACACTGCAAAAAACCTCTCGACCCTACCGGGTTTGCCTGCTGAGGTCCTTCGCTACGCCTGAAAAACGGCTCCGCTCAGGATGACAAATACTGAGTTGGACGTCCCGACAAGAAAAAAAGGGCTGCCGAATTCCGGCAGCCCTTGCGAATTATCGCAGGGATTACTTGACGTTGTAGATCACGATATTCGCATTCTGGTTCCCGCCTGAGTCGATCGACGTCACCTCGAACAAGTGCAGTCCTCGCGGAGACGTGGACACTGTGCCGGTGCAGGTTATCGCGCCAGTGGTTGCATTGGTTGAGCACGAGGCCTGGGTGCCCAAGGCCTGGGTGCAGGTTGCCACCGTCAGGTACGGACCGGTTGCGCTGGTAGTCGGCTGGGTTGTGGACGGATTGGTGCAGGTGTAGCTCGCCGTGACCGACTGGCCCAGCGTGTAAGTGGTGAAGCCAGGAGAAGCGATGGAAATGTTCGGCCAGAGTTCGCCCGGAGTGTCGTAGGTGGCGACCCAGCAGGATGCTCCGCCGCCGCTCTTGCCCTTGGTGGTGGCTTCATCGATGAAGAAGCTGCTGATCTGATTGCTCTGGAACAACGCGCCGCTCGCGGGCGGGGTGCAGGGATTCAGAGGATTGGGGCCCGCGCCTTTGAGGAATCCGGGGAATGGATTTAAGAGCCCGAGAATTCCGGGGTAGACGAACAAAGGATTCTGCGATTGCTGGAACTGGAAATCCGTTCCGAGCTGGGCGAAGAAATCCTGATCGGTGTTGGAGCCGCAGGTGCCGCCGGGAGATTGCGGGCAGGTAACCGAGAACATGACGGATGCATTCAGGCCTGAATTCTCGGCGTTTTCGTAGACAAAGCAGCGGGCGGTGCGAAAGCTTTTCTGGACCAAGGCGTCGCAGGCGGCTTGCGTCATGAGGATCGGCTGCACCTGCACGACTGGATTCGGATACGGCGTGGTCAACTGCGCGGTGTAATCGTAGGCGTTGACTCCGGCGGCATTTGGAAAGGTGAGTACGGCAGGCGCGGCGGTGGAAACCACGGCCGTCTGGGCCTGGGGTGTGAAGGTCCAGCTCAGAATGTCCTGGTTATCGTCTCCACCGCCGGTTCCGCCGGTGAAACCAACCCAAGCGTTGCCGCTGTTCAGACTGATCGTTGCGAGGTTGAAGGTGACGCCGCCGGGAAATAAATCATTGTTGTCAAGGATGACATCGAGCAATGTGGTGCTGGGGCCGGAGTAGTTGACGGTTACAGTGTGGACGTTTCCATCAGTCAGATTGCTCAAGAGATTGGAATTGACGGCGATGGTGCAGGTGGGATCGACGCTGTTGGGACCAGTGGCCGCGCCGGCTGGGGTGCAATTTTGAATGGTGACGTCATTGGCATTTGGATCGATGCCGGCATTGAGGAAGGTGTTGAACTCGATCGCAAGACTGTTCGGGATGCCGCCGGTGGCAGGCACGCAGCCGCTGGCGCTATCGCCGAATCCGATGCCGCAACCGTTCGGGCCCAATGCGGCCGTGCCCGAGGCGGAATTCTGAATTACGAAGGCAAAACCGTCGGCGTTGTAGCTGCTGGTTCCGCTTAGCTGGAAGGTGAAGGTGGTGGAAAAAGCATTGGCCACCGGCTGCTGCGTAAGGTACCAGGCAGAGCCCGCCGTCTGATTGGCATTCTGGGTAACACGCAATACGGTCGCGACGCCCGACGGCGGAGGCGCGACCGCGGCGTAAAAGCCGGGATAGCCGGGGTTGGTGCCGTTCAGCATGAGGCAGCCCTGGTTGGAGGTGAAATCGGGAGTGAAGTTTGGAGAAGTGGGACAACTCGATTGCGCCTGCGCCGAGGCGCTTCCCGCCACGATCAGCAGACACGCAGCCGCGGCGATGATGACGAACTTAGTGAGGCTTGAAGTCATAAACTCTCTCTCCTTGGAATCGAACAACGATTTTAGCGAGCCTAAGAATTGCGCAAGCACAGAGCCTCGGCTGGGTCGCATTGGAACCGAGGTGGATGATTCTCGATAAAACAATTTAATTATTCGGCAACCGTAAGCCCGCCCGGCTTAAGGTCCGAAGGAAAAACCGGAATGACCCGACCGGAACCTATTGTGAGGTTCTCAACGGGGCTCAAGTTTTCGATGGGGGGAAGGACTGCGACAGGCTATGTGCTTGAAGGTGAATAGTCAACTGCTATTTACCGGCTAATGCCTTCGATCTAGCCAGGGGGGCGGGCGGCGCGGGGTCAGGGCGCTGGTCTTTCGAAAAAAAGGACACAAAAGAAAGGCGGGATTGGTGTCACTTTGTGATGATCTCGGCATCCAAAGGAGTTATCCCTTGGTCACGGCTACTTTTGTTGCGCCAGCCTGACTTTCGTTGTAGATTCGGAGCATAGGACTCTAGGCTTCCCATGCAGTCGATTACGAGGCGAATCGCGTGGCTCTCGCTGTTGCTGACTATCTGGTCAGCCCTGGCGTTTGCGGTGCATCGCCACTCCGGCCAGGATGAGTCCAGCACGTGCCAAGTTTGCGTTGCGGCGCAGTCGGCTTCGCCGGCCAGCGCTTCTCCCACGCCCAAGCCGGTTTTTCGGCGCGTGGTTGCTTTCCGTGCGCGAGAAATTGCGGCCAAGCAACAACTGGTAGCTTTTGCGCTATACGTTCGCCCGCCTCCTGCCTCCTGAATTAAAAGATCAGATTTTAGCGAAATATCGGTCCGGTTCGTTTTCCATGAACCGTTCCCTTGATCTTTATATTTGACGATCTTTATTCGACCAAATTCATGGAGGAATCATGTTGGCTTCTTACAAGAGGTCGCCGATCGCGGCTTCTGCGCTGATTTTCCTTTTAGGCTTCAGCCTTCACGCTTATGCACAATCTGCCAGTAGTTCGGGGGCGGTCAACGGGACCATACTCGATCCCACGGGCGCGGTTGTTCCGAATGCCACGGTTGAAATCCACAATCCGGTGAGTCACTTCGACCGGTCGGTGACCACTGATGCAGCGGGAAATTTCAGCCTGCCGAACATTCCCTTCAATCCATATCACTTGACGGTGACGTCGGAGGGATTTTCGAAAACCGCGCAGGATGTGGATGTGCGGTCGGTGGTGCCGGTCAACCTGAAGATCAATCTGCAAGTGTTGAGTTCCACCACGACGGTGACGGTGGAAGCGGGGGGAGATTTGGTGGAGAACGATTCCACTTTCCACTCCGACATCGATAGAGACTCATTCCAAAAGATTCCGCTGGAAAGTGCGACTTCCAATGTGAGCGCGCTGGTGACGCAGTCGACGCCGGGGGTTGCGGCCGATTCTAATGGCCTTTTCCATGGGCTGGGCGATCATGCGGAAAATTCTTTTTCCGTGGACGGGCAGCCGATTACCGACCAGCAGAGCAAGGTTTTTTCTAACCAGATACCGCTCGACTCGGTGCAATCGCTGGAAGTGATTTCGGGCGCGCCGCCGGCGGAGTACGGCGGCAAAACCAGCGTCGTGATTGTGGCCACCACGCGCTCAGGACAAGGGGTTACGACGCCCCATGGCAGCGTGAGCACGTCTTACGGATCGTTTGGAACGGCAAACGTGGCGGCGGACCTGGCTTACGGCGGGAAGAAGTGGGGGAATTTTATTTCCGTGGGCGCTCTGGATACGGGAAGGTTTCTCGATCCCCCGGAGTTCACGGTACTGCATGACAAAGGCAACCAGGAAAGTGTTTTTGATCGCGTGGATTATCAACTCACAACCGCCGACTCAATTCATTTTAATTTTGGCTACACGCGGAGCTGGTTCCAGACGCCCAATTCGTTCGATGCGGAATATGCGACGCCGTGGAGCGGACTCGATGGAGTTGATCCGCAAGATGTAAATAACTTCGGGGGCATCGCTCCCAACGGCGCGATTGTGGGAGCGACGGACCAGCGATCCAAGATTGGGACGTTCAACATCGCTCCTTCGTGGACGCGAGTGTTGACGGCGACTTCCGTATTTACTCTGGGTGCGTTTGTGCGCCGCGACGATTATAACTACTACCCGAGCGGCGATCCGTTCGCGGACCTTGGGCCTCCGGGGCTGCAAAGACAGACTGTGGGACAGAACCGGACGCTCACCAACGCGGGGATTCGGTCTGATCTTTCGTATGCCAAGGGCGTGAACAACATCAAAGGCGGAGTGACCTACGAACAAACGTTTCTCGACGAGAATGACGCGCTCGGAATCGTCGATCCGACTTACAACGCGCCCTGCATCACTTTTTCCAACGACCAGCAGCAATTTGTGGCGGCGCCGGGTCTCACTTCCACGCAATGTCCGGGCAATATTGGCACCTTCCAGCAAAACAATGCGCTCAATCCAAACGCCCTGGGCACCACTCTTTACCCTTACTTCAATCCGGTTCTGGCCGCTTACGATTTGACGCGCGGGGGAACTCTCTACAACTTTAATGGGCACACCGACGTGAAGGAGCTCGCTCTTTACATTGAAGATACGGTGACCAAGGGGAGATGGTCGTTGAATCTGGGGATGCGCGGCGATCTTTATAACGGGCTGACGATCGCACGGCAGGCGGAGCCGCGGGTTGGGATCGCTTACAACATCAAGAGCACGAACACGATTCTCCGCGTTTCTTACGCGCGTACGCTGGAGTCTCCCTTCAATGAGAACCTGATC
>JBAUVJ010000347.1:0-5384 GCA_049583165.1 Candidatus Sulfotelmatobacter sp. | reverse complement strand
GCAGGACCATAGTATGTGGACGGCGCGGCTGGCGATGTTGGCGGTATTTTCCACGCCTCTCATGGTGGTGTGGGCCGAGTTCGGTGGGCAAGCGCCGGCACGCGTGCGCTCCTACAGGCTGCTGCTGACCGCGGCGGCAATGCTGTCGATGGGCATATTGGTGTTTATCAAACAGCGGTGGATGGACCGCGAGTTGCTTCACCTGCTGCGTTTGTCGCGACAAAATCTTGATGAAATGTGCACGCTGAAAGACGAGTTGGAGAGTAAAGAACAATCTCTTCGATGGCACAGCCTGGAACTGCAACGCAAGAACCTGGAGCTTCAGGAGATTTCTTACACCGATCCGTTGACCGGAGTTTGGAACCGGCGCTATCTGGAAGAAATTCTAACCGCGGAAGCCGGACAGGTGTTGCGAAATTACGAGCGGGCACGCGGCAACGAAGTTAGAAAAATGGATCACCGCGACCTTGTGTTTCTGATGGTCGACGTAGATTTGTTCAAAAAAGTGAACGATCTGCATGGGCATCCTGCGGGCGATCGGCTGCTGCAACTGGTGGCCGAGCGCTTGGGCAGGGTTGTGCGCAAGTCCGATGTTCTGGTGCGTTGGGGAGGGGAAGAATTCCTCATCATGTCCCGTTCGGCTGATCCCGCAGGGACGCCGGCGTTTTGCGATCGTATTTTGGACGTGATGGCGTCGGAGGAATTTGACCTTGGACACGGGATTCGCGTGCGCAAGACTTGTTCGGTGGGATGGGCTTCGTTCCCATGGAGTCGCCATGCTTACGAGGCAATTTGCGCCGAAGAGGCGATCGAACTGGCCGACACCGCGCTCTACCGGGCTAAGGCGGCGGGACGAAACCAGGGCATAGGAATTTTACCGGCGGAAGGCTCGCATGCCGCGTCTCACGAGATCACGCTGCAAATTCTGCAAAATGATGCGGGAGTTCTGACGCAAAATGTGAGAGTTCAAAATGTCTGGTTCACGATTCGCACCGAAGCCCCTGCCGAGGAGATAACGCCGGACATGACTCCGGCCAAGCCAACTGGCTTTTGATTAGCCTTACCTTGCAGAACGTGCCTTGCGGAACTTGCGGGTTGCCACTAAAGTGATGTCTGCTCAATTTCCGCCAAAGCCAAATCCGAGGCACACACGACCATGAATGCGAAGATTTCTCCGCGTACGCCAGCTCTGCACCAGAAAGCCCAACTGATGTCGGCCTCGGAAATCGAGCGCACACTGGTTCGCCTGGCCTACGAAATCGTTGAGAAGAATGACGGAGTCAAGGGCCTCGGCCTGATCGGAATTCGCCGCCGGGGCGTACCGATCGCGGAGCGACTGGGCAAGATTATCGCTCGCATTGACAACGCGGATGTTCCGGTGGGCACGCTGGACATCACTTTCTATCGCGACGATCTCTCGACCCTGGGTCCGAAACCGGTGGTGCAAGAGGGGGAGATTGGATTTTCAATCGAGGATAAGAATATTGTTCTGGTTGACGATGTGCTGTTCACCGGACGAACGGTGCGCGCAGCGATGGATGCGTTGTTTTCCCATGGACGACCGCGACGGGTGCAGCTGTGCGTGCTGATTGACCGCGGACATCGCGAGTTGCCGGTAGAGGCCAGCTTTGTTGGGCGCAATGTTCAGACCACGATGAACGAAGTGATCGAAGTCAAATTAAGCGAGATTGACGATACGGAAAGAGTGCTCTTGATGGAAAAGTAGACACAATTGGAAAAATTCTGGTGAAAAAAAAGGACGGCGGTGAACCCGCCGTCCTTATCTTTTATCCAGCGATTTCATGCGATTCTCGAGCAAACGGCTTTGGTCTCGGTATAGAGGTTGAGAGCGTCGTGGCCCATCTCGCGACCCCATCCAGATTGCTTGTAGCCGCCGAAGGGCAACGCCGCGTCGAAAATGTTGTAGCAGTTGATCCACACCGTCCCTGCGCGCAGATATTCCGCTGTGCGATGAGCCTTGCCGACGTCGCGGGTCCAAACTGCGGCCGCCAGGCCGTATTCGCTGTTGTTGGCGCGGGGAAGAATTTCTTCGGGATTGTCGAAAGGCATTGCTGCAACCACAGGCCCGAAAATTTCCTCTCGCACTACTTTCATATCTTCGCGAGTATTCACAAGAACGGTAGGTTCTACGAAATAGCCCTTGTCTCCCTTTTGGCGGCCACCGGTAAGGGCTTTAGCGCCTTCCGAGAAACCGGCGTCGAGATATCCGCAGACTCGACTCAACTGCTCTTGGGAAACGAGCGGACCCATTTGCGTCTGGGGATCGAGGCCTGAGCCCACGGTTATTTTCTTTGCATGTTCGGCGACGCCTTCCACGACGCGATCGAAGATTGGCTTTTCGATGTAGAGGCGCGATCCAGCGCAGCAACACTGGCCATGATTGAAGAAGATGGCGCTCGCTGCGCCGGAGATGGCCGATTCAAGGTCGGCATCCTTGAACACAACGTTGGGAGATTTGCCACCCAGCTCCAGCGAAACTTTCTTCAAGTTGCCGGCCGCCGCCTGGACAATCAACTTACCTACTTCTGTGGAGCCGGTGAACGCGATCTTGTCCACGTCCGGATGGGCGGCCAGCGCGGCGCCTGCGGTCTCGCCGTAACCCGGTACGACGTTGACTACGCCTTCGGGAAAACCGGCTTCCATAATGAGTTCGCCGAGACGCAGCGCCGAAAGCGGAGTTTGCTCCGCCGGCTTCAGAACCACAGTGCATCCGCTAGCGAGCGCGGGGCCCAGCTTCCACGCTGCCATCAGCAGCGGGAAGTTCCAGGGAATGATTTGTCCTACTACGCCGACCGGCTCACGCAACGTGTAGGCGAGATACTTTGCGCCGGGAGTGTACGGAACGGAAAGCGGAATGGTATTGCCTTCAATTTTTGTAGCCCATCCAGCCATATAGCGGAATAAATCTACCGCCAGCGGTACGTCTGCCCCTTTCGCGACAGCGAGAGGCTTGCCGTTATCGAGACTCTCCAGATAACCGAATTCTTCGGTGTGGGCTTCCAGTAAATCGGCGAGCTTCCAGATGAGGCGTCCACGCTCGGATGCCGTTATCCGCCGCCAGGGGCCGTGGTCAAAGGCTTTGCGCGCGGCTCTCACCGCAAGTTCAATATCTTCACGATCGCCTTCGGCCACTTGCGCGAGAACCTCGCCAGTAGCGGGATTGTAAGTTGGAAAGGTTTTGCCGGAAACGGAGCTTGCCCATTTTCCATTGATCAACATTTTGCGAGGTTTATCGATGAAGTCAGCTACCTGCGGGTGAATCTGCGGCGAAACTGCGATGCCCATAACATCCTCCTTTAATCAAGAACGAAAGACGAGCAAGAAATTGCATAACGTCAAGGTCATGCTAACGATGCCGGGCGGAGAAGAATAACGGCAATATGCTAGCCCTGACTCGGAACAAAAGCAATTCGGGTAGACTGGCACGTGGTCCACTCGGCGTCGCATAATCTCAGGATGCATGCAACCAATCGGCCACGAGTGAAGATCTGCTGCATTTCAAACCCTGACGAAGCTCGGATCGCCATTGAGCATGGCGCCGCCGCTCTGGGCCTGGTTTCCGCCATGCCCAGCGGACCGGGAGTGATCTCCGAAGAACAGATTGCAGAAATCGCCGCCACAATTCCACCATCAGTCGGAACATTTCTGCTCGCCGCACTGCAAGATGCGGAAAGCATCATCGCTCAGCAGCGCCGCTGCCGGACTAATACGATCCAGATTGTTGATCGCCTGATTCGTGGGTCTTACGAAGATCTGCGGCGGGCGCTGCCGGGAATCTCGCTGGTACAGGTGGTGCACGTCACCGGAGAAGAATCGATTGAAGAAGCGGTTGCGGTGGCGGCACAGGTTGATGCGGTTCTGCTCGATTCGGGAAATCCCAAGCTTGCAACCAAAGAACTTGGCGGGACTGGCCGGACGCACGATTGGAAGTTGAGCCGTCGCATTCGGGAGCGGATCCATGTACCTCTCTTTCTTGCCGGCGGGCTGAAGCCGGAGAATGTGCGGGAAGCCGTGCAGACGGTTGGACCGTTCGGCATCGATATCTGCTCGGGCGTTCGGACGGGCGGCAAGCTGGATGAAGAAAAATTGCGAGCGCTTTTCGCAAACTTAACTTGCTGAAAGGTTTACAATTGCCCTCGATTTCCGGCTAGCCGTTAGAATTCTCTGCTATGAGCAAGAACAACGTGCCCCTTAAAGCGCGGGCGAAACTTCTGCAATCTGCCAAAAAAGGGATGAAGAACGCGCACGCACCGTACTCGAAATTTCGCGTGGGCGCTGCGATTCTGCTTTCGAATGGCAGAGTGTTCTCGGGTTGTAATGTGGAGAACGCCTCTTATGGAATGACGAACTGCGCCGAGCGTACCGCCATTTTTTCTGCGGTTGCGGAACTCGGCCCTAAGATCGAAATTCGTGCGGTCTCCGTGGTGAACGACCATGGTGTACCCTGCTCTCCGTGCGGCGCGTGCCGTCAGGTTATTTACGAATTCGGACCCGATGCAACGATCTTCTTCCAGGGCCCTGAGGGACCGAAGCAGGCTCATATCACGGAACTTCTTCCGGAAGGGTTCCGCCTTCAGTGAATCCGACCTCTGCCTTAACGCAAACTTTTCGCGCCATTGATGTGATTCGCAAGAAGCGTGACGGCGGCGAATTGTCTGCGGGCGAAATTAATTATCTCGTTGACTCGTACACCCGCGGGGACATTCCCGACTATCAGGTTTCGGCCTGGCTGATGGCGGTGGTTTTGCGCGGAATGACTCGTGCTGAAACTGCTACCCTGACCGATGCCATGCTGCACTCGGGCGAAGTGCTTGATCTGTCGTCGCTGGCGGCAAGAAAAGTTGACAAGCATTCGACGGGTGGAGTCGGCGACAAAACCTCACTTGTGCTCGCGCCGCTTGCAGCGGCGGCAGGCATTGCGGTTCCGATGATTAGCGGTCGAGGCCTGGGGCACACCGGCGGCACGCTGGACAAGCTTGAAGCGATTCCCGGCTTCAACGTGAACCTGTCCGTCGACCAATTTCGCAATGTACTCGAGGTTTGTGGTTGCGCCATGATTGGGCAAACTGCGGAGATCGCTCCGGCGGATCGAAAGCTTTACGCGTTGCGCGATGTGACCGGAACGGTGGAGAGTCCTTACCTGATTTGCGCCTCCATCATGAGCAAGAAACTTGCGGAGGGCATTGATGCGCTGGTTCTCGATGTGAAGACGGGCTCTGGTGCGTTCATGAAAAATGATGAAGACGCAAGTTTTCTAGCCGAACTGATGGTGGAAACCGGCGAGCGCATGGGCAAACAGGTTGTGGCGCTTATCACGGATATGGACCAGCCGCTGGGATGCATGATTGGCAATGCGCTCGAGG
>JBAUVJ010000346.1:0-9326 GCA_049583165.1 Candidatus Sulfotelmatobacter sp. | reverse complement strand
GATAGGAAAGATTGCCGATGAGGCCGACGTCTATTTTCATGTGGATGCAGTGCAGGCTGCGGCCAAGATTCCGATTGACGTGAAGCGGATTGGTTGCGATGCACTCTCGATTTCTGGGCACAAGATGCATGCGCCGCAAGGGGTGGGCGCGCTTTACGTTCGGAAAGGGACGCAGCTGCGGCCGCTGTTTTACGGGGGACGGCATGAACGCTCACGCCGCGCGGGAACGGAAAATGTCCCGGGAATCGTGGGTCTCGGCAGGGCGGCTGAATTGGCGATGCGAGGCTTTGAGCAAGGTGATGATAAGAAAATGTCCAACTTGCGCGACCGGTTGCAGCAAGAGATTCTTGCTCAGGTAGAAGATGTCGGCGTGAATGGCGATGGCGCTGCACGCGTGCCGAATACGACGAATATTTATTTCGATCACATCGACGGCGAGGCGGTGATTATTTCCCTCGACCTGAAAGGCCTCGCAGTTTCCACGGGTGCCGCATGTTCGGCGGGAGCGATTGAAGCTTCGCATGTGCTCACGGCGATGGGCTTGTCGTCGGATCGAGCCCGCTCCAGCATCCGCTTCAGCCTGGGGAAACAGAATACGGCTGAGGAAATTGAGATTGCACTGGCGATGGTGCCAGAGGCTGTGGCGCGGCTGAGGGAATTGGCGCCGAGGCGGAAGGAAGCTGTTAGCAGGTAGCAATTGGCCATTGGCAATTAGCAATTAGCCGTTGGCTTTCAAGCGGAATATTGGGAGCTGTGGATGTGGGCTACTCGCTAACTGCCAACTGCTAATTGCTCGTTTTCACCCATGACGAAATCTAAGACCATCGCGGTAGCTATGTCGGGCGGTGTGGATTCTTCCGCCGTGGCGGCGATGCTGCACGCCGAGGGGCACAACGTTATTGGGCTGACCATGCAATTGTGGAACCAGCGGCGGCTGGCGGGGCATGAGGGTATGCCCGAGCAAGTAACCGGGCGGTGTTGCTCGCTGGACGATGTTTACGACGCGCGCCGTGTGGCCGAGCATATCGGCATTCCTTATTATGTGGTGAATCATGAGGAGCGATTCGAGCGCGATGTGGTGCGTCCGTTTGTCGCGGAATATCTCTCGGGACGCACGCCTATTCCTTGCAGCCTTTGCAACAATCATTTGAAATTCGATCAGTTGCTCGTGGTCGCGCGGCAGATTGGCGCGGATTGCGTTGCGACCGGGCACTACGCCCGGGTTGAAGATGACGACTCCCGCGAGCGCTGGTTGCTGAAGCGGCCTGCCGATCGCAGCAAGGACCAGACTTATTTTCTCTTTGGCCTTACTCAGGAGCAGCTGAGCCGGACGCTTTTTCCTTTGGGCACGATGAAGAAGCCCGAGGTGCGCGAGTTGGCGCGGGAGCACGGACTGGCCCTGGCGGAGAAGCCGGATTCGCAGGAGATCTGTTTCGTGCCCGGCGGCGATTACAAGCGCTTCATTGATGCCTACCTCGCCGAGGCTGGCGAGTCCTTGCCGGATACTGCGGGGGAACTGGTGACGGCGAGCGGGGAAGTGATCGGCGAGCATACCGGCATTCATAACTTTACCGTCGGCCAGCGCAAGGGGCTGGGCGTGGCGACGGGATCGCCGCTCTATGTGATTCAGATCAACGGCGCCGACAAGCAAGTTGTGGTCGGCGGTAATGAGCATCTCTATTCGCGGACGCTGCGGGCGCGGCGGGTGAATCTGATTTCGGTCGAAGATCTGCACGAGCCGATGCGGGTTTCGGTGAAAATCCGTCATCGTCATGAAGGCGCTCCGGCGGTGCTGGAGAAGATTGCCGTGGACGAAGTTCTGGTTACGTTCGATGAGCCGCAGCGGGCGATTACTCCGGGACAGGCCGCGGTTTTCTACGATGAGGATATCGTTGTGGGCGGGGCGTGGATTGTTTAGAGCTTTGAATCGGCTGAGTTGTTGAGGCGATCAAGAAATCGCATGCCTGTCGCTTCGAGTTTCTGTTTCAGCCGGGCGGTGCAATCGCAGTTGCTGCATGCCCATGGCTCTTCACCATTATTGTCGCGGCACTTGCGGCGGTCGTGCGCGTCCTGCACTCGGGTCAAGTCAAAATATTCTTTCCAATAAGGCTGCTCTTCCTGCAATGGAGTCGGGCAGTAACAGACTTCCACCCAGCGCACGGTTCCGTCCGCATAAAGGCGAGCCTCCTGCATATTGCGCAGATATTCGCCCTCGGCCACACGGAGCCTTGCCCGAGGGTTTCGCTTTGAATGGCGTCCTGTAAGGCCGCCTCGCGACCGGGTCTCACGCGGGCTCGAACGAGGTAACGCATAGAATTCGGTCGAGTTCAGATGAACATCTCGTCCTGCGGAACCGGACGTCGCGGGTTGCGGTTGTCGCCATTCTTCCGGGCGCGATTGCCAAGAAAGAATTCCACGCCGGCAGTCACGCCGCGGAAAAGTCCAGATACCTGGCGCACGGGCGAAACTACAGTTTTGGTCACCAGATCGGAGGTATGCTCGACGCGATCGAACGTCCGGGTCAGCATCTCATCGGCCCGAATTACCTGGAGACGGGCGCGATCCATGGCATCGTTCACGGTCGCATCCACGCGCTGTACTTCCGAACGCACCATGGTGGTAGTTTGTGCCAAATTCTCCGCCACAAACTGCAATTTGGGCTGCAATGCCTCGATATGATCGAGGAGTTGGCTTACTTTTGGCCGCAACTCCGTCAACGCCAAATTCGCCGAGTCCATGGCCGGGAGAGCTTTCACTTTCACTTCCTCGGCGATTGCTTCCATGCGGGCCGTAGTCTTGCGAACCGCCAGGTACAAAGCAACGAGAATTAAAGCTTGCAACACCACTGCCGCCGCAGTGGCAGCGATAAACAGGGCAACGAGATTTTCCGTCATAGAATGCTCCTGGGAGAGCTGGGAATCACGGCGGAACTACACACCCTTGGTGGGCGCGGGTTCCGATGTGGCTTCCGTGTATGCCTGTCGTCCAGCCTCGTACGCGGCGCGGAACTGATCCTTCTGTTGATTGACAACGTCGCGGCCTTTATCCACCCACCCCGAAGCCTGTTCGCGAGCTTCACGTGCCCGGTTACGAACGTAGTCGCTACCCTGCTCGGCGCGAGCGAGAAGTTCTTCGCGAGTCTCTTTACCTGCGCGCGGCGCGTAAAGGACTCCGATGAGCCCTCCCAAGCCTAAACCAGCCAGGAACCACACGAAACTGCTGCCATCACGATCGGACATGGGAAAAACCTCCTGAATAAATGCCTGATTACTAATCGGATGGTAGCACCGGCATAGGGTAAATACAATTACGGCGGTACCCTAGGCGGGCATCCGCGAGACTGCAATCTTCGGCAAACTCGAGCCTACTTTTGAGTGGGATTCGCGGGCGCGGGCGCTGCCGGCTGGGTCTTGACCGGGGCAGATTTCAGACCCTGCAACACCGACTTCGGACCGCCAACTTTTATGGCATTCACCGAGAGCGTGATCGAGGTCAGCATGAAGATAACGGCTGAGAGGGTGGTGGCCTTCGAGAGAGCCGTAGCTGCGCCGCGAGGGCCGAAAGCCGCCTGGCTGCCCTGGCCTCCGAATGCGGCGGAGATGTCCCCGGCTTTACCGCTCTGCAACAGGACAACAACGATGAGGAACAGGCATACGATGACGTGAACGATAGTGACAAGAATGATCATGGAATCGACAATCCTAAACTGGCCGGAATATGCGGACGTCACTCGGAACACGCCGCAGGCTGCTCTCTATTTCCTACACTAGTTTGGCATTAGCCCGGCCATCGGTCAAGGCCGCAGCGGCTATTCCGGTCGTGTGAAATCTATTGAGCCACTGTGATTTGCTTGCCTGAATACTGGACGACGCGGTCCGGACGATCTTCCGGGCCGATGCCTCCGCCGTGATTCTCGCTTACGAATACGACCTGAAAAGAGCGATGGTCGAGCATGCCGGGGAAGTGACCCTTGCGGTCGCCGATAGTCAGCGTGCGCCGGGCATCATCCCAATGAAACGGAATGATGGCGTAGTCGCCTTTTTCGTAGTTGTAGTTGTCATTTTCATCTTCGTATAAGGAGAAGTCGCCATCGGCTCCGGCATAGATGCGAATTTCGATCGGGTCTTCAGGCTTTTCCGTGGACCATTGCTCGTCCGGCCCGAGTGGAAGAATCGATCCGGCACGCACGTAGAGCGGCATTCGATCGAGCGGCGCGATCGCGTTGATGGCTCTCGCGCCTTGCCATGCGGAGCCCGTCCAGAAGTCATACCACTTGGCTTGCGGCAGATAGAGTTGGCGAGTGGCGGCGGCGAGTTCGGTAATTGGGTTGACCAGGAACGCCGGGCCGAACATGAATTGATCGCCTGTATTCTCGGCACGCGTATCCCCGCGAAAGTCCATGACCAGCGGACGCATGGGTGTGTAACTTTCGCTCGTCGTTTTCCAGGCCAGCGAATAAATGTAGGGCAACATGCGGTAGCGCAGCCGGTCGAAGCTCACCAGTATTTTTTGCGCGTCCGGGCCGTAGGACCACAATTCATTCTGGTCCGGATGGCGCGTGCCATGCACCCGCAGGATGGGGTTGAAGGTGGCGTACTGGAACCAGCGCACAAGCAACTCGCGGAACGCGGGGTCGTCGGGGTTTCCGGAGACGAAGCCGCCGATGTCGGTCGTCCAATACGGAATGCCGGAGAGCGAAAAATTCAGGCCGGCGGGAATCTGGCGTCGGAAGCTCAACCAATCGGAATTAATATCGCCGGACCATGCGGTGACCGCGTTTCTTTGCGAGCCGGAAAATGCGGAGCGCGACAAAATGAATACGCGTTTTGCCTTGGACACGCTCCGTTGGCCCTCGTATACCGCAGCCGTATCCAGGAGCGGATAGACATTGACATATCGATTGCCGCTACCGGCAGCCAGTTTGTGATCGAGCAGGATGTTTTCTTCCTGGCCTTCGGTCTCCGGTTCGGTGGTGTCCATCCACCATGCGTCGATTCCCAGGCTGAATAATCCTTCGTTCACTTTGTCCCAATAATATTTGCGCGCCTCCGGATTGGTTGCGTCGTACACGGCCATGCCTTCGGTGTGGTAGGGAGGCTTGGCGTACTTGAATTTGTCGACGAACCAGCCTTGCTTATCCATGTAATCGTAATTGGCCGATCCCGGCTCGAAAAAAGGCCAGATGGAAATCATCAGATGGAAATTCTCGCTGTGAAGGGTATCGACCATTGCCTTCGGGTCGGGATAGTTCTTGTTGAAGACGAACTCGCCTTTGCGGTTCCACCAGAACCAATCCTGAACAATGTTGTCGACCGGAATATGCAGATCGCGATATTTCCTGGCGATGCCAAGGATTTCCTCTTGGGATTTATAGCGATTCTTGCATTGCCAGAAGCCGTAGGCCCATTTGCCGAACATTGGCGCCTGTCCGGTTAACTCGCGATAGCTGGCGATAATTTTGTCGAAGTCGGGGCCGTAGAGGAAGTAGTAGTCGATTGCGTCCGCCACTTCAGAGCTGATGTAGAGATAGTTGGCGAAGCGGTTGTTGAAGCGGCTTCTCGAATCGTTGTTCCAAAAAATGCCGTATCCTTTGCTGGAAAGCATGAGCGGCACGGATATGTTGCTGTTGTCCTGTGAAATGTCGATCGATTCGCCGCGGTAGTTCCAGACTCCCGCCTGGTGCTGGCCAAGCCCGTAGAGCGCCTCGTGCGATCCGTAGATGTTAATAAACGACTCGGCGTGATAGGTGTCTTCGCCGTTGACCTTAACGGGAGTTAGTTTGCGCGACGCCTCCTGAAGCAGGGAGTTGCCATTCTCGCCGGTGAAGTTGATGGCGCTGTCTTTTTTTGTGACGACGATCTTCAAACGTGGAGTGCTCAAAGTCACAGCTTCATCGGAAGAGTTCATGCTCCATTTCGTCGCCGGGCAAGGCCGCTTTATGAGGACGTAGTCAGGCTTCCAGGGGAAAGAAGAAGTTGGCGAATAGAGCGAATAGAGAATGTGGATGACGGAGTCGGAGCACACTTCAATTTTTAAGAAACCGGATGCCAGATCGAAGAGGACTCCATCCGATTGCTGCTCGACCGCCTTGACCGGATTCATCGGAGTCCATTGGGCGCTCGACTTCAGAGGCAGCAGAATGCCGGCCGCGAGAAATACAAGAAGGGACCACGAAGCTCGTTTGTTCATTTTGAGGCCTGGCGCTTTTCAGGAAATCGAATCGAAACTTAGGAAACTGGTATAGTTCTGCCCGTGTGCTGAAGCCAAGTCCGCTACTCGTGTGGCGACGTAATTGTAAACGCTGACAACTAACTCCGATACGCTTTCTTTGGTCCCGAAAAATATGCGAACTTCTGTCAGTTTTTTATGTGCGCGCTCAGGAATTGCCTGGATTGGCGGTTTGCTGGCGCTTTCCATGGCAATGGTTCTATCCGCTCAATCGCCAGTCACTGATCCGCCTGTAATCGAGAAGACGTGGCAAAAAGCTGACAGCAAGTACGATGGCGTGCGCGCAAAAATCCTAAAGCAAGTTGACGAGCAAGTGGAGCGCGGGCCGTTCCGCGCGGATTGGGAATCGCTGGCGAAATACCGGGAGCCGCAGTGGTATCAAGATGCGAAGTTCGGCATCTTCATCCATTGGGGAGTCTATTCGGTGCCTGCTTTCGGCAGCGAGTGGTACCCGCGAAACATGTACCAAGAGGGGTCGCCGGAATACGAGCACCACATCGCGACCTACGGACCGCAAAATAAGTTTGGCTACAAAGATTTTATTCCCATGTTCAAGGCGGAGCACTTTGATCCTGCGGCGTGGGCACGGCTGTTTCGCGAGGCTGGGGCAAAATATGTTGTGCCCGTGGCCGAGCATCACGACGGATTTCCGATGTATGAATCGAGCCTCACAGACTGGTGCGCGGGCAAGATGGGACCAAAGCGCGACATTCTCGGCGACCTGGCTCAAGCCATCCGCGCGGAGGGATTGCATTTTGGGGCGTCGTCGCATCGCGCCGAGCATGACTGGTTTTTCGACGGCGGCCGCGCGTTCAATTCTGACGTTAACGATGCCAAGTATGCCGATTTCTATGGGCCCGCGCATGTACGCCGGTTGCGGCCCGGCTATGACAACGACCTGATCGAGGATTGGACTTACGTCTCGCCCGAATATGCGGACGATTGGCTGGCGCGCACTGCCGAGATCGTGGAGAAATATCATCCCGATCTCATCTACTTCGATTGGTGGATCGGGCAGCCTTCTTTTCGCAGGAACATCAGCCGGTTTGCGGCTTTTTATTACAACCAGGGCGCTGACCGTGGGACAGGCGCCGTGATCGACTATAAGGACCACGCGTTCCAGGAAAATTCCGCGACACTTGATATCGAACGCGGCCAATTGACTGACATTCGTCCGACTCACTGGCAGACCGATACTTCCGTCAGCGATAAATCCTGGGGGTATGTACCGAATGACACATACAAGACTCCTGAGTTCATTGTTCATCAACTGGTGGATATCGTCAGCAAGAATGGGAATTTATTGTTGAACATCGGTCCGCGGTCTGACGGCACCATTCCGGAGGAAGAGCAGCAGATTCTGCGCGAGGTGGGCGCATGGCTGAAAGTGAACGGCGAAGCCATTTATGGTACGCGGCCCTGGAAGATTTACGGCGAGGGGCCAACCAAGGTTGCAGGTGGCGCGTTCCATGACATTGACACGAAATCATATACAGAAGAAGATTTTCGCTTCACCCGCAAGGGAACGACTCTTTATGCCATCGGCTTGGTATGGCCTGCGGGCGGTGTAGCTCACATACACAGTCTTGGAACGGACACATCCGGTGGCGGCGCAAAGATCCAGAGTGTTACTCTGCTGGGCTCCGAGGGTCGAATCGAATGGCAGCAGCAAGCCGACGCGCTGACCGTGAAACTCCCGGTGCAGGCTCCGAGCAAGTATGGGTATGCTCTGCGCATTCAAATGCCGTAGTGATGCGGCGGATCGAACGAGTGCCGGGTTCAGAGGATGAGATCAGGAACGGCGATTTGCTGCCTTGCTTAAACCCTCACGACCCGCTTGCAGAGCCATTTCTCGCGCGGCACGCAACTGCGAGACGGGATCACCGGTAGGATGGAATTCCATCGCGGCGATTCCTTTGTAATTTAGCTCGGCGAGTTTGGCAAAGATGTTCTGGTAGTTGATCTCGCCGGTGCCCGGTTCATGACGCCCGGGGACATCCGCAATGTGGACCAGTCCGAGATAGGGGATGCTCTTCTGTAGTTTCTCGATGAGATTTCCGGCGGCAATTTGCTCATGGTAAAAATCGTAGAGCAAGCGCACTTGCGGATGGTCCACGGCTTGAACCACCTCGAGCGCTTCAGCAATTTGCGTCAAATAGTATTGCGGATTTTCTTCCGGGTCGATGGTTTCGAGGAGCAGCCGGACTGGCTCGCCATTGATGGATTTGCCTTCGACGATTTTCGCGGCCGCTTTCAGCGTGTCGATACAGGACTGATGCTGCACCTCGCGGGGCGTTCCTGGAATCCGGTTGCCCGAAAGAAGGATCATGCTCGGGCAATCGAGTCGCTCCATGGTAGGCAGGGTTTGGGTTAGCTCGGCGAGCAATGCGGCCCTGTGCTCCGGGTTGCCGACGCCGTGTTTTATCCCGGCGGTGCAATCGAAGGTGATGCCGAGTTCTTTTCTCATGGCGTTGTTGCGCGTGAAATCATCTTCCGTCCATTTGCTGTATTCGCCGACCAGTTCGACATTGCGATATCCGGCTTCGGCAACTTTTTCCAAACGTTGTTCGAAGGGGAGGTTGGTGAACACCGTCCAAAGCATGATGGAGACCTTGAAGGGGGCACCGGAGACGTCGCTCGGGTTCGGCGGCGAGGTTGACTGACTGTTCGCCCAGTCGGAGGCGTGGCCAAGAGCGCAGGCTCCCACTACCGTTCCTGCAAGTTGTTGCGTAAAGGTTCGTCGATTCATCGGTTACCTCCGGGAAAAGTTGACCGGCGTGAAGTTAGCATATTCAAGAGCTAACCCATGCATTCCGTGAAAAAGAATTCCGCAGGATAGTGTAATCGTTTACAATTCTGGCGGCTAGTGGAGAGATTTTGGTTTTTGGGTCAAGTGCGGGTCGATCGAACTTTGTCGATCAAAGGGAGCGATAAATTTCATGAGCTGCTTGTTCTGGAAAACTTCAGCGGTGCTTGGACTCACACTTTGTCTCGGCAGCTTCGCCGTGGCTCAACGGGAGTACAGCTTGCATTCTCCTGACAATCGGATTGAGGTGAAAGTCCACCCAGCGAACCGTCTCAAATACGATGTATTCTTC
>JBAUVJ010000345.1:0-1605 GCA_049583165.1 Candidatus Sulfotelmatobacter sp. | reverse complement strand
GATGTGCAGTTCGCGATCATGCCATTCATATCCCGCGTCAGGGTCCACTTCGAGATTTACGTGGGCATACTCCGGAAAGCGAAACTCTTCCACATTTCCATCCCAGTGCCGTATGCGGATGAACAGCTCCTTAACGTGGCCTCGCGCCGGGTCCGCGCCGAAGGTCTGATCGGTCACGTCAAAGCGCAAAATTCCATCGTGCATAAACGATCGCACTTGTGGAGTTACATCGATGCGGTGCCCACCGGAGCCATACTCCGCTGCCACCAATTGGCCACCCTGAGCTGCGGCCGCGATTGTGAAAATAAACGTACAAGCCAGACCGCCTAGCACTGCAATTAATCTTTGTTTCATACCACGCCCCTTTTCTGCCTCACGGAGTGAGGCCCCAAGCATCCTCAGCATAAAGTAAAAGCTGTTGTTAGTGAACGGCGGCGGGTGTGGCCTTCGTCTTATCCATTTCTTCGATCACTGAATCGGCAAACTCAGAGGTCCCGGCCTGACCGCCGGTGTCCTTGGTCAGTTTCTCGGGATGCCGGTAGACCTTTTCCAAAGCATTGCGGATCTGCATCGCCGCGTCGAACTCGCCCAGATGCCGCAGCATCAACAGTCCTGAGCGCAGCAGCGCCGTCGGATTCGCAAGATTCTTGCCCGCAATGTCTGGAGCCGAACCATGCACCGCCTCGAAAATCGCGCAGTTGTCGCCGAGGTTCGCGCTGGGCACAAATCCCAGTCCGCCGACAAATGCCGCGCACAGGTCCGAAATAATGTCGCCGTACAAGTTTTCCATCACCAGCATGTCGTATTGGTAAGGATTCATCACCAACTGCATGCAGGTATTGTCCACAATGTGTTCACCATAAGCGATGTCAGGAAATCCCTTGGCGACGTTGCGGCAACAGCGCAGGAATAATCCATCCGATAGCTTCATGATGTTGGCTTTGTGGATGGCGTGGATTTTCTTGCGCTGATTCTTGCGTGCATACTCGAAGGCAAATTTCGCAATGCGAGTCGAGGCCTTCTCCGTAATGATCTTCAGGCTCTCCACCACGCCCGGCACCACTTCATGCTCCAGACCGGAATACAAGCTCTCGGTGTTCTCGCGCACAATAATGAGATCTACATCGGGATAGCGCGTAGGAATATGCGGTAAATTTCGAATCGGCCGGAAGTTCGCATAGAGCTCAAATTTCTGCCGCAGAGCTACGTTGATACTTGAAAAACCGCCGCCCACCGGCGTTGTTACCGGTCCTTTTAGTCCCACCCTGGTGCGCTCAATCGACTCCAGAGCTTCTTTCGGAATGTATTCCCCGTATTTCTCAAACGCGTCGGCGCCAACCTGGAACGACTCCCACTCAAACTTCACCCCCGTCGCTTCCAGAATGCGAACCGTGGCCCGCGTCACTTCCGGGCCGATTCCATCGCCGGGAATCAACGTTACTTTATGACTCATGATTCATTCCTTAACTCGTTCGCAATCCTGAAAGCGCTTTGCTAATTTCCTCACACCTTCGGAGCCTTTGCCCGAACGTCTCCTGCTTCTTTCGCTTTCACCAAATCTTTCAACTCGTTCATAAACTCCTTCACGTCCTTGAAATCCAAATA
>JBAUVJ010000344.1:0-6700 GCA_049583165.1 Candidatus Sulfotelmatobacter sp. | reverse complement strand
AACGCGGACTGAAGCGGAGAGAAGCGAAAGGCCTGGAAATCGCCAGCATGGGACCGGTATGCACAATTATGGTTGGCCGTTTGGACGACTGGCTGAAAGTCCTGATGGAAAAGAATAACATCGCGATCGATCCCGGTTACCTGGAGTGGGCGGGCGTTGCAGTGATGAAGAAGGCTTATCGTTTGTTCCGCGAGCGTGGCTACCGCACTCGTTTGCTTTCGGCTGCCTTTCGCAACCACATGCACTGGAGTGAATTTATTGGCGGAGATGTGGTTATTTCACCCCCTTACTCGTGGCAACTGCGATTCAATGCGAGTGACGTCGAGGTGCGTTCGCGGATCGATGAACCGGTTCGCGAAGAGATTGAGCAGGAACTCACGAGGAAATTTCCGGATTTTCGGCGCGCGAACTCGGAGCAAGGTCTTGCGATCGAAGAATTCGATTCCTTCGGACCGACACGCCGAACCCTTCGCCAATTCATTCTCGCGTGCCACGATCTAGACGCCGTTGTGCGCGACGTTCTGATTCCAGACCCGGACGTGGCTTAGAGGTGTCGCCAATGGACCGGCAGATGTTCGACACCGTTTCATCCTCAGCCGTGGAAATTGAATTGATTTCAATCGTTTGACTGGAGGCTCGACTTGGGAAAATTAGCGATCATCGGCGGGGAACCCCTTCGCAAGACACCTTTTACGCAGTGGCCGATTGCCACGAAAGAGGAAGCGGCCGCGCTCGAAGACGTGCTCACCAGCACAAGATGGGGAGGGCAACCGTTTCCAGGCAAGTATGCTGATTCGTTTGCCAAAAAGTTCGCCGTGCTCCACACCGCGAAATATGCTCAGTGTGTGAGTACAGGGACTGTAGCGATTCAAGCGGCGTTGAAAGCAATCGGAATCCGTCCGGGAGATGAAGTGATTGTCCCTGCCTACACCTGGGAAGGAACGGTAGGGCCAGTACTGCTCCTCAATGCTATTCCTGTATTCGTTGATGTTGACCCCGATACCTATTGTCTGGACGCGAAGTTGATTGAGAAAGCTATCACTCCGAAGACCAAAGCAATTCTTCCGGTCCATCTGGGAATGCGTTTTGCCGATATGGACGAGATTCTCCGGATCGCCCAAAAACATAATCTCAAAGTGATTGAAGATTGCGCTCACGCTCACGGAGGCATGTGGAAAGGCAAAGGCGCAGGTTCCATGGGGGATCTCGGAGCGTTCAGTTTTCAGTCAAGCAAGCTGATTACATCCGGAGAAGGTGGCGCGGTCATAAGCAACAATCTCGAGTACATGGAACTGGTGCAAAGTTACATCAATGCTGGCCGCGCCAGCCTTACCGACCAGTACCATCACCGCATTATCGGATTCAATTATCGCATTGGTGAATTTCAAGCTGCCGTTCTTGGACCGCAGCTGGAGCGCCTTCCGAAACAGGCTACGCTCCGCGAACAGAATATGAAGTATTTCGAAACGCGAGTCCAGAAGACGCCCGGAATCGGCCTCCTGAAGCCCGAACCACGGATCACGCGGCTGGCCCCCTACGGCTATGTCTTCAAATATTTCGCCGCCCAGGTGAAGGATATTTCGCGCGCAGCTTTCGTCGCTGCCCTGCAATTGGAAGGCATTCCTTGCGACGGCTTGTTCTATGAGCCGGTCTATAAGAGTTCGGTGTTTCCTGTTGATTCCGCCGATTTTCCGGTGCTTAGTTGGGGTCGCGAGAAAGCACTCGATCTGCGGAATATGTATTCCTGCCCAGAGTCGGATAAAGCTGCCTATCAGGAGGCTGTGTGGCTGCCGCATCAGCACTTCCTGGGTAGTACCGGAGATATCGACGCGATTGCAGATGCGATTCACAAGGTGCTGGCGAATGTTGAAGAACTTCGCGGACTGGATCACAAGGCGATCCGCAATCAAAAGCTAGGACGGGCGGATCGTGAAAGTTAGGCTCTGTTCAGCGGTTCGTCATGCGCCTGGCTCGCGGAAAGTACTTTCATGATTGCGGATAGCAAGATGGCGAACATAAAGATTGCTAAGAAGAGGATTGTCCCGAGGAAGACCGCTAAGAAAAAGGTCCGGTTTGCCGTGGTTGGACTTGGTAGCATCGCACAAAGTTCGGTGCTTCCGGCGTTCGCGGATTGCAGGAATGCCAAGCTTGTGGCCGTCGTCGGGCGAGACGAGGAAAAAACGTCCAGACTTGCGCGGAAGTTCGGAGGAGTCGCCCATCACCTTAGCGACGACTTCGCAGCATGCCTAGAGAACCCGGAAGTAGAAGCACTGTATATTGCAACTCCGCAAGGCGAGCATGCGACTCTGACAATTCAAGCCGCGAAAGCGGGGAAGCATGTGCTCTGTGAGAAGCCGCTGGCGGCGACCATGGAGCAATCCGCAGCGATGGTAGAGGCGTGCCGGCGCGGCGGCGTGTTGCTCATGACCGCCTACCGAAAATATTACGAGCCGAGCACTCTGTATTTGAAAAAACTCATCCAGAGCGGCAAACTCGGTCGAATCGATGTTATACACACCGCGTTCAGCGAACTGCATTCTCCAGGTGTATCGTTGCCGTGGCTTGTGGATTCGAAGATGGCCGGCGGCGGCCCCTTGATGGATTTGGGCGTGTATTGCGTGAACACGACACGCTGGCTCGTAGAAGAAGATCCGATCGAGGTCACGGCTCAATCATGGGTTAACGACACCGCGCGGTTTCGGGAGGTTGAGGAAGGCATCTCGTTTCGCTTGCGATTTCCCAGCGGGTTGGTTGTGCACGGCAGTTCATCCTATGGAGCCGCTCCCTCATCCTTTATTTTCGTACAGGGGGTTGCGGGTTGGGCGTCCTTGTCTCCTGCCTTTCCATTCGAAGAAGATCGGCAACTAAGCGGAAAGATCGGGAAGCGCAACATCAACCGAACCTTCAAGACCACCGATGAATTTGCGCCGGAGATCGACGCTTTTGCCTCGGCCATCCAAAATCACGGTGTTATCGAGCCGGATGGCGTCCAAGGGCACCGGGATATAATCATCATCGATGCAATCTATAAGTCGGCGCGTAAAGAGCAGTCCGTTGCGATAGCATACTGAGCTGAAGCGTTCGAACCAATCGAGCCTTGAACATAGGCGGAAAGTAATTGCAGAAACCTTACACGTATGGCCTCCTCGGAGAATGGTGATCGCAGGAGATCTTCTAAGTCTGCGAGCATCTATGACGTCGCGCGAGAGTCGAGCGTCTCCGTCTTCACTGTTTCCGCGGTAATCAATGGCAAGGGGCACGTTGGGAAGAAGCTTCGCGAGCGCGTCGAAGCGGCGATTCGCAAACTCAACTATCGTCCTAATCTCATCGCCAGAAGCCTGGCAAAGCAGCGGACCCACACCATCGGGATGATTGTGCCGGACATTGCGAACCCCTTTTTTCCAATGGTGGTTCGTGGTGCCGAAGATGCTGCGCAAAAACATGGGTATAACTTGCTCCTCTGCAATAGTGACGACAGCCTCGTCAAAGAAGAAGCGTCGGTCGAGTTATTGCTCTCGAAACGCGTCGATGGGATCTTGCTCACGAAAGCGGCGGAAGAGTTTCGGCCTTCGCTGCGGCAGATGATCAAGGAGGTGCAGATTCCCTTCGTTTTGGTGATGCGGACCTATCCGAAGTTGACTAAGGATGCGGTGGTCACGGACGACTACCAGGGCGCTTATGACGCGGTGTCTCATCTGGCTCGTTGCGGACGAAAGCGTATCGGGCTGATCGGAGGTCCGCTGAAGGTCAGCAATGCGCTGGCGCGCTGGGAGGGCTTCCGCGACGCTCTGAAGTCGGAGGGTCTGCCGTACAACAGCGAACTGGTTATCGAAGGAGATTACCGGATCGAGTCCGGATTCCGCGCTGGGCATGCTCTGCTGTCCCATCGGCCGGATGGAATTTATGTAGCGAATCACCTGATGACAATCGGATTGTTGAAGGCGGCGGAAGAAATGGGTTTGCAGTGTCCCGAGGATTTCGGGTTGGTGAGCTTTGATGATTATCCGTGGCTTGATGTTTTCCGTCCCAGGTTGACGACAGTTGAGTTACCCAAGCACCAGCTGGGATGTGAAGCGTCGGAGTTGCTCATTCGGCGCATTACGGGAGATCGCAGTGCCGCGACGGTCAAGAAACTTCAGCCAGAACTTCGCATACGGGAGTCTTGTGGTTTTGCGCTCAGCATATCGCGAGGTCGATCGCAGGAAACGAACGCGGTCCCAGCGTCAGAAAAGGGAAGTAAGGTACGGTCGTAACCAACAGGCTTCTTCTTCTGTCATCCACGCCGAAGCTACGATTCGCTGAAGTCGATCAGTTGCGGGCGGAGAGTGAATCCCCGAGTCTTATACGCGCCATAAATAATCCCCATGACGAGCCATGCCAGCCCCGCATATTTTGTCCAGGCTTGCAGGCTGATCAGCAAAACGAAGCAGAAGGCGATGCCGAAACTGGGGATAAAGGCGTCCAGGAAAAAGTTTCGTTTTCCTATCGCTTCCGCGGAAAACCAAAAATGTCTCAAGGCCGCGAGGTTCACGCCCATGAAGGCGAGTAGCGCGCCAAAAGTGACGATTTCCGCTGCGTGCTCCCACGGTATGGTGATCACGCAGATGTAAGCAAGAACTCCCACAATCCAAACGTTGTAAACCGGATTGCTCTTTTTTGGGCTGAGATAGCCAAAGATTTTCTTTGGTAACACGTCATCCCGCCCCATGCTGTATAGAAGTCGTGACGCGCCCACATGGCCTGCCAATCCGCAGGCGATGCTGGAGATCAGCAGCATCACCCCATAAGCAGCGAATAAGAATGGTCCACTGGCCAAGCGGGCAACGTCCATAAATGCCGTCTCCGGATTTTGCAAAGTGGTGTAGTCCGGCCACACGCGCTGGGCCATGTAGACTTGCAATCCGCTGAAAAGCCCGGTGAATACCACCACCAGCACAGAAGCTAAAAGCACGTTTCTTCTCGGGTTCTTTACTTCCTCCGCTAAAATCGACACGCCGTCGAAGCCGATAAAAACCAGCGCAGCCAGCGACGTTCCCGCCGCGATTGCCCGCACATTGAATGTGGCCGGATTGTAGATCGGGTTCAGCGAAACCAGACCTGTGTAGCGATGGTGAAGCACGATGTAACGGAACGCTTCCACCAAAAAAACAGTAGTGACTAACAACATGAAGCCGAGCAGAACTTCGTTGGTACGCGCCGTAAACCTGATTCCCTGAACCGTCATTATTGTGATCAAACCCACGGTGAGCGCGGCTAAAACGGCGAAAGGAATACGCGGTGTCATGCGCTGAATGGTGAGCACCGCATACAATGCATTCTGGACAGGCTGAAATAGATATTCCAGAAACATTGCCCATCCGACCACAAAGCCTACGTGCGAATTTAACTCCCGGCTAATGTAGGTGTAAACCGAACCGGACGAGGGATACACACTGGCCATGCGCCCGAAACTAACGGCGGTCACCGACATCGCCACCATGGCCAGGAGCAGCGTCGCTACCGTATGCCCATGGGAGAGAACTTGCCCTTCCCCAAACAGCGGGACAGCCGCAATTGGCGAGGTGAGGATAATTCCGTAATAAATAAGATCCCACAGGCTCAGGACGCGCTTGAGATGAGGCTGCGTAAATGTAGCGGTTTGTTCCGCACCGGCTGATATCGCCACCACGCCCCCCTCGTAACTACGGAAAATCGACCCGAACGACTACGCCCCAAGAACCGGCAAAAGTTCTGAAACAAGCTTCTGTCAAAAAAAGAAACGTTCTTTTGCGCGTGCTTCTTGGTAGGCCTGGCGCGCAGCTTTCACCGTCTCCCGCTCCGAGACCTCCGCAATCGGCACGTCCCACCAGGATTCATAGCCCGGCACTCTTTGATCGTAAGAGGTTTCGATTACAACCACAGAGGTGCGAGCTTGTTTTCTGCCTTCGGCCAATGCCGCACTAAGTTCATCGGCCGTAGTCGCTCGAACGGTCCACGCTCCCAGGCTGGCGGCGTTGGCGGCGAAATCCACCGGCAAAAGGTCGCCATCGTATTTATCTTTGTCCCCGCAGCGGTAACGGTAGCTGGTACCCATTCCTTCGTTTCCGCAGGCGCGGCTTAGGCCTCCAATGCTGGAGAATCCGTGGTTATCCAGGAGAACGATGTTCAGCTTGTATCCTTCCTGCAAGCTGGTCACAATCTCTTGCGCCATCATCAGGTACGAGCCATCGCCAATCAGAACATACACGTCGCGGGAGGGATCAGCCATTTTTGCACCCAGTCCACCGGCAATCTCGTAGCCCATGCAGGAATTGCCGTACTCCATGTGATAGCCGCCAGGCTGGCGAGTGCGCCAAAGTTTATGCAGATCTCCCGGCATACTTCCAGCCGCGCAAACTACGATATCGGAAGGCTGAGTAAAATTATTCACGATCCCGATGACTTCTCCCTGTGTGATCGGAGGAGCTTTCGCGAGTCCGTAAATCCGGTCGACTTCCGTCTCCCAATGCGTACGGAGTTGTTGAATCTGGTCCTGATATCTCTTCTCTACGTGATAATCGCCAACTGCCAGCAGTAACTCATCGAGTGTGACGCGGGCATCGCCAGTGAGCGGGAGAGCGGCGTGCTTATAGGCGTCGAACTCAGTGACGTTAATGTTGATGAATCGAACCGATGGGTTCTGGAATGCAGTTTTCGATGCGCTGGTGAAGTCGCTATAGCG
>JBAUVJ010000343.1:0-2213 GCA_049583165.1 Candidatus Sulfotelmatobacter sp. | reverse complement strand
CGGCAGTTTACCAAGGACTGCCACAAGTTGGGCTTGGTGATCCACGGCGACTTCATTATGGGGTTGCCGGGGGAGACGCGAGAGAGCATCAACACGACGATCGCGTTTGCCAAGGAACTGGATGTGGAGACGATTCAAGTCTCGGTGGCGCACGCTTATCCTGGGACCGAGCTTTATGACTACGCGGTGAAGAATGGGTTTATTGTGGGCGACAACAAGATGGTGGATGAAGGCGGACACCAGTTGGCCCACATTCAGTATCCGGGGTTGGCGGCGGATGAGATTCTTTCGGCGGTGCATCGTTTTTACGACGAGTATTATTTCCGGCCCAAGGCTGTGTTCCGGATCTTGAGGAAGGCGGCGTTCGACAGCAATGACCGCAAGCGGCTTTACAAAGAGGCGAAGACGTTCCTGAAGCTGCGGTCGCAGCGTAACAAGCTGGTTAAGAAGCATGGCGAGGAAGCTGCGGCGGAGCTGGCCAAGGCTTAAGGGCTCTGCCACGGCTGAGCTTTAACAGCAGGTTCCTCACTCGGCCTTTGGCCGCGTTCGGAATGACATGGATTTATGGGTGCGGCCACTTCCGGGGCCGAACTTAACGATCGGCCGAACTTGAGCGCCGGCCCAATTTTACGACCATCCGAATCTTCCGTGAACTTTCGCAAGTATCTTGTGTTGGCTGGAGTCACGGTGTTCGCCGCGGCTGGGGACTCCATGCTCTCGCATGGGATGAAGCAGACGGGCAGTATTTCCATTCATCATCTTCAGGGCGTTATCTTCGCCATTCTGAATCCTTGGGTCGCAGTTGGGATTCTTCTGCTGCTCGCGTTTTTTGGCACGTACATGACCGCGCTTTCCTGGGCTGATCTGACTTATGTTCTGCCGGCGACTTCGCTCGGCTATGTGCTGCTGGCGCTGGTGGCAAGATTTTTGCTGCACGAGCATGTGAGCCCGCTGCGCTGGTTAGGGATTGCGCTGATTACGGGAGGCGTGGGATTTATTGCGGGCGGGCCGGAGATTACGGTGCATGAATCAAAGGTTGTAGAGGTTGGGCGCGTGATGGAAACAGCAGGTTCCTCGCCGGGCTTGCGGTCCGGTTCGGAATGACATTGAGATAGGGATTGGGAATGAGAACGATTTATACCTGGAGCGCGATACTCGTGATTGTCTGCGCCTCGGTGGTGGGCGATGTGTTGCTCGCGCATGCCATGAAGCAGGTGGGTAACGTGGGAGTGGTGTGGCGCCGGGATGGACTCGTCGCGGTGATCCGGCGGACCCTGGGTAATCCTAATTTTCTTTTTGGGGTTACGGCGATGGCCGTGGCTTTCTTTAGTTTGCTGTTCGCGCTCTCCTGGGGAGACGTAAGCCTGGTGGCTCCCGCCGCCGCTTCCCTCACCTTCATCGGCAACGCGGTTGCGGCAAAGATTTTTTTGCATGAGCGGGTGGATCGAAGGCGGTGGATTGCGGCTGGGCTGGTGGCAGCGGGAGTCACGCTGCTGGCGGGATGAAGAGGGACGATTGGTATCGGTACTCTCCGGATTTAAAAACCCAAGAGGATGAGAATTGTGGAATCCCACTTCTCGCAAAGGAAGCGAGAAGTGGGGCACCCGTTTTGCCAATCAAGGCTGCCAGTCAGAAAGAGATGGCAACAATTTCTGCGCTGTAGGTGGGGGAGTCGCCCCACATCATGCCGGGAGTGTTGTAGGTCTCCCAGAAGAACGAATCGGAGGACGACGCAGGAGCGTAAACCGTGAAATAGGTTCTGCCTGCGGCGGGGGCACCCGCAGGCAGTGCGGGAGTTGGAAGGAAATTTAGTCCGGAGAAGTTGACCGACATATCGATCTGCTCCTCGATTGTTCCTGTGTTTGTCTGTTCTGCGATGTTCGTGGCGACGGCGAATACTACGCCACCTGCGGCGCTGAGAAACGTCTTGTGGTATGGCCAGGTCGCGTTTGTCCAATCAAGAAGAAAATCTTCGTAATCGGTGAGGGGGCCGGGCCCGGTTAAGGGCTCTCCGAAGAGGACCGCGTTCACGTAGAACGGGGCCGTCGATTGGCCTTCCGGAAGATAGAGGGAGATGGTCGATCCACCGACGGCGTGCAGTGGAATGGTAGTTCCATACATGGCGGTTGTGGTGGCCAGGGAGGCCGATTGGGCACCTTGTTCATCGGTCCACTGCAAGGTTGCGTAATCGCCGGATAGGCCACTTCCCTGAC
>JBAUVJ010000342.1:0-6071 GCA_049583165.1 Candidatus Sulfotelmatobacter sp. | reverse complement strand
CGTCTCCAGGCGTTCGCTGGTGAGAAGAGTGGTTTGGGCGGTGATGACGTCAAGGTAACTGGTGACCCCGCCAATGTAACGATTGTTGGCGATTTCGAGCGCGCGGCGCGCATCCTCGACTGCGGCGCCTTGCGTCTTCAGAGCCTGGGAGAGCGTGCTCAGATTGCTGATGCCGTCTTCAACCTGCTGGAAGGCGGTGAGCACGGCCTGGCGGTAGTTGGCCACAGACTGCTCGTAGACGGCGCGGGCGGCGGCGAGATTGGCGCGGTTGCGTCCACCTTCGAAGATGGGTTCCAAAGCATCGGCCCCGAGCGACCAGAAGAGACTTGGCGCGTTCAGAAGGGAGCTGATGTCGGTGCTCTGCCAACCTCCGGCGCCACTTAGTGTGATTTGCGGATAGAAGGCGGTGCGCGCGATACCGACCTGCGCGTTCTGATAAGCCATTTGCCGCTCGGCACTGGCTATATCGGGCCGGCGTTGCAAAACATCCGAAGGCACATCCAGCGGAACTGGCGGAGGCGTGGCCTGCAAGGGCGCCACGCGCACATTCAGGCTGGATGCGGGCTTTCCTAAGAGGACGGCGATGGCGTGTTCATATTGTGCCCGCGACTCCTGCACCAGGGAAAGTTGCGATATGGTTGAATCGAGCAGGGCAGCCTGCTGCGCGACGTCGAGTCCGTTGGCGATGCCGCCGTTATGCCGGTCATTCACCAGGTCAAGGCCCTTGCGCTGGTAGCCCACGGATTCCTGCACCACATTGAATTCTGCGTCCAACTCGCGCAAGGAGAAGTAGTCGGCGGCGAGTTCCGCGGTGAGCACTAACTGGGCGTTCTGGAGATCCGCCGCGGTGGACTGAAGCGTTGCATTCGCAGCTTCCACGCCGCGTCGCACACGTCCGAAAAGATCGAGCTCATAGTTTATGGAGAATGGAATCGTGTAGACGCTCTCGGTATAGGGCGGGACTGCCTGAGTGGAGCCATTGATAATGACCGGCACCGCTCCGTTCAAGGGGCGATTTCCGGCGCCGCGCTCGCGAACTGCGGAAGGGTCGGCCGAGAGCTGGGGGAATAATCCTGAGGTTGCCACGCGCGCTAGGGAGCGAGCTTGATCTAAACGGTCGCGCGCTGCGGCGAGAGATTGGTTCGCCTGCAAGAGCTGTTGCTCGTAGGCGTTGAGGTCGGGATCGTTAAATACTTTCCACCACTCGCCCTTGGGGATGGCATCTTCGGGCGCTGCTTGCTGCCACGGTGGTTGAGTCTTCCAGGCATCGGGCGAGGGGGCTGGAGCCGCAGGGCGGCTGTATCGCGGACCGACGGTGCATCCCGTGGCAAGCGCCATCAACAAAATAACCGGAGCGGCGCAGAATGCGACTCGCTTCACGAAACCCCACCCTTCTGTTGACTCTGCGAGCTTTGGCCGGGCTGTTGTTGCTTGGCCGGCGGCTGCGCCAGGTTCACCAGCTGTCCGTCTTCCAACGAGTCGGCGGGATTGACTACGATTTTGTCGGTCGCGGAAACGCCCTCGAGAATTTCCAAGGTGGTGCCGTAGTCTCGTCCAATCGTGATGGGGCGTAACTGCACTTTACCGTCGGGACCGACGACTGCGACTTGCGCACCCTGGGCGCGGAATAACATTGCATTCACGGGAATCGTAACTTTGTTCACGTTGGAACCGACGGCGAAGTGAACCTCGCCGAAGGAGCCGGGCAGCAAGCGGCCATCCTTGTTCGGCACATCCACTTCGGTGAGCAAGGTGCGAGTGCCGGGATCAATTGCCTCCGCGGTTCGCGCGATGATTCCGTAAAATTTCTGACCGGGAAATTCCTGCAAAGTGACTGGAGTTTTGGCTCCGACCTTTATGTAGGGCGCATAGGCCTGCGGAACGCTGGTGTAAACCCGCAGTGGATCGACGCGAGCGAGGTCGAACAATTCTCGTCCAGCGGCGCCGGCGCCCGCGTTGATGAGCGCGCCGGGATCAACGTTGCGGCGGGTGAGCACACCGGAGAAGGGCGCGTAGACGTCTTTGAAGCCTTCGAGTTGCTCGAGCCGGCGGACGTTGGCCTCGGCAGCGGCCAGGTTTGCCTGAGCCTGCTTATAGCCGCTGGTCTGCTCGTCCGCTTCCTGCGCGGAAACGGAATCGGTTTTGCGCAGGGCTTCCCAGCGGTCGGCGCTGATTTTTGCCAGCTCCATTTGCGCGACAATCTGCAGACGCGAGGCTCGACTCTGATTCAACTCCTGATCAACCTCGGGAGTGTCGATCTTGGCCAGCAACTCGCCTTGGGTAACCCGGCTGCCAATGTCCTTGTACCAGCGCACCAGATAGCCGTTGGTCCGGGCGTAGATGGGAGATTCTTCGTAGGCCAGCAGTGAGCCGGGAAGAACGAGGTCTTCGTCGGGCTTTTCCGACACGGGGTTTACAACGGCAACGGTCGGAATCGCCTCGCGTTCCGTTTCCTTGGCCAGAGCTCGCTCATGGCTCATCCGTTCCAACATGGTGATGCCGCCGGCGACGAGCAGAATCAGCAGCATGATTCCGACCAGCGTCAAAGCCTTGCGCGGAGGCGCGGGCGGAAGCTCGGGAGGACGCTGGATTCCAGGCGGCTGATGGCGGGAGCGCTGCTGGATCGCCTCGATCTCTTCATCACGCTTGCCCTGGGCGCTGTGAGCATGATGCTCTTCGCATTGATTCTGGCCCGGCTGCGACGATTGAGCATTTTGCCCAGGTGCGCCTTGCTGCTCATCCGCGGCTGAATTTAATTTCCGTTCTTCACTCATGCTCGGCTCCAATTCCCCTGTCCACAACTCTTAAGACTGTTCGGCTCGCGCCCGCCTGGCTTCCCGGCGGCCGTGGAAAATAGCGAATACGCTGGGCACAAAAAATAAAGTGGCAACCGTGGCAAACAGCAAGCCGCCGATTACGGCTCGGCCCAGAGGCGCGTTCTGTTCGCCGCCTTCTCCAAATCCCAGGGCCATGGGCACCATGCCGATAATCATGGCCAGTGCCGTCATCAAGACGGGGCGCATACGCGTATAGCCCGCAGCCACGGCGGCTTTTACCGCTGGAATTCCTTCATCCAATTGTTCACGCGCGAAGCTGACCATCAGAATGGAATTGGCGGTGGCGACGCCCATGCACATGACGGCGCCGGTGAGCGAGGGCACGCTCAAGGTAGTGCGCGTCAGCAGCAGGAACCAGCAGATCCCCGCCAAAGCTCCGGGCAAGGCGGCGATGATGATGAACGGATCAAGCCACGACTGGAAATTGATGACGATCAATAAATAGACCAGCACAATGGCGCCGACCAATCCTACGCCCAAGCCGATAAACGACGAGCGCATGGTGGCGACCTGCCCGCGCACCACGATGTGAGTGCCGCGGGGTAAATGGCCATCGAAGGTTTTTAGCACCTTATCGGTATCCGCAGCCACAGCGCCCAGATCGCGATCCTGGGTGCTGGCGTAAACGTCGATGACCGGGGCGACATTCCAATGGTTCACAGTTGCGGCCCGCGTGACTGGAGATACACGAACCAGATTGCTCATCAACTGCGGTCCCTGCTGCGAAGTCACCGGAATGTTCATCAGGTCTTGCAGGTCGGTCATGCGGTATTGCGGTGACTGCACCGCAACCTGATAGGTGACTTCATTTTTCGGATTCAGCCAGAAGTTTGGCGACGTCTGGAAGCTGCCGCTAAGCGACACGAGCGCACTCGTCGCGACATCGCGAGCGGTCAACCCGACCTGGGTAACGCGTGTGCGTTCGATATCCATGTGCAGGGTGGGCAGCGAGAGCAACTGCTGCACGTGCACGTCGGCGGTCCCGGGAATATGGCGCATCTTATTGGCGATCTGCTGCGCAATCACGTAGCTGCCGGTCATATCCGTGCCGATAACCTGCACATCGATGGGTGCGGGGAGGCCGAAGTTCAGAATCTGGGTAACGATATCGGCGGGCTGGAAGAAAAATTCCACGCCGGGGAAGCGGTGCGGAAGTATTTCGCGCAGATGCCGCGTAAGGTCCGCCGTGGGAGGATGATGCTCGGGATCGAGTGCGATAAGAATCTCGGCATCGCTCGTTCCGATAGTTCCGTTGGAGCTATAAGACTGGTTGATGCCGGAGTTAGGCAGGCCGATGTTATCCAGAACCGTCTGCAACTGACCTTTCGGAACCTCCTGGCGCAGAGTGGCTTCAACTTCGTCACAGAGTCGGGCGGTCTCTTCCACGCGCAAGCCGGGGCGCGCGCGGACGTGGAGGCGCAACAAGCCGGCATCCACTTGCGGAAAAAAATCTTGTCCAAGAAAGAAGAACAGCCCGAGCGATAGCAGGCAAAAGGCCAGAAAGATGACGACGAAGATGCCGCGATGCTCGAGGGTAGTTTCCAGCAATGCTTCGTAACCGCGACGGAAGTCTTCGAACTTACGTTCGAAGCCGCGCTGAAAGCGGCCGAGGAACGACTTGGGAGCTTCGGCACGATGCTCGTGGCCGCGCATGATGTACATCACGAGCGTGGGAATCAGTGTTCGTGAAAGGAGATAACTGGCCAGCATGGCGAAGCTGACAGCCTCCGCCAGCGGCACGAAGAGGAACTTTGCCACGCCCGCCAGAAAGAACATGGGCACGAAAACGATGCAGATGCTCAGTGTCGAAACGAAAGCGGGCACGGCGATCTGCTGCGCGCCATCGAGAATCGCCTGCCGCATCTCCTTCCCCATGGCGAGGTTGCGCTCGATGTTTTCGATTTCCACCGTGGCGTCATCCACCAGGATGCCGACCGCGAGCGCTAATCCTCCCAGGGTCATGATGTTGATGGTCTGGCCGATCGCGCCCAGCAGGATGATCGAAACAAATATGGATAGGGGGATGGAAATAGAAATAACGATCGTGGGACGCCAATCGCCAAGGAAGATAAGGATCATGATGGCGGTGAGCGCGGCCGCAATCAAGCCTTCGCGCAACACGCCGTATATCGACGCACGCACGAACAAAGATTGGTCAAAGAGTGCCGTGACTTTCAATTCGGGCGGCAAAGCCTGCGCCGCCTGCTGAACAATGCTCTTGACGCCCGCTACGATTTGCAGCGTGGAGGCGTTGCCGTTCTTATAGATCGACATCAGCGCGCCACGGTTTCCATCCTGGCGCACGATGTTGGTCTGAGGCGCGAAGCCGTCGCGGATGTGGGCCACATCGCGCATGTAGAGCGTGGATCCATTGCTGGTTTTTACTGGAAGATCGTTCAATTCCGCGAGGGTCTGCGGCGTGCCATTCATCTCGACGTCGTATTCCAGCGAGCCTAGTTTGATGGTTCCGCTTGGAAGGATGATGTTCTGGGCATTGACGGCGTTGACAATGTCGTTCGGCTGAAGACCGTATGCCTGGAGTTTCGACAAGTCAAGATCAACTTGAATCTGGCGAATCTTTCCACCATAAGGGTAGGGGGTAGCGGCGCCCGGAACCGTTGCGAGATAGTTGCGCAGGAAGTTCTGCCCGAGATCGAAGAGTTCCTGCTCGGGAAGAGTCTTGCTGCTCAGTCCCAGTTGAACGATGGGCGTGGTCGAAGCACTATAGGAAATAATCAGCGGCGGCGTGGTGCCCGGAGGGAGGCTACGCACGGTGGTTTGCGCGATGGCGGTGATTTGCGCGACGGCTCCCTGTACGTTGGTGCCGGGACGAAAAAAAATCTTGATGACGCCGAGTCCGTAAACTGACTGCGACTCCATGTGCTCGATATCGTTGACTGTCGTGGTAATTCCGCGCTCGGAATTGGCCACGATGCGGTCGGCCATGTCCTGCGGCGACAGGCCCGAATAGAACCAGACCACCGAAACAACCGGAATATCGATGTCGGGGAAGATGTCAACTGGAGTGCGAAAAATCGTGACGAAAAAAAGAATGATGATGACGAGCGCCATCACGACAAATGTGTAGGGACGTCTTAGAGCTAACGCTACAATCCACATCGCTTAGGCACCACCCAGAGTTCAAACAACAAGGAAAGACGGGTTCCCGCAGCAAACCTAGCGAACCCAGTTCAGATTTGGATTCGATACTGTCCGTATTGGATTCTAAATCCC
>JBAUVJ010000341.1:0-3583 GCA_049583165.1 Candidatus Sulfotelmatobacter sp. | reverse complement strand
GCGTATAAACTCGCGAGCCAGATCGAAGAGCATTTGCTTGAGCGCAACCAGCTCTACGAACGCTTCTTCGTGCATGAAGCCCCGCGTCTGTCCGAAGCCTGCCGCGAGATGTCGGAGCGCTTTCTTCGCGGCGGCCGTCTGCTCGCTTTCGGTCGCGGCCCCTACGCCACTGACGCGCAGCATGTGTCCGTAGAGTTCGTTCATCCTGTGATCGTCGGCAAACGTGCTCTACCCGCCTTGGATTTATCCGTGCTATTTCGCCCGTGGATCGAGGCCATTCTTCATCCCGAAGACATCGTCATGGGATTCGGTCCACCCGAGGGCGATCCCGAAGTTTGGGCTACGCTACAGCAAGCGCATCTTAAGGACGCGATGACGTTTGCTTTACCCGGCGTTGAAGGATCTTACGCGGTCGATGCGGCCACGCGAGATCCGTTTATGCATCAGGAAATCATCGAGATTCTCTATCACACGCTCTGGGAAACGGTCCATGTGTTCTTCGAACACCGCGAACTCGGCCAAGAAGTGGGAGCGTCAGGATTCCTCTATCCATTCTTGGGGACGGAAAAACAGGGAACCGGGGATCTGGTAGCCGAGGTGGCCTCGTCGATCGTGATCAAAGTGCAAGACGATTCGAAATTGCGCCAGCGAGTGGCACAAGATGAGTCCGAGCAGATCGGCAACACCGCGCAGGCGATCCATGATCGACTACAACGCGGCGGCAAGATCATCGTCTTCGGTAACGGCGGCTCCGCGACCGATGCCAACGATTTCGCGATCGATTGTGTCCTCCCGCCAGCTGGGTACCAATCCATCCCCGCGGTGTCGCTCTCGCTCGAACCGGCGAATATTACCGCCGTCGCCAATGACATTGGCACTGACGCGATTTTTCTGCGCCAGTTGATCGCGCAAGCTCGTCCCGAAGATGTTGCCATCGGCATCTCCACCAGCGGCGGGTCCCGCAACATCATCATGGCCCTCGAAGAAGCGCGGAAGCGGAATATGCTGACCGTAGCGCTGCTCGGCTATGACGGAGGCGAGATCAAGCGCAAGCGTCTGGCTGATTTTCCCGTGGTCGTGAATTGCGACTATATCCCCCGCATTCAAGAAGCGCAGGCATCCATTTATCACGTCATCCGCGAATCGTTGGAGGTCCTGAGCCGTGGCCACGCTTGAACTCTTTGGGACCGCCCGTTGTCCCCATACCGGCGAAATGCGCGAGTGGCTGGAGTGGAAGCGCAGCGAGTTTGTCGAGTACGACGTGGAAGCCGATCCGGTAGCGCGCGGACGCATGCGAGAGGTCGCTCGCGGACAGTGCATAGTACCGATCTTGGTCGAAGACGGAAAAGTAGTTCAAGTGGGGTGGCAAGGTCACGGTTGCATCGTCGATTTGTAGCGGATTTGTGGTGTCGACGAATAGTGCGGATTAGTAGATAGGTAAACAGCGTAATGGCGAACGCTCGTTCCATTCGAGTTCGGGGAGTAGTGCAGGGGGTGGGATTCCGTCCTTTTGTCTATCGCCTTGCCTGCGCCAATACTTTGAATGGGTGGGTGCTGAATGGTGAAGAAGGCGTCGAGATTCATCTCGAAGGCGCTGAGACCGGGATGGAAGCTTTTGTTCGAGACCTGAAAGCACAACCACCGCCCGCAGCCAGAATTGCGGAAATCGACGTGCGCCCGGTCGAGCCGGTTGGCATGCGCGAATTCACGATCCGGACGAGCCAGCGCGGCGAACGCCGGACGGCTTGCATTTCACCCGATCTGCCAGTTTGTGACGATTGTCTGAGAGAGCTGTTCAATCCAGCCGACCGGCGTTATTGGTACCCCTATATCAACTGCACGAATTGCGGGCCGCGCTACACGGTCGTGCGCGCCCTGCCCTACGACCGGCCTAACACCACGATGAAGGATTGGCCGCTCGACGATTATTGCTTCTCGGAATACGCGAATCCGGGCAACCGTCGCTTTCACGCGCAGCCTATAGCCTGCCCATCTTGCGGTCCGAGCTATTCTCTCGACCCGCATCTTCGTTCGAACCTTCACTCGGACGATGAAACCACAAGTTGTAATGAAGACAGCATCCGCCGCGCCGCCGCGATTCTTAATGCCGGAGGGATTCTCGCCGTGAAAGGGCTCGGCGGTTACCATCTGGCATGCGATGCTCGAAATTCCGCTGCCGTCGCGGCTTTGCGGGATCGCAAGTTTCGGAAAGAAAAACCGTTCGCTCTGATGGTGCGGAATATCGAGACCGCTCGCGCCCTGGTCGAGCTTTCTACGGACGCGGAAACGCTGCTTACTTCCGTTGCTCGTCCTATCGTCCTCGCCCCTGCGAGAGTCACGCTCAGCGGAGTCGCCCCGGAGAACAACGAACTCGGCATAATGTTGCCTTACACTCCTTTGCACCACTTGCTATTTGCTGCCGACGCCCCAGAAGTTTTGGTCATGACCAGCGCGAATCGCTCCAGTGAACCAATCGCTTATGAGGACGACGACGCCTTGCAGCGTCTCGATGGGATCGCGGACTCATTTCTGATTGGGCAACGTCCCATCGCGCGCCGAGTGGATGACTCGGTCGCGCGCGCCGGCGCGTTCGGACCCGTGGTTCTGCGCCGCGCCCGCGGTTATGCTCCGGGTGCGGTTGCCACGATTCCGGCTGAACGCCCAATTCTCGCCCTCGGCGCCGGTCTGAAAAATACAATCACTCTGGTCGTTGATGGCCAGGCCTTTGTCAGCCAGCACGTGGGAGATCTCGACCATTACCAATCGCTACGCGCCTTTTACGAAACGATCAACGATCTGGTTTCGATGTACGAAGTTCACCCGGAAGAACTGCTTCTCGTCCACGATCTTCATCCGCAATATCTTTCGACTGCGCACGCCGCGAAGCTTTGCATTCCACGGTGCGGGGCGGTGCAGCACCATCGCGCCCACATTGCGTCTGTGCTCGCTGAACGGGGAGATCTCACGAAACGGGTCGTAGGCGTAAGCTTCGACGGTACCGGATATGGAGACGACGGATCCATCTGGGGCGGCGAGATCTTTGTGGGCAGCGTCCAAAAGGGATTCACACGCATTGCTCATTTGCGCCGCGCAGCGCTCGCGGGTGGAGATGCTGCTGCGCACCATCCCGTACAGGCCGCGGCTGGGTTTCTTGCGCAGGTGGTGGGTTTGCCAGACGTGCTTGCGAAGCCCTTCGCTTTCCCCGAGCGTTACCACAAAGCGATGGAATTAGTGGGGAAAGACGTGCGCACCTTTGCTACGACATCGGTTGGGCGCCTGTTTGACGCTGCCGCCGCCCTTCTCGGCTTTACTCGAGAAGTCACTTTTGAAGGACAGGCCGCAATCTGGATCGAGCAACTCGCCCGCGGCGCCAGAGTAACCGAGCCCTACCCCTTTCCATTTATCTTCATGAATGGCGAAGAGGGCGAGCTCGATTTCCGTCCGTTGCTGCTGGCGGTCGCGAACGATCATGCCAGCGCCCGCGATGTGGGGGAAATCGCGCGATCTTTTCAATTCGGAATCGCTCAGGGTTTGGCCGAAGCTGTGAAGATCATCTCTCGGGAACACGCGTTGGATACTGTTG
>JBAUVJ010000340.1:0-3484 GCA_049583165.1 Candidatus Sulfotelmatobacter sp. | reverse complement strand
TGTGAAAGTAGTGCATTGGACCGCATAGGTTCGAATCGGAAGTGACCACGTCAAACAGCCCGTTCTGCTCAAAATCATCGACGATCATACCTCCAGCCATGGAAAAGGAATCGAGACCTGCCGCGGGCGCCACGTCCACGAAGCGTCCGACATCCTCGCTGGACTCGAAGATCGAAGGCGGAATCAAATACTGTGGCGGCACGCTTGCGGGATATTTCCCAAGTGTCATGTAGGCAAGATTGAGCAGCCATTTTACGTCCAGCGCGTCGGGCTTGCGTTGCAAGTACTTCAGCAAATACTCGATTGCCTTCTCGGAAGCCCCAGGCTTCGCGTAACTCTGGTTCGATCGCGGCGGAAAGATGCATTGCTCTCCGGGATGGCGATAGACGTCATTATCCATTTCTGACTTGTGCAAATAAACAATGCCCAAGACCTCTTCCAACTCCGGCACCTCTCCCGGAAGTTGAGACGCGGCGATTTGGTATGCAGTTAGCCATTCTCCAATGGCCTTATCCATTTGGCCCTGGTACGAGTACACGTTGGCCAGAGCGTAGTGCATCTGAATAATATCGAGTGGACTGCCGTGAGCCACGCCCTCTGGATTAGCCGGGTCAAGGCTTTTCTCGATGTATTGGGTCACCGAGGCCAGCGACTGTTGGCGGATCTGACATGAAACACGCGGATCCTGGCTCCATCCCTCCGGTTTGGCGAAGTCGCGGAACGCGAGATCGGCTTCTCCAATACCGCCGACGTAGGGAGCGTAGCGAATTGTTCCGGTAGCGGCGGAGGGAAGAATCCGGGCTGGGCTTCTGTCCTGCAAATTTTGGTCCGGAAGAGGGTCTACATCTCCAGACCGAACGACCTTCAGGATCGCATACCCGGAAGAGACGCGAATCACCTTGGTAATCTGTCCTGGGGCGAGTCCCTTGAGAGCTTCGCGAAATTCGGAGCGCAAAGCAGAGGGATCGACACGACCCATGGAACCGCCGTCAGAGGAGGTCGGATCGATGGAAAGCTTTCGAGCCAGGGTCGCGAAATCCTCCCCGCTTTTCAGACGCTGCACGGTGCGGTCCGCGAGCGCCGGAGAATCCACCACAATGATCCGCAACTCGATCGTGCTTGAAGGACTTTGGGCGCGAAGGATGCAGCATGACGGCGCAACCAGCATCGTCGCCCAGAACAGAGTCCTAAGAAATATCAGCTCTCGTGAGTAAGTAGAGAAACTATTGATATTCATCGAGCGAGGTTGCGCTCGGAAAGATTTCAGGAATGGTCGCAGGTAGGGCGAAAACATGGCAACCGCTGACTCAACGACAAACTATAGCATCAATCGAGGCAAACGCTTACTATGTGTTCGACATTTCGGGAGGCTCAATCACTAAGAGCCTCTTCCAATTGCCGTCCGTTGTTATGCTTGCTCGCAACTGTCTTTCAGCGTGAAATGATCTGAGTTGGGCTGCCGGATGTTAGGGACGGACCCCGTTTGCCGATGATCATCAAGAGGGAATTCTCCAAGGCCTTTACTCTGTTGTTGTTGGCGACTGCCGGAATTTTGCAGGCGGAAGGCAGAGCCTTTTCACAGACCGTCGCTGCCGGGGACCTAGAGGCTGGGCAATCCCCCACTGAGTCGGCGAAACAAACGCAAAGCGCCGTTTCAACCGGCGGTGCTCATGCCGCAGTGCTGGATGACCAGAAGCGTCCCATTACCGCGGGCGGATTCGTGGAAAACGGTCCGATCGTTTTTCAGGAGATCGCCGAAAAGGCGGGATTGACCCGCTTTCGGCACGTGATGGGGACGGACGAGACGCATTTCATCCTCGACACGGTTGGTTCCGGTGTTGCCATCATCGACTACGACAACGACGGATGGCCTGACATTTACCTTGTTAACGGCTCCACGTACGATGCAATGTCAGGGAAAGCCTCGCCTCCTCACGCCGCCCTTTTTCACAACAATCACGACGGCACATTTACGGACGTCGCCCGACAAGCTGGAGTCACAAACGACCGTTGGGGATTCGGCGTAGCGGTCGGCGACTATGACAATGACGGCTGGCCTGATCTCTACGTGACCAACTTTGGCAAGAATCGCCTTTATCACAACAATCACGACGGAACCTTTACCGACGTCGCCGAAAAAGCCGGCGTGGCGCTCGGTAATTGGTCGACCGGCGCCACATTTGGCGATTACGATGGCGACGGCCGCCTCGACCTGTTTGTTCCAGGCTACGTGCATTACGACCTTGACCACCCGCCGGTGCCGGGCTCCTCAGCTGTCGCTTTTTCGACTTGCGAATTCCGGGGCATGAAGGTGATGTGCGGCCCACGTGGATTGCAAGGCGAGCCCGATCACCTGTTCCACAACAACGGCGACGGAACCTTTACCGACGTGAGCGAAAAGGCTGGAGTCAGCGATGCCAACCGCTACTACGGTCTCACCGCAGTATTTGCCGACGTAAATAACGATGGCAAAGTCGATCTGATGGTGGCCAATGACTCCACGCCCAACTATTTATACGTTAATAAGGGCAACGGGACTTTCGAGGACGCTAGCTATGCCTCCGGCTACGCCCTGAACGAGAACGGCCGCGAGACGGCGTCAATGGGAATCGCGGTCGGAGACTATTTCAACAATGGATTGTTGGACCTATATAACACGGTCTTCTCGGATGATTACAACCCTCTCTATCGGAACGACGGAGGCGGAAACTTTACCGATGTCAGCTATCAGGCCGGCATTGCCGAAGTGACGATCCCATTTTTGGGATGGGGAACTGGATTTCTCGATTACGACAATGACGGCTGGAAGGATCTTTTGGCGTTGAATGGGCATGTTTATCCCGGAGTCGATCAGAGCGATTGGGGGACGACCTTCGCCGAGCGTCCGCTGTTGTTCCGCAATCTGAGGAACGGCAAATTCGAGGTCGTCCCGGCGGTCAGGGGAACCGGTCTGGCTTCTGTGCTGACCGCTCGGGGCGCGGCTTTTGGCGATCTTTTCAACGACGGAAAAATCGATGTCGTGATCAACCAGTTGCACAATGTTCCGGCTCTTCTGCGCAATGTAGATTCCAACAAGAACCACTGGGTCGGACTCAAACTCATGGGAGGCCCAAAGAGCCCTCGTGACGCGATCGGAGCGGCGGTGTATTTGGTGGCCGGAGGCATTCGCCAGAGGGCCGATGTGATCAGCGGAGGCAGTTACGCTTCCTCGAACGATCTGCGCGTGCACTTCGGGCTCGGTGAAGCGCAAAAGATCGATAGCATCGAGATCCACTGGCCCAGCGGGACGGTCGAGCGAGTCACTTTGCCCTCAGTCGATCGTTTCTATTCCGTCGAAGAAGGGCAGGGAATTGTCTCCGGCGCTTCCGATCCCAAGCCGCCCGGCGTGGAGTCGCCCGGTTCGGCAAAGAAGTAGTCGGAAAGCCGAAAATTTGCGCCCCGCGTTTCGTGAACTCCAGATTGCCTTTGCTAACCCCACTAAGGT
>JBAUVJ010000339.1:0-2802 GCA_049583165.1 Candidatus Sulfotelmatobacter sp. | reverse complement strand
CAGAATCTAAGTCCGCGGAGTCCGTTTTTCCGCAGCCTGCTAGTAAGCTCACCGCCGAAGACCTCGGACCTAGCACCCTCTTCGCCAGCAGCCCTTGCGGAGATAATTGACCTAATGTTGAGCCTTCGGGCACCGTTTAGACCGCTTCCAGCCGCCT
Source organism: Candidatus Sulfotelmatobacter sp. (assembly GCA_049583165.1). GTDB lineage: Bacteria > Acidobacteriota > Terriglobia > Terriglobales > Acidobacteriaceae > Sulfotelmatobacter. The sequence goes on along the minus strand of JBAUVJ010000339.1, from coordinate 2,645 downwards.
TAGTTATTCGTTTTGCCGACCTGGCGGCTAGTCTGTGAACTGATTATGTTTTACTACAATGCCAAGTATGCGTTCGCACTCCCCGGTCAGGCCCCAGCTGCCATAGCAGGAGGGATCATCGCAGCTTCAGCCATGCCAGCGGGTCAGCTGGTGAGGCGCGATTTCAGGAAGTACCCTTACCTCCAACACCGATTATTCGATCCCCAGCTATACCTATCGAGCCTTGACCCTAACGTTGCGACAAAGTCAGTGGTGAACCTGGCCTCTTGGCCCTGGTTTTGTCCTGGCGCTGTCCCAGAATACGATTCCGACAAACACACCTCCGTTAAGAATTGGAAGGACCTACACGCGGACGCACTTCTGCGAAGCTGGCCCAATTGTGTCCCGAATGATCTACAAAGAATCGGAGACGCCGCTAAATCTGCGGTCAAAACCCAGTTGCAGCTAGGTTGCGAAATGATCATCTTGCCGGGTCCTTTGACGACAATCGCCACGCAACAGTACGCGACGGAGACGGCATGGATTGACGCAGGACTCGAAGCCTGCAAGGCACTCAAGGTAGGGATACCGATTTTGGCAACTGTCGCGATTTCCGACAGTATCCTGCGGGGCGTGGACCCGACCCAGAACCCGTTACTCCAGACGATCACGAATCAACTCAGCGCCAGGGGAGAACTTGCTGGCGCGTACATTCTTCCCGAACTGGCGTCTGAGAGCGGCTATGTCTGCACCAGTAGGGACACACTGTTGTGCATACTTCTGCTTATTGATGACCTTGTGCGGGGCGCGGGAAAAACCGCGCTTATCAATTACGTCGGTACTTTTGGGGCGGTCGCTTCCGCAGCCGGAGCTTCCGTTTGGTCGTCAGGCTATTACCGGGGCCAGCGAAGGCTAAAGCTCGCAGACTTCGAAGACCAGGAAGGCCGTGCAATGCCACGCTATCACAGCGTAAAACTAGCGGGAGACATTGGGCTACAGAGCGACATTGAGAGCTCCTACAAACAGTTTGGTGACAGACTTCTGATCGATACTAAAGACGGACTCTCACTGATGCGAGCACTTGCGTCCGGAACCTATCCGCCTCCTGAGTGGGAGTACACACAGAGCAACATCGCGGCGGCCGGGGGACATTACAACGAGATAGCGTACAGGCTAGGCCAGATCGCCAGCCAAAGCACGGACAGACGGATCGAGACGGTAAAACGGTGGCTCGAAGGTGCGGTCCTTTGGTCGAGCAATCTGCAAAGGATTGGTATTACGGGGTCGAGCCAGACAGAGCTGACTCACCAAGCAGTCTGGCTAAACGCTTTCCAGGCATGGCGGTCCCATGCTCGGCTGTAGGCGGCCCGACTCCGTCAGCCGGATACATATTTTCTGCACTGCTTGAATGCGCTGAGGGCTGATACATGACTGCGCCCGTGCGCTGACTACCTCACTCAGTCCGTCTGTTCGAAGCATCAGCAATCCCACGCCATACGTACGAAACGCTTTAATCATTTCTTCGTCCCGAGCGATCTGATCTCCATCGAGTACGACGTACGCGCGGTCTGCAAACTTGAGATAGTTTATGGCCTGATCGAGAGCCTCACGCCAGCGTCGCAATTTCAGTTCGACTGCGGTGAGAAAGAGTGCCCTCGTAAAGCACCCAGCATCAAGGGATATTTTGCCGTCACGGGTTGGGAGCACGAGGCCGGAACCCTGGATACGCTTGAACGCCCTGGCGGCGGCAGGAGCGCTCAAATGCAAGAGCTGCAATATCTCTGATTCCAGCAACTCGTCCCGCTGCTCCAGTAGCGCAAGGATGCGCGCCTCAATGAACGTAAAATTCCGTTTTAGCGGACGAAGCTCTTCACTCCACTCCCCAAAAAGAAGATCAGGTATGACATTTCCGACTGTTGGTTCCCTAAGATGAACCCAGCGATCAGGTGTCGAAATGATTTTTTCGGGTAAAAGTTCACTGAGACTGGCGAACATGTCACGCTCAAACCTGAATGGCCCGGTGGAGGCGGTCTTGGGCTGGCTCAATGCTCACTCCTCAATTCCGTCATGATTGCCATCACTTTAGCACGCCCGCTAGTTTTTCCTGAGAAGCGAAATATCTGTCTGCACCATGCTCCCGAGTCGTCGTCCAAGCCGAAACGAACGAACCACGATTTATAGAGGCGGCGCCTGCTGAGCCAGAACGCGCGATTCATCGAAGTCATATTAGTTCAGACCGATAAAAGTGACGACGCTCGAAAAGAGGCAGAGGCACTTCAAAAACCCGAGGCTCGCCAGTCTCAAATTCGAATTCCTTTCCACACTCCGGCGCGGGGCAGCTTTCTCTGAACTTTTTCTTGTTCTCGCCACCTTCGGTTCGTTGGCTAACCACAACCCAAATCCCACATCTCGGACAAGCGACGCACGAGCACGCAACGCGATCAGCCATTTCAAGATTATATTGCGCTTGGAACAGAGCACGGTGGATGGCACCGGGGATCGGGCGCAAGCTTCCGGCTTTCTGAGGCTCAGGGAATTTTGCAACCGTACGCACTTTGGGTGGTGGACCGTATGAGCGCCTTTGCCGTTCGTAGCATCGTGAGCTAAGACATGCCACCAGAGAAGGTTGCCGGCGACGACGATCTTGCCTGTGTCGAGCCCAAGAC
>JBAUVJ010000338.1:0-5937 GCA_049583165.1 Candidatus Sulfotelmatobacter sp. | reverse complement strand
GCGGTGCGCTGCTTCTGGCCTCCAGAGAGAGTGATACCTCGTTCCCCGACCATGGTTTGATAGCGCTCGGGAAAACCTTCGATATCGGCGGCGATATTGGCCTCTTCAGCCGCGTCGTGAATCTGCTGGTCGGTCGCCGAATCGACGCCCAACGCGATATTTTCGCGGATGCGGTCGCTGAATAGAAATGTTTCCTGCGGCACGAAGCCAATATTCTGCCGCAAGGAAGCGAGAGAAAAATCGCGGATCGGCTTGCCATCCACCAGAACCATGCCCGGAGCCGCATCGTAAATGCGCGGAATTAAATTGACCAGCGTGCTCTTTCCCGAGCCGGTTGGCCCGACGATCGCCATGCTGCTGCCCGCGGGAATGTGCAGGTTCAACTCGTGCAGAACGCGCTTGTCATCGTAGTCAAAATTCAAACCGCGGAATTCGATCTCCCCAGTTGCCGGCCAGGGTAGCGCGTCCGGTTCATCTTTGATCTCGGGCTGTTCCTGCAAAATTTCGTTCAGCCGTACCAACGACGCTGTGCCCCGCTGGAAAATATTGACAACCCATCCCAATGCAATGATGGGGAACGTCAGCTGCATCATGTAGATGTTGAATGCCGTGAAGGCGCCGATTTGCATTCGTCCGGCCAGAACCTCGCGGCCTCCGATCCACAACACCAGCACAAGAGCCAGGCCCAGCATGAGTTCAAGCGTGGGCCAGAGCATGCCCATCAGCCGTACCAGTTTCAGGCTGCGTGCAACGTATTCCTGGTTGGCGGCTTCAAAGGATGCAATCTCCGCCTCTTCCTGCACGTAGGCGCGAATCACCCGCGCCCCAGAAAAATTTTCCTGGGCTCGCGCCGAGATATCGGAGAACATCGCCTGAATTCTCTCGAAGCGTTCGTGGATGCGTCGTCCGAAATATTGAATGGTCACGCTGACAATAGGAAGCGGGAGAAATGCATACAAGGTCAACTTCGGACTGTTGCGTACCATGAACCAGAGCGCCGCGGCCGTGAACACGAGTGTATTCGCCGAATACATGATGGCCGGACCCATTAGCATACGCACCGCGTTCAAATCATTGGTGACCCTTGCCATAATGTCGCCGGTACGCATGCGCTGGTAATAGGAGTAAGAGAGCGTTTCCAGATGAGCGAACAGATCGTTGCGCAGATCGAACTCAATGTCGCGGGAGATGCCGATGACAATCCAGCGCGTGAGGAAAAGGAAAATACCCCGCACGATCGCCAACGCGAGAACCTGGAGGGTAAAGATCCAAAGCTTGTGCCGGTTGACGCCGCTTTCCAGGCTTTGGGCAGCGTTGCCGATCACCCTCGGCAGTAATGCCAGTGCACCGTTGCTCAAAACGATGCAAAGCGCGCCCACAACAAAGCCCCAGCGATAGCGCTTGAGGTAGGGCAGCAGTGGACGCATGTTCGACGGAATCATGTGGTTGGTGTAGATGAAATTCTAGCAGGCGGGATGCAAGTTCAGAGGGGAGAAGATCGGGCAACAATGCAGGCGTGGCTTGCCGGACAAGTAGTCGGCAACAAATTAATGCTGATCTGATTTGCGGCTTAGCCGCGGAATGAATGGGAGAAGGTCGCGGCCAAAGGCGATCGCGCCAACCGCCGCAAGAACCATCCCCCAGGCCGCGAAGAAGACCCATCCCAGATCGAGAATAAAGATTTGATCCAAGTCCATGGCAACGTTCCTTAGTAGTGGCGATGTGCGAGTGGCGAGTGCGAAAAACGGCGGGCCAGGAAAATCCCAGCCCGCAAGTCGGTTTAAACCACCCCCAACCAACAAACCTGAAAGCGAGATCTTACTCTTGATCTTGTTCAGCAGCGGGCGCGTTCTGGCTGCGCTGTTGCATACGGGCTGCGCGATTGGCCTCGAACTCCTTCAACTTGCTTTGCTGGTCGGGTGTGAGCAATTGATATAACTCATTGTGAATGCGGGCTTCCTCCACCTTCACTTGCACCAGGGTCTGAGCCTGTTGCGCAACCAGGCTTTGCACCTTGGCTGCATCGTACGTGCCTTCAACCAAGGGTTTGAGTTGCTGATCCAACTGGTGCACCTGCTGCATCAGCGGCTTCATTGTGGCCCGTTCCTTCTGCATAACGGCCTTCATCTGAGTCTTCTGATCGTCACTCACGTTCAGAAATTTTGCGTAGAAACCCATCATGTGGCCGTCCATGCCGAATGCGCCACGCGTATGTGCAGGCGGGGGTGTAGCGTCCGCGGTTTGTGATCTGGCGATGGCGCCGCCCAGCAACACCGCCAGTGCCGCTACGAGAAAACGAACTTGAATCGATTTCATAGAATCTTTATCTCCCTTAGCAAAGTCTTCCTCAACCAAACCCGGCCCTTCAACGTTTCTTTCAGGAACCTGGCGTTTTGCGTACACTCATAGGAACACGATTTTTGCAGGAAAGTAGTAAAAACTCGGTCAAGCCGAGTAAAGTTTTGTCAATCGCAACGTGACCGGTGCGAGGGAGTTCTGACCTAACAATTTGGTTTGACAATTCTTTACCCTGATCCGTGGCTTGCTTGGTGCACAATGAAAACCAGAAATATGGAACGCATTCTGGTCATCGACGACGATGTGGAACTCTGTACCCTGGTCGGCGAATACTTGCAGGCCGAAGGCTTCATCGTGGAAGCCACGCACGATGGCGAGAGCGGACTGCAGCGCGCCACGGGCGGCGGCTACTTGCTGGTTGTGCTCGACGTAATGCTGCCGGGCATCAACGGCTTTGAGGTGCTGCGCCGCATTCGTGCGACCTCACGGCTGCCTGTGCTGTTGCTGACGGCGCGCGGAGAAGATGTGGACCGCATCGTTGGTTTGGAGATTGGCGCTGACGACTATCTGCCAAAGCCATTTAATCCCCGGGAGCTGGTGGCCCGGATTCGAGCTATCCTGCGCCGAACTCGCGGCGACAAGTCTTCTCCGGCTGCGCCTGACATTGTGCGAGTTGGCGAGATTGAGCTTGATCCGGCTACGCGCAGCGTGCGGCGCGATGGCCAGCCGGTGGATTTGACTTCAGTGGAATTCAACTTGTTGGAAGTTCTGCTGCGCGAGGCAGGGCGTGTGGTGCCGCGCGAGCGCCTGGTGAACGCTGTATTGAGCCGCAAATTTTCTCCCTTCGACCGCAGCATCGACATGCACGTCAGCAAGGTGCGCAAGAAACTTGGCGATACCGACAACGACGAACACATCAAGACGATTCGCGGCGTTGGTTACATCTTTGCCCGTCCCAGAGAGAAAGTGGGAGAAAAGGTAAAGGCCACTTAATGAAGAGCCTCTTCCTCAAGATTTTTCTTTCCTTCTGGGTGGCTCTGGCTTTGTTCGTTGTGCTGGCCATCTTGGTGACCCTGGTGTTTCGTCCCCGCAGCGCCACCTGGGAGGCTTTACGTGCGACCGCAATGAACGATGCGGTCAATGCTTATGAAGAAGGCGGGAGTCACCAACTCCGGCAATATCTGGAGAGTCTGGAAGCAACCCAACACGTGCGCGTCTATCTATTCAATGAAAACGGGGAGGAAGTTTCGCATCGTGGCGCGCCTGACTGGGCAATCCGCATTGCGGCGGGTGGCAGCCGCTCTCCGCGTGATGGAGTCGTTTTCCCCCCGCCACCCGTCCAGCGCGATTCGCGCGCTTCCTCTGACGGCAAACATCGCTACACGCTCGTGATGGGCTTGCCCCCGGGACCACGCGTTTTCTTTGGGCCGCGGGGTATGCCAATTCCGGGGTTGATCATCTTAGTACTGTCTTCAGGACTAGTTTGTTATTTCCTGGCCTGGTACATGACCAAGCCGGTGGCAAGGCTCCGGGCGGCTACGCAACAACTGGCCGCCGGCGATCTTACGGCACGCGCCGGGAATCCAAAGAGCCGAAGGCGGGATGAGATCGCGGGTCTGGTGCGCGATTTCGACGCCATGGCGGGACGGCTGGAAGGCTTGGTGAAAGCGCAGTCGCGTTTGCTGAATGACATTTCCCATGAGCTACGCTCTCCGCTGGCGCGCTTGAATGTAGCGCTTGGTCTGGCGCGGCAACGCTCCGGTCCGGAAAGTGCGAGCATGCTCGAGCGCATTGAACTGGAAGCCAGCCGCCTGAACGAACTGATTGGCCGTTTGCTTACCCTGGCGAGGCTGGAGGATGGCGAACAGCGCGTACCGCCCACGCCCGTCCTTCTGGATGAAGTGGTTCTGAATGTGGCCGAAGATGCCGAGTTCGAGGCGCAGGCGCGGCACTGCCATGTGCGCAGCAGTATTCCTGATGGCGATTGGGGAGTGCGCGGAGAAGCGTCACTGCTGCACAGCGCGATTGAGAATGTGGTGCGCAACGCAATCCGTTACACGCGCGAGGGCACAACGGTTGAGATTCATCTCAAGCGGAAAGACGGCTCGAAGGGCGCTGAGGCAATAGTGAGCGTCACAGATTGTGGATCGGGTGTCCCGGTCGATGCGCTGGAGAAACTATTCCAGCCGTTCTATCGACTGGATGACGATCGTGGCCGGCAGACGGGCGGCGTGGGCCTGGGTCTGGCAATCACCGAAAGGGCAGTGCGTTTTCATGGGGGGCAGGTTGCAGCGTTCAACCGGTCAGAGGGTGGGTTGTTGATTGAAATTCATCTTCCACTGCTTGTCAGCGCCCAAGCTGTACAATTGCCGGAACCGGTTCCGTCGGCACAAGAAGTATAATCCGGCTCTTCAGGATCGTTTTGCTTCCGTCATTCTTCGCGTGACGAGGCAACTCGCGGCCGTGTCTGCGGTTCCAAACAGCTTGGTGGCGGTTGCTCTTCCCGCTCATTCCTGATACATAAATGGATGGCAATTCACGCCTTCATAAAGAGTTCCAGCCCGGCCGAGGGCAGCCGGGGAGCGCATCAGCACGTTCACAGGAGATAAAGCGAAGAATGCGGACAAGGTTTACCTGGATGGTGGGAGTGGCGGCTCTGATTTCGATCGCAGTGCTGGTGGCGTGCAGCACGAAATACTCGGCTTCCAATAACGGGCTGGTCGTCGTTTCCACGCAGGGTAACGCGGTAATGGATACCTTCAGCCTTGATCTGGGAAACGGCCACATGACTGAGATCAACAATGTGAACGGGCCGCCGACGAATGGACAGCCAACCGCTGTCGTGCTCGATCCAGCCGGCGCCTTTGCCTACGTAATGGTCGCTGCGAGTACGGCGGTCAATAATAGTTCGACTGGGATCGAATCGTTCCCGGTGGCGTCGGATGGAAAGTTGGGGACGGGGACAACTACCCCTTTAAGCGGTGGCGTAACTCCCGTGGCTATGGTAATCGACTCTGCTGGAAAGTTCCTTTTCGTAGCGGACTCCGCACCGGGTGCAGTATCGGTCCTGGCTGTGAACAATGGCAGCCTGTCGGAAGTCGCCGGCTCGCCTTTTCTGTTGCCCGCGCAACCCGGAGGGACAATCCCGACTGCTTCCGCGCTGGCCGTGACTCCGACAGTTTACCCACCCGCATTTGCGGTTTGCTCGGCGAACGTGCCCCCGACCACGGAAAATCTTTATGTTACCGACGCCGCGGGTTACGAGATACTGAACTATTCAGTTTCCTCGTCTGGCGCGCTAACGTTTGTTTCGCAAAATCCTACCGGCACTGTGCCATCTGGGGTAACGGTCGACCCTTGCAACCGGTTTGTCTATGTGTCGAACTCACAGTCCTTCACCGTCAGTGCGTACACGATTTGCCAAGTCGTTTCGTTGCCGACTTGTCCGAACGGGAACTTCAGTCTGCTTCCGGTGGTCAGTCCGCAGGCTACTACCCCAGGCGGCAATACGTTCGCCACAGAAAACGGGCCGGGGCCTTTGTTGATGGATGCCTATGCCAATTACTTGTATGTCCTCAATAAAAACGCAAATGACATCTCAACTTTTAAGGTGAGCTCAACCACCGGCAGTTTGACGCC
>JBAUVJ010000337.1:0-9820 GCA_049583165.1 Candidatus Sulfotelmatobacter sp. | reverse complement strand
GCGAAAGCTCTGCTGGGCGAAGCAATTCGACTCTTCGCTCAAGAACCGCTGATCGTCAGTTTGTTAGGTCTCTATTTCGCTTTGACTGGGAAAGCGGAAGAGGCACTTGAGTGCGTGGCTCGCGCCTGCGGCACGGCAAAAACGTTTGGACATGCTCACCATACCTATTATCAGGTCGCCTGTATTTTCTCCATTTTGGAGCGGCCGCAGGTGGCTTTCGAATGGCTCGAACGAAGCGTCAGTACCGGCTTTGCGTGCTGGCCCTTTTTTCTGAGAGACAGTTGCCTCGGGAATCTGCGGACTCTTCCCGAATTTGAGGTCTTGATTAGCGCGTTGCAAGCGAAATATCCCGACCATCTCGGAATGCTTTAGTGCGCAATGATGGTGTTATGCCGACAAAGTATCCTCTGATCTGTGCGTGTGTTGGCGCACGATGTTTCCGTCGCGCACGACTGCGCAGTGGCAGTTCGCCATTTTGGCGATCACATCGGGTGAGAAGAGCGATTCATCGTATTGGCACAGCCCGGCGAGTTGCGCAGGCCAGCGGCGGTACAGTTCCTGTTCGTATTCGCAGAGCCGGCCCAGAGCGGAGGGCAAATCCAGAGCCCATGACATTTCCCCTGTAACCCGCAGGCCGGAGAAGCCTTGTTGGAGCGCAAACCTCACGTCGCGATCCAGATCGGCGATCATTCCAGCCGGATCGAAAATCCCATGCCGGAGATAGGTGTCGTGCTTGGTGACAACGCTCAGGGCGCCGCTGGCAGTGGCCGCGTCAATATAGATGCCCGCCTTCATGAACTCAGCCAGAATTTCTGGAACTGTATTCTCTTCCGCGACGTAGACGCAGCGTTCCTGATTCCGGAGTCCGTCGATCATATAAGGAATCACGAAATTCAGGCGTTCCTCGTTGCTTTTGAAAAAGAAAGCCACATCATCGCCGAGCCCTAGTTTTTCGCCGATCACCGGAGCAAGTTGATTCGCCATAAAAGTTCCTCAGGGTTCGGTATTTGATGCACGGAAAGGCACGCTGAGTTGGCCGAGTCTCACAATCCCCGCGGTTACACGATCCAGCTCAATAATAGCCCATCCGACGCCGCCGTCATAACCGGCCCGGTTGTTGTATTTCCTGGTGTAAGACTGACGGCGATTCTCTGCCGAGAACCTTCTGGCGTTTATGCGGATGGGCGTGGTTTACTTCTTAGTGTTTTTTGATATGGGGACAGAATGAACGCAGAGGCGCGTGCAATTTCGAAAACCGAAGCGGAGGTCACTGGCACCTTGCATTCCCTACTTGAGCGGTCCTGGTAACCATCGCTGCGGTCGTGTTCTTGCTCTTGGTTCTCGAATTCCAACTGCTGTACTCGGTGAGGCACGAGTCGCTCAGCTTCGATGAAGGCGATCACATCGGCGCCGGATACATGTCTCTCAAGCATCACGATTTCGGCCTTAACCCCGAGCATCCGCCGCTGGTGAAGATGATTGCCGCCATTCCGCTGTTAAGCATGCACCTTCATGAGCCGCAGTTGCAGAACCGGTACTTCAAGGACGAAGGCTACCTAAGCGGACGCGATCTCATTTTTCAGAATGATCACGAGAAAGTGATCTTCCGTGCGCGAATGTTCGCTTCTATTTTTGCGCTATTAGCTGCGCTGCTGGCATTTCTTATGGCACGCGAGATGTTTGGCACCGGCGCGGGACTCATCGCCCTGGTATTGATAGTTTTCGAGCCCAACTTTCTTGCCCATGGTGCGTTAGTCACAACCGACACGGGCGCGGCGGCGGCGATGCTGGCCAGCATCTATGCGTTCTACCGGTACGTGAAATTTCCTTCGTGGAGACGCGTCATAGTGCTGGGCCTCGCGGCCGGCTTCTTCTTTATCGTGAAGCATTCCGCTGTACTGCTGCCGCCGATGCTGGTCGTGTTGGCCATCACGGAGTTGTTGCGCCGCCGCCAAGCAGGCCACGGTAAAGCAGACCTTGGTCCGACAGATAATGAGACCCGGTTGCATCAAGCGATCCGCCTGGCCGGGGCGCTCGTGATTGCAGGAATCATCGCCGTGGGCGTGATATGGGCGTGCTATGGATTCCGCTATGCTGCGCGTCCCGCAGGGATGTCGATGAATCCGCCATTGGAGAAGACACTCGATAACCTGCGCCCGGCTGAAGCAAAAGCGATCACAATAATGGCGCACTGGAAAGTGCTGCCGGAGTCATGGCTCTATGGGCTGGCCGACGTACGTTCGGTGGCGAATACCTGGCCCAGTTACATGTTCGGAAAGATCTATGCGCATGGGGTGTGGTTTTATTTCCCAGTGACATTCGTCATAAAGGCGACCCTGACCACGTTGATCTTGCTGCTGCTGATTGTCTATGCGATCGCCACCGGCAAGCTGCGCGGCTGGCGCGAAATCCTGTTTCTGTCTCTGCCGCCGGCACTTTATTTTTGTGTGGCGATGACTTCGAATTTGAACATCGGAGTGCGGCACATCCTTTTGGTTTTCATCTTCATTTTCGTTTTGGCGGGCGGAGCAGCCTGGAGCCTGATCCGCAACGATCGTCGTTGGGCGTGGGCGATTGCCGTGCTCATCCTTTTCCATGTTGTGTCTTCGTTGCGGGCGTTCCCGACCTCTTATATTCCATACGCGAACGAACTCTGGGGTGGTCCCGCCAGCATTCACAAGTATCTGACTGACTCCACGACGGATTGGGGACAGCAACTGAAGGCCGTAAAGCATTACGTTGACGAGCGAGGCATCAAAGAATGTTGGTTCGCATACACGGCCGAGCCGCTGATTCCGTTCGAGGCCTACGGTATCCCCTGCAAGACGCTGCCCACCATGGACACGATTTGGTCCGGGCTGAAGACCGAAACCCCTCCAGTAATCAACGGTCCGGTATTCTTCAGCCACATTTCCCTGACGTTCTATGAATCAGGGTCAAGCGTCCTGAGTCCATATCGCGAGTTCGAGAAGCTCAACCCTACTGCTGTGATCGAAGATGGAGTGTTTGTCTACGACGGTACGTTCAACGTTCCGTACGTCGCAGCGCTGGATCGCGCCGTTATCTCAGAAAATCTGCTCAAGCAGCATCAACCTGATCAGGCTTTTTCCGAGGCCCAGGCTGCTATTGCTCTTGCGCCGGATTCCTTGCAGGCTCTGATGGCTTTGGGAGATGCGAACAAGGCATTGCAGAAGAATTCCGAGGCGCGCGCTGCTTTCGAGAAGGCATTGCAGCAAGTTCACCTCATGGAGCCAACCGCTCAAGAGGTTTGGATCCCAGAGGTTCAGGAGAAACTGGCGAGTTTATAAACCGAGCCCGCGAGCGCCTGTTCGAATGACGCGCAATCCGGAGACACGATTCAGGCGTAGTTTCACGGGGCACTGGTCGTTCGTTAGCAATCGATCATCGTGAGATACGCCGGACCGTCTGCCCTGGCGGAAGCGCATCTCGCAGCACGCGGATTGTCTTGTGCAACAGCGGGTGCTCCGCTTCGGGCGCAATTTCTGCCAGGGGCTCAAGAACGAAGCGGCGCTCGTGCATGGCGGGATGGGGGATGGTAACGTTCCTAGAGTTCACAATGTCGTTACCGAAGAGCAGGATGTCGATATCGATGGCGCGGGGACCTTTATTCTGCGTCCGCGTCCGGCCCATCTTCTGCTCGATTCCGAGAATTTGAGCCATCAGTTGCGCCGGTGTCTGGCCGGTCTCGAGGGCTACGGCGCAATTCAGAAACCTAGGCTGTTCGGTAAACTCTACGGGTTCAGTTTCATAGAAGGAAGATATGGCTGTTACCCGGCCGGCGGCGCTCAACCGCGTCACGGCAGCGTCCAATTGAGCTTCGCGATCGCCTACATTTGAGCCCAGCGAGAGATAAGCGAGCGATTCCCTGGACTTCATATTCCAGACCTCATCTCTCGATCTCATGCCCTAGATCTCATGCGATACCTTGGTCACTTTTAATGATTCGATCCCAATTTTAGAATTAGAGCATGCTGGAGTCTCTCCTTTTAAGCCGGGACGCTGAAGTATTCCGGGTTTTACGGCCGACGCTGGAAAAAATGTCGATTGAGGTGGAAGTTTGCCAGGAGGCGAAGAAGGCCAGCGAGATCCTGATTTCAGAGAAATTCGATGCCGTAATCGTGGATTGCGACGATCTGCCCGGCGGCGCGGAGGTACTAGAGGGTCTGCGAGCGACCTCCAGCAACAAAAATTCTGTAACCTTCGCAATTGTGAACGGCAAGCGAACCACCACCCAGGAAGCTTTCGGCATGGGAGTAAATTTTGTCCTCCATAAGCCTCTTACCGCTCTGAATACGACTCGCTGCCTGAACGCGGCCTTGAATTTTATGTTGCGCGAGCGGCGCCGCTATTTCCGGCATCCGGTAATCATGCCGGTCCAGTTGACGGCCGGCGAAAAAGGATTTCAGGCCACAAGCACGAACATCAGCGAGGGCGGAATCCAGCTTAAGATGCAACATGCGCTGCCCAAGAATGCCAGACCTCAGGTGCGTTTCACTCTGCCGGAGACTAGCTTCCCGCTGGAAATGGAGTCGGAAGTAGCCTGGGCCGATCTCAATGGACGTGTGGGGCTACGCTTCCTCAATGTGCTGCCGCGGTTCCAGGAATTGCTCGAGCGCTGGCTCAACAGTCAAATGGAGCAGCAAATTCCCGAGTCCACAAAAAAACCGCCTGAGTCAGGTCCCAAAGCCGGCCGCTAGATGGTATTCAGTTGGTAACTTCCTTCCGCGCGTTCCCATGGCACTCTGTTAAAGATACGGGAGGGCCGTCGTCATGTTATCCAACACTTACCGGGTCGCGCGCATGGAGAAAACTTTGCGCTGGTTTGAAGGAGATATTCCTTTGTTGAATCTCCGGGTCAAAGATCTGTCTCCCGAAGGGCAGCAATCCGCGCGCAAATTTGCCATGGCGCTGGTCGATCAAACCCGGGCGGAATTGCGCCGCTTGCAGGAAGAACTGCCCGAGGTAGTTAACGAGAATGGGGACGCGCCTTGCGAACCCGCAGACTAAATCCGGCCGCGGATATGGTTTCAAAATCTAAGTTTAAAATCTTGGAATGTCGGGCTTTGAATCTTACAGAGACGAGCCAACAGACGCTTGGGCTGTGTAATGTTTCTCCTCAGCCGCCGCTTCTTCCGACAGGGTGACTTCCTCCCACAAGGTTCGGTCGCGGAGGATGCGCGAGACCAACGCAGTGTGCATGGCGTGGCCGGCGCGGTCGGCGACGATCCTGCCTAAGATCGGCTTCCCTAGCAGCGCCAGGTCGCCTACCAAATCGAGAACTTTGTGGCGGACGAATTCGTCGGCGAAGCGCAGCGGGCCGTTTTCCACTCCGTCGCGGGTGAGCACGATGCAGTTTTCCCGGGATGCGCCACGGATCAGCCCCATGTTGCGCATGGTTTTCTCGTCTTCGCGCGAGCCGAAGGTGCGGGCCGCAGCGATATTCCGCAGGTAGCTGCCGTTGGAGAGTTCGACCTGAAAAGTTTCCTTGCCGATGAGCGGGTGAGGAAAATTAATCGAATAAGAAACCGAGTAACTGTCGGCGGGATAGACGGAGATAAATTTGTTGCCTTCGCGCATCTCCACTTCGCGCAGAATCTTCATGTAGCGGCGAGGGCGCCGCTGTTTGCGGATTCCGGCTTCTTGGATAAGATCCACGAACGGGAGAGCGCTGCCGTCTAGGATAGGAAGTTCCAGGTTATCCAACTCGACGATGGCATTGTCGAGACCAAGGCCGATACAGGCGGAGAGCAGGTGTTCGGTGGTGGAGATCAAGACGCCCTTTTTCATCAGGCTGGTGGCGTAGCTGACGCGGGCGACGTTGCGGCTGTTGGCCTCGACCTCGAAGCCATCCAAATCGACGCGGCGAAATACAATTCCCGTTCCAGGAGGAGCGGGAAGAATTCGCATGCTTACGGGTGCGCCGCTGTGCAGTCCGACCCCACTGCATTCCACGGTCGAGCGGATTGTCTGCTCTTGAATCAAATAGTTTTTGAGTATGTCTCGGTGAATGAATAGATTACAGCGGCGTAACATTACTACGACTGTGGTAAAAAAGCCACAGTACGTGGCTTTGCACAACAATCCCCTCCGAAGCCCAACTTTATGTGCAACTTGTGGGATTTTTGTGCAGCGTCATTCTAATCTGCTTCGTTGTGTCCGGGCGTATAAAATCCGGTGATTGTATTGTCCGGGAACCAAAGGATGCTTTGGCAGAACTTAGTAGTGTGGGTTGCGCCAAAAATATCGGCATAGGAAACTATCCCCCAAACGTACAGCGCACGTTGCTTAAGCTGGTGCCTGACATCGTTAACATCGATATCGGGAATAAAATCCTCGACGATTCCGCTTATAGTCCCGGTTTGTTGAGGGCCGAGAACACCCCCTCCGATGGCCTTCTGAGGCAACGGGAATGCAAAATCATCGGGGGGCGGGACGCGCATAATTCCAGCTTTAATTCGATAGCTGATTTTGGACGCCGGGGTTTGGCCAGTATTTATCAGGACGGGGTTCCCTTGGAACTTGATGCTATTTGCGCGATCTTGATAGAAACCACTGGTTCCGGTAATGACAGTAATATAGGCTCGCATTTGCTGAGCAGTGCGCTCCCTCAAGGCCATTACGCTGTCAGCGGCGCTATCTGCACTCCTTTTTATGTCTTTCCCAAGCTGTTCCATTGCTGTAGCGGAACGCGCCGCTTCTTTGATATGGCGTTCCATCGCGTTAGATTGGTCAGCCGCAGCTTCAACGGTCTCTCTCAGTTTGTAAGCTTGGTACCCAAAGACAAGCAATTGCAAGAATCCGACACCCGCAAGGATTCCAGTCAGACGGACCAGATTCCTGTCATTTTTCGTTTTTTCATTTCGATCTTTTGTATCTCGGTCGGTTTCTACCTGAGTCTTTTCGGCTGGAAGAACTTCCACCACGACGGGCGACTCTTGGGTACCGCGCTGCTCGGTGGAAGCGGCTTGTTTGGATTGATCGGGTTTTTTATTTGGTTGATGTAGTCCCAAAGCAACAAGGGCTAATGCAAGCGGAAGAAGCGCACGCATGACCACCTCACGAAGCAGGCCAGAATACAGGATCAATACCGAGTTCGTACATCTCGTGGATAAGCACGACAAGGTTATGACAGAGAATCTTACAGAGCGTTTCGTTGACCATCGCGGTATCGGACTTGCTCCGGAAGCAGTTTCCGAACTTCCGTTCATCATGAAAGACATAGATTCAACGTTGGGGTAAAACGGCTTACGCGGCGCTAAAGCGCCGCTCTTCCACGGTGGCACACACATTCGCGAGTTTTTCCGCAGCCTGTGGCGACTTGGGAAGGCTTTTAAGTTACGGAGGTCGCTCAACGTTTGCCGTTGTTTTTGTTGGGGTTGTAGCCGGAGTTGGCGTCGAACATGGCGGGGTTGGGCGACTGGTTGTAGCTGGCTGCGGTGACGAAGCGCTCGGTCTGCATATCTCCGTTGAAGTAGCGAGTGAAGCCGAAGGGCGTCATTACGCCCTGGACGGGGCGATAACCGTTCCAGGTCTCTTCCTCGAGATTGCGCTCCCGGTCGACGGGATCGCGCCAGGAATGATCCTTTTTGATGGGAAGATTGGTATCGATATCGAAGTAGATGCTTACGGACTCATCCTTGGAATTGATCAGGGTGACGCGCTGCGCGGCGAGGCTACCGGCGAGCGCGGCGCCATCAAAAAAGAGCGCCACCGTGGGATCGTTTACCCAGGTGTGCAATATCGTTTCCAGGGAGAACTTGCGGTGACGTAGATAGTCATCGAGATCTTTCTTTTCGATGGCGCGCGAACCTTTGTAGGTGATCTCGTAACCTTTGTCGCCGGTATAGACATAGGCGACGTCGCGCTGGGGAGTGAGTTCGATTCTTTCCTTATCCGGAGACTCCAGGAATCGCCAGAAAAGGACGCCGTTGCTGGAAGGGCGTCCATGGAAGAAGCTGAAGGTGCGGCCCTGCTCCTGCATATCGTGAACGTTTAAGTAGGCGTCCCCGCCTAATGCATTGATGGCTTTTACCAGGAGATCATGCGCCTGATGCGCGTTTACCTGATCGGGTGGAATGGAACTGGCCGGGGCGGGAGGGTGCGAGGGGGCTTGTGCGGCTTGCTGGGCGGCGGCCGGCGGCTTGCCCCAAACACACATCGCCAGTGCAAACGCCAGCGTAACTATGAGCAGCAAATGTTTCATGTAACAGTCAGTCGCTCAATAGTGGAGCCTGAACAGGAATTGTAGCCGCTTGCGGCAGAAATGCGGATGGCGGCACAGGGTGCGGATTTCTTCGCACTGATTTTGAAAAGAGCCGATTTTGACAAGCACCAACTTCAACAAGCAGTTGGATGCAGAAAAAACCGTTGGAGTCGCTTGCGGGAGCGGCGATTGTGGGTGCCGGCGCTAGCCCACCAGCCGGCACCGCCATTGACGTTGAAAATCTCGCCGGTGATGAAGCCCGCATATTCGGTGCACAGAAACAGCACCGGGGCGGCAATCTCCTCGGCAGTGCCCACGCGCCCCAGAGGGATGATGCCGCGGATTTTCTCGCCGCTTCGCGGGTCGGCGAGGGCGGCCTTGGACATATCGGTATCGACCCAGCCGGGAGCGACGCAGTTCACATAAATTCCCCCGGAGGCGAGTTCGGTGGAGAGTCCTTTGACCATGCTGATGAGCGCGCCCTTGGTGGCTGCATAATCGCAATGGAAGGCTTCACCGCGCTGCCCGGCGGTGGAGCTGATCAGCACTATGTGGCCAGCGGCAGAGCCCTTACGGAGCTGGGCTTTCATTTGCGCAACCGCGTGTTTGACCAGACCAAATACCGCGTCGAGATTAATCGAAATAGTGGAGCGCCATTGCTCGTCGGTCATCTTGTCGATGGCCACGTCTTCCGCGGGCCAGACGCCGTGATTGGCAACGAGAATATCGATCCTGCCGAAGTGCTTCACCGTCTCCGCGACCAGTACGCGAGCAGACTCGGGATCGCGCAGGCTGCTTGAAACCGCGTGGCAATTCGTCTCGCCGCACTCTTTTGCCAAGGCTTCCGCCTGCGAACGCGCCTTCTGATAGCTGAATACGACTTTGGCGCCGGCCTCGTTGAAGAGGCGCACCGTGGCGGCTCCGATGCCGCGGGAGCCGCCTGTGATGAGGGCTACTTTTTTGGATAGGGAAAGAGTGAGGGGCATAGTTTCTAGTTTCTAGTTTCCCGGTTCTAGTTGCAAGTTGAGGGGAACGGCAATTAGAGGCTTTCGTCGGTCAAGGCAATCGGCGGGTAGCTGGTGTAATTGCAATTTATCGATAGTCATAAACTTGGCCCGATCTTAAGTAATGTGGGGCCATAGCGCTTTAGCGTTAAAATGCTTTCTCGATGGATCTGAAACATCGCGCAATACAGGTTTGGGGATATTTCGCCCTGATTGTAGGGTGCGGTTGTTTTCTCGCGCAGCCTGTCGCACTCACTTCGTGGCACGGCCTTGATCTCCGGATTTACTTTCTGATCGTTGCGCTTGCGATCTATCTGATTCACATTGGACTCCGGGCCGTCGCAGAGGCGCGCCGAAGCGAAGCCGGGTGCGAAGCAATCACATTGACTGATGAAATATGGGTGTTATTGCTCCGATGCTCCACAATATTTCGAAGGCTCACGCCAAAGCCGGCCTCTTTTTTGATCGCACTCGGGATCGCGCAAGCGATTGTCGGCGTGTTCGCCTTCCTCTATGTAGGGGCGTTTCTTCTGGCGGGTGCTCACTACTTAGGCGTTGGTCCACTTGCCGTGCCGGTGCTGGTTTTTTGCCT
>JBAUVJ010000336.1:0-2526 GCA_049583165.1 Candidatus Sulfotelmatobacter sp. | reverse complement strand
ACCTCGCACTCCTCAAAACACTACGCCAACTCCCTTCGAAACCTTCGTCGCTCAGTCTTTCGTCCCCGCCTATCAACAACAAGCAGCAGCCTAAATCACCAAGGCCACGCTCGTCAGAACGTGGCCTTTTTTTGATCATCTCTTGCCCAACTTGAAGCAGCCGCCGAACCTGCTATACTTCTGCCCGTCGAGTCCCAGATCGCTACTGGAGATCCGCTCAATGCCTCCGCCACCGGAGCGACGAGATGCTGCGCGCGTCAAAGTGAAGGCGCCTGTCGAGCTCTTTATTGAGGGCAACGACACTCCCCTACGTGGCGCCACCGCTGACCTCAGTCTGCGCGGCTGCTACATCGAGAGCATGTTCCCCTTCGCCATCGGCACCGTTCTGGAGCTAAAGCTTCAGCTGACCGGCACGCTCCTGATCCTGGGAACCGTCGTGACCAGCGACCCTCAAGTCGGCAACGGGATTCACTTCACGCGCATCCTTCCCGAAGATCTCGAAGAACTGCGTGCCTACATCGAAGCCGCGCAGAAACAAGCTGACGGCGCTGAAGAGAAATAATTCCTGCCGCGCGAGCCGCGCGCTCAACCAACCCAACCTACTCGGGACCAACCCCCTCCGCCTGCCTCATGCTCACAATCACCGTATGCGCCAGGCTCTCCACCACCGCCACGTCGCCCTCATCAAAATTAAACGGCTCCGTCGCCAGCACCATCAGCAATCCCACCGTATCTCGCTCGTAACGCACCGGCGCCGCCAGAATCGACCGCACTCCGAGCCTCCGGCAACTTTCCAAATCCACCCGCGGATCGTTCTCCGCATCATCGCACCGTAAAGTTTTTCCTGCGCGAAAGCACTCCCCCGAAAGCCCGGAGTTCACATCCAGCCTCGTTCCCAGCGCCGGCGCTTTTTCTCCAACGCTCGCCCGGCATATCACTGCGCTCTTGTGAACCAGCGCAATCGCCGCACTCGTCCCCCGCGTCAGCGACCGCGCCCGCTCCCCGATCAACCGCAACGCCGCACCCAAGTCCGTTCCCAGCGAGCTGAATTCGTACTGCACGGTCGCCGACGCCGGTCCTCCATCTCCATTTCCCGCAGCCGTCGATGTCTCCGTCTCCGCCTCCAAACTCACCGCCATCGGATCGCGCTCCGCCCCTCCGCCAGCCTTCGCACCCCCCGGCCAGGTCATTCTCCCCAACGTGACCTTCGGAGCCATGTGGCTCGGCGCGCCCGCATTCACCGTCAACCAGTCGTTCAATCGCTTTCGCCCTTCTTCCGGTAAGTCCGAGAAGCGCACGCCCGCGCGCCCCAGCGCATCGGCCCACGCAATGTATCCCGTAGTCTCGAAGTGTGTCTCCGGCTCGGTTAGATCAACCTTCACGGCCACGCGCTGCTCCCGCTGAAAATCACCGGAGCTCCCCGTCTGCATCGCCAAGCCTTCAGCGCTCAAATCCAGAATCATCCCGCCGGTCACGCCATCAAAGCTGGCAAACGCCGGCGCATGCACCATCTGACGCCAGCATCTCCGCCGCTCTCCACCCAGTTCCTGATTTCTATCCATACCTTCAGACGAAAGATTCCCATCGCACATGATGAGACAGCCCGCGCGCCGAAGAAAGTGCTACCGCAGATTCCCGCTCGTGTAGAGCGGGCGCCCCCGCCCGCTGCCTTTGATCTTGGTTTTGGTTTTGCCCTTGATCTTGGTTTTGCCCTTGATCTTGCTTTTGTTTTTGATCTCACCCCCGCCCTCACCCCGACCAAGACATAAAAGCCACGCTGCCTCCGCAACGTGGCCTTTATTTACGCCCCCGAATTGTCTGGCCCTCGGCGTTAACCCGAGGTCGCGGTAATTCCCAAATAGTTATTCACAATCTCAACCGGCAAGCTAAGCGTGGTAGCGATCTGAGATACCTGCTGACCCTGGTTGTAGAGCTGGTACACCTGTTCCGACTCGGTGAGCGTCACCGTGTCCCCTGCGTTGTTCTGGGTTGGTTGTGGAGTTCGAGCGGCCGCCGAAGTCGAGGAAGAGTTCGCAGCGGCTGACGACGCGATGGAGAGCGAACTGGAGATGGACCCATAACACACTCCTTTTCCTCTTACCCAAGGAAAGATCGGCAGCTCGCAAAATCCCATGAGCGCCAGCGCCCCATTCGTATCCGAACCCCGAGCTCATGCTTCCCAAACTGGAACAATCTCCCGAAATAGAAATAACCATCGCGTGCCCCATGGCCTGCCCTGAGCCTGCCGAAGGGTCTCGCTTCCTTTGCGAGACGTGGGAATTTGTGGCACGAACGCTCCCAGAAAATAAAGTTTGGCTGAACTCCGGTTGAGAGGATGGCTCGCATGTGTACAAGGTAAGAAGACCTATCTACCCACCCCCCTCCCCCCTTGTGCCGATCTACTGGAATCACCAGCTTGGCGCGAAATTCCCCGCAAAATCCGTCTTTCAAGGAATTTAGATATCAAAATATAGAGAACAAGAGACTTAGATTGAGGTGTTTTTCGCTCTTGCCGAGCGTCATGGC
>JBAUVJ010000335.1:0-4926 GCA_049583165.1 Candidatus Sulfotelmatobacter sp. | reverse complement strand
CGACGAAGATGCTTGGTTTCACGAGTTTATTGTAGCGAAGCGAGTTGCGAGTACCTAGTACCGAGTGGCGAGTTTACGGGGGTTAGGGTGAGTTTTCATCGGATTTTAACAATCAGGTTGGAGTGGGGGTCGAGATGGAGAGATTATCGAGGGGTTATCATTGACTCTGCGGCTGGCAAGTGTTTTGATGAGCGTCAGATTTGTTTCCGGCAGGAAGGACGGTGATCAACATGTCGTTTGAAGAGGCATTGGCGTTGGCGTCGCGGGATGAGGGGTTCAAGGCAACGGTATACGCCATGAATACGCTGTTGATCCATAAAGGCATCTATACGCAAGAGGAATTTCAAAAGCTTTTCGTCGAATGGGTGGAAAAGGAACAGAGGCGGAAAGTGCCCGAGGTTCGACGGGCCGAGTCTTCTAATGCGTTTTCGGCGTAGTTCGATAGAGAGTATGTTCGCAGCCCGATTTCTTGTTTCCGCAGTGAATTCCTATATCGCAGGCCTTGCACTCACATTGGCAGGGCGGGGCAGGTTTGATCTTGGTCTTCATTTTCTCGGGCACATTCCCTTGCCTCCGCTAGCAGCTTCGGCTATCTTTGCGGACGCGCTTAATTGCCTCTAAAACTGTCATACGCCATAAGCTCTTACTTCTACCACCTGGTTGCAACACACTCCCACGAGAAATCTGTGGAAAAGCTGTGAGTTTCCGATCCGTTCACTGGATGGCCAAGGAAAACAAAAGGCAAAGGGTGATTCCATGCGTGGTCGACCGTCCCTCTGTCATTGCAAGGCGATGATCAGGCTTCCCGCAACGTCAAGGTGGAAGCGTTCGTCGGGAGGGATGACTGTGGTGGCGCTGTATTCGGTGATGATGGCGGGGCCGGAGTAGGTTTTTCCGGGTTTAAGATCTTCGCGGGAGTAGATCTTCGTGGGGAGTT
The DNA here is from genome assembly GCA_049583165.1 of Candidatus Sulfotelmatobacter sp. Lineage (GTDB taxonomy): Bacteria > Acidobacteriota > Terriglobia > Terriglobales > Acidobacteriaceae > Sulfotelmatobacter. The sequence continues at coordinate 3,989 of JBAUVJ010000335.1, read as the reverse complement.
TCTTGCCATCGAATAGGACTGGAACTTTGGGCGTGGAAATCGAGCCGAGCTTTGCTCGGCTTGGACGGCCGGGGGCGGCCGTCCCCACATGGTTCATCTGCCCTACACGGACTGTCTGCCCTACACGACTTGTCTTCTCTATGTGGGCGGTGGGGGTCTTTGAGATGGCGCGGAGGCGGAGGGTTACGAGCTCTACTTCTCGCGTTGCGTGTGCATAGCCGTAGCGACGGTGGTGTTCCTGCTGGAAAGCGGCGAGCAGATTTTTGGTGAACGGAAGATTGAGTTCGTATCCCTGGCCGCGGTAGCGGATGTCCACGCTGCGGTGAAAGAGCACTCTTCCCTGCCAGGCTTCGCTGCGGAAATCTTTCGCGGCTTGTTTTTCCAGACTGGAAAACTCTTGTGCGAGGCGCGAGTGCGGAATTTTTTCCGCGGCGCGCCATAGAACTGTGCGGGAATAATCCTTGACGACGTCGCTGACCAGGATGCCGAGAGCGGAGAGCGCGCCGGGAAGTGCGGGCACGATTACGTGCGGGATGCGGAGAGATTCGGCGAGGGCGCAGGCGTGAAGGCCTCCTGCGCCGCCGAAGGCGACGAGGGCGAAGTCGCGGGGGTCGCGGCCGCGCTCGATGGAGACGACGCGGATGGCTTTTTCCATGGTGGCGTTGACGACGCGGATGACGCCGGTGGCGAACTTTTCGAGCGTCAAAGGCGTGTTTTGTTTCTTCAACCATTCTTGCGTGAGGTTGCGGGTGCGATCGAGATCGAGGGTGAAATCGCCGCCGAGAAAGCGCGTGGCCTGAAGGCGGCCTAACAAGAGGTTGGCGTCGGTGACCGTGGGCTGAGTGCCGCGGCCGTAGCAGATAGGGCCGGGATCGGCTCCGGCGGATTCGGGGCCGACGCGGAGAACTCCGGCGGCGTCGAAGCGGGCGAGCGAGCCTCCGCCGGCGCCGACGGTGTGAATATCGAGCATGGGAACGCCGATGGGGAGTCCAGCGACTTCGGCGTGGCTGGCGGTGGTGATGGAACCTTCGACCAGGGAGACGTCGGTGGAAGTGCCTCCCATGTCGAAGGCGATGATGCGTTCGAATCCGCTGCGGCGGGCGCTGGCAGCGGCCCCGACCACGCCTCCGGCGGGTCCGGAGAGCACGGTGCGGACGGGTTCGGTCGCGGCGGTGGAGAGCGAGGTGATGCCGCCGCTGGATTGCATGACGAAGATTCTGGGCGGGGTGGGGCGGTTAGGCACCTCAGGGGCTAAAGCCCCAATCGATTTTGAATTGCTTTTCGCAGCGCCGAAGCGCTGCGCCACCCAAAGTTTTTTTGTTTTGCCAGTGGCAGGAATATCCGCGCGCGAGAGCCGCTCAGCGCGGCATTCCAGATTTTGCAGATAGCGCTGCATTACGGGTTGGAGGTAGGCGTTGATTACCACTGTGGAGGTGCGTTCGTATTCGCGGAACTCGGGAAGGATTTGGTGAGAAATGGAGAGCGGGACGCCGAGTTGCGTAAGAGCTTGCGCGATGGCTTGCTCGTTTTCTGGATTCGCGAAGGAGAAGAGCAGAGAGATGGCGATGGATTCGGGGCGCTTCGCCGCTACGTTCGCGGCAAGCGATTTTAAATTTGCGGGGGTGGGCGAGGTCAGAATTTTTCCGTCGCTGGCGGTGCGTTCGTCGACGCCGAAGCGGAGAGCGGCGGGGACGAGCGGTTCGACGCGGTCGAAGAAGAAATCGTAGAGCTTGGGGCGTGCCTGGCGACCGATCTCGATTGCGTCTTCGAAACCGGCGGTGGTGACCAGTGCGGTACGGGCGCCTTTGCGTTCGAGCAGCGTGTTGGTGCCGACGGTGGTGCCGTGCAGGAGGATGAGTTCGCCTTCGTGGCTAATTTTTTTGAGGGCTTCGACGATCGCCTCAGAGGGGTCGGCGGGAGTGGAGAAGACTTTCAGCATTTTTGTGCGGCCGGTGGGGTCGATCCAGACGCAGTCGGTGAAGGTGCCGCCGGTATCGATGGCGACGCGGAGGGGTTGGGGGCGGCGGGGCATGGATTGAATTCGGAAAAATCGGCGGAGATTCCTAGGCACCTCAGAGGCTAAAGCCCGGTTCCAAATTTGGTGTTCAGACGGCGCGGCTGAAGCCGCCCCCTTCAAAACCAGCGCTCCGCCACCCAGAGCCTGAGAATCCGGCGGCTAGTTAGGGTAACATTTGCGGCTATGAGATACGCATTTCTTGTCGAAACCTATGCCACCGAGCGGGTGAAGGTGGTCAGCGTGTGGAGCGAGTTTCGGGACGAGGATTTGCCGGTGCGTCCGCGGGAGGGCGATCCGCGGGGGCGGAGCGTACATGAGCAGATGGTGCACCAGTGCGTGAGCGAGAATCTGTGGTTCCGCGACATGTTGGGGATTGACGTGTGTGCGGCGAACACTGGAGTGCTCAAGAGTGCGCCTGCGCTGCCGAAGCAGGAAACGCGATTGGAGTTTATGAAGCGGTATGCCGAGGACAGCGGGAAGCGGCTGGCGGCGCTGGAAAAAAAAGATGAAGCTTGGTGGGAAGGGGATACGGAGTTTTTCGATGTGCTGCGGTCGCGGGCGTGGGTGATGACGCGGCGGATGACGCATACGTCGCATCATCGCGGGCAGTTGATGGCAATGCTGCGCATGCTGGGCCGGGATTTGCACAGCAACTACGGGCCGACTGCGGACACCGGCGGGTTGATGCAAAATCATGCGCCAACGATTTATGCGTATGCGAGTTTGGAGGAGTTGTTCGCAGGAGAGGGTGCTGGAGGAAAGAAGGCGAAGCTGCCGGGGAGTGGGGAAAGGCGGTAACCGAGAGGCCGTGATAGAGTCCTCGGAAGTGTCCGGCAATGATTGAAAAATACGAATCTCGACGAATCAGGGTCGAAATCCGACATGTCCTCATGGATGTCTGGGACCCTATCGGTGTTAAGGATGAGCCGAACGCGCAGGATGAATACGACGGGTACCTAGGTGGCATTTATGCGTTGTTGGTAAGCGGAGCTTCTGACCAAGAGATTAGGGACCACCTATGGAACATTGTCACCGATCGAATGGGGCTTCCAGCAAAGAAGGGCGACATGGTGAGTACTGTGAGAGCTCTACGTAAAATCGTTCTGCGGCAGCATCAAGAGTGAGCCCGCTCGGCCGATGTCCTATGTCGGCACGACAGTGCGCACTTGTTGACTCGATTTCTCATGCCGTCCCTCCGGGATTCGGTTCTTCTCTTTATCTTCCATCCCAGGACTTACGTCCTGGGCTATTATCTGCGGCCCCTCCGGGGCTGTAATCAGAGGGCATTCTATCCCTTCGTTGTGAAAGCCAACGTCAGCAGAGTTTTCTGTTCTACTTCGTGGGCTTTGGCGCTGCCGGTGGCGGGACTGGCGCTGGAGCTGCGCTTCACTGACATCACGTGGCGGTTGCCGGCGATGCGCTGGAGGCGGGGGAGCATGTTGAATAGCGCGCCCATGTTGGCGGGCTCTTCCTGCACCCAGACGATGTCGCCGGAGTCGCCGTGGCGGGCGAATTCGGCGGTGAGTTCTTTGTCCGGGAAGGGATAGAGCTGTTCGAGAAAGACGATGGCGGTGGAAGTGTCTTTTCTCTTTTTGCGCTCGGCGCGAAGTTCGTGGCCGATCTTTCCGGTGCAAACCAGGATGCGGTCGGCTTCGGCGATTTCGGTGTCGGGAATTACGTTTTGGAAATTTTTCTGGGTGAAATCGGCGATGGACGATGAGGCGTCGGGATGGCGCAACATGCTTTTGGGAGTAAAGACGACTAGGGGCTTGCGCCAGTGGCGCAGAGCCTGGCGGCGGAGCAAATGAAAATATTGCGCGGCGTTCGAAGGCTGCGCGATCTGGATATTGTGTTTGGCGGCTAGCTGGATGAAGCGCTCGATTCGGGCGCTGGAGTGCTCCGGTCCCTGGCCTTCGTAGCCATGCGGGAGCAGCATGACCAAACCGGAGAGCAGATTCCACTTGGCTTCGCC
>JBAUVJ010000334.1:0-9580 GCA_049583165.1 Candidatus Sulfotelmatobacter sp. | reverse complement strand
CTATCAAGTCCTTCGCGGTACGGTTCCTTTCTACGGAGCCACAGTCCCAGGCGAGGCGCGGGAACTATGCGATAGTAAGATCGGTTTCTACCTTCTCAAAGCCACTGTCAAGGAGTTACAAGGCTGCCTTCCAGAGCGTCTCGCCGCCCTCGGCTACCGCGACGTTGCCCTGCACGGCATGGACGGGCATATGTTCAATCGCTCAACCTGGTATCGTAGCATCGGATTCCAAGAGCAATGGTTCAGAGATCGATTTAGACGGGAGGGCCTGCCCGATTGTGTGGGCGCGTTCACGGGTACTTGCGACGCGGCGATTGCCCAGTGGATCGGACGCCGTCTCGACCGGCAAGATGCGAGCCCGGATTTCTTGTACTGGGTGACGTTGAACTCTCACCTGCCGGTGCCTATACCGGCTCCGATCGTGGATGGATATTCTTGCTCGATGCCCCCCCTCCTCTCACAGCAACCGGCGTTCTGCTCTTGGTATCAACTGGTTGCCAACGTTCATCATTCCGTAGCCCAGGTCGCCATGACGGAGTTAGCTCGGCCCACCGTATTCATCATCGTTGGCGACCACGCCCCGCCTTTTTCCAACCCCCTGTTGCGCGGTCAATTCTCAAGCGAAATGGTTCCTTATATCGTGCTTGTACCGCGCCTGGAGCAGCAGTCCGCTAAACTAAGGGCGTCCGGGAACTAGTCGACAGCCGCGTAACCTTGCGCGGGGGCGCGTGACGACGCCACGTTCTCGATCCGCTAGGGAACACATACCAACTCGATTGCGAGCTGGCGCTTGGGGGTCCCTTTTGGCAGGCGTCGATGGGTTACAAAATCGAGTGCGTGATGGCCGGATGCTGACCAGAGTCGTCATCGCACAGCCTGCATACCACGGCGTCAGCGCCTTAAATCAATCCTGGATTTGCTGAGCGTACCATTCCGCAGTCCGGCGAACGCACTCCTCCAGTCCGATGGTCTCGCGTAGCCCGAGCATTTGGTAGGCACGATCAACGCAGGGGATATAGCGCAGCGGGGCAGCCCCGGGAACAACTTCTCGTGCGACACGAATTTCTGTCATAGGGTTGAGAGTCTTAGCGACCGTCTGTGCTAACTCCAAAATACTCACGTCATGCGCTGACCCCACATTGAACGGCATGAGCGCAGGCGCTCGAAACAACATTGTCCAGAGCCAGACGGCAAGGTCGGCGGCATACAAGTATGATCTTCTTGGGGTTCCGTCGCTCTGAATCTGCACTGGTCTGCCTGCAAGGATGTCCCCTATAAAGTTGCCGATGGCAAAGTGCCTATCGAGGGGAAGATGCGGACCGCAGAAGGCCCAGCAGCGAGCAATTTTGCAATCCATGCGGCCGGGAGCCTCATACAACGCACATAGAAGTTCAGCGGCCCGCTTGCCCTCGCCGTATACGTTCGCCGGATCCAGCGGGTTAGGGGATCCGACGTAACTCTCTGGTACGTGGGTTATTTCGGGCGGCTGTTTCCCATACACCGCACCGGAACTGGTAAGCAAAAATTTCCGAGCACCGGAAGCCATTGCAAACTGCAGCGTATGTTCAGTTCCGCCAACAATTGTGGAGAATATATCCAGCGGCGTCGCGGCTGACGCTCCGGCGCTGGTTTCGGTAGCGGCATGAATGACGTATTCGAATTTGCCCTCGGGAAAAACGAAGCTCCGTACGTCACCACAATGAAGCACGACATCTGGATTCGTAGCGAGGTGCGGACATTTCGCCACGAATGCCACGGGGTTGCGGGTAAGCACAACCATGCGGGCGCCAAGAGCGAGGGCTCGATTGATGTGGCAAAAACTCTCAACCAGCCAGCAACCGAAAAAACCGGTTCCACCTGTCAAAAAAATGCGATGGCCGCGTGCTTCCTCCCAGAGTGCAGCGGTGTGCTCGAGAATCAATTCCAGATCCTGCAGGGGAAGGCGGTTGGTTGGTCTCATCAGTCTTCCATGGGAAAGATGATCATTTCCGACAAGAACATCTCGCGGAGAAGTTTCGGCCGCGTCTCCCGTTTCAGCCCAGCTGTGCGAGCGTGGGCCGTGTCTCTGCGCTTCGAGATTTGGGCTGCGCGATAAATCCAGTGATCGTCGCGGCCACGAAGTCGAGCATCGGCGCAGTCAATCCTGGATATACGCCAACCCAGAACACGTTATTCATTACAAAATCGGTATTGTGCAGTTCTCCCACCACACGATACGAGCAGCCCTGATAGGCAGGCTGTCGCAGGAGATTGCCGCCGAAGAGAAGGCGCGTGCCAATCTTGTTCGACTCCAGGGCGCGAACCAGATCCGCTCGCCGAAATGGAGCATCCTCGCGCACGCCTATGGGAAAGCCAAACCACGACGGATCGGAATGCGGTGTCGCCTCCGGCAATATCAAAAAATCCTCAAGCCCGGCCAGAGCTTTCTTGAGGTAATGAAAGTTCGCCTTGCGGCGCGCGATAAACTCAGGCAGCTTGGTAAGCTGCGATCCTCCGAGAGCGGCCTGCATATCGGTCGCTTTCAAGTTATACCCGATGTGCGAGTAGATGTATTTGTGGTCGTATCCGCATGGTAGCGAACCCAGTTCCCAGTCAAAACGCTTGCCGCAGGTGTTGTCCTTGCCGGGTTCGCACCAGCAATCGCGACCCCAGTCGCGAAAGGATTCAATCAGCACCTGCAGGGCGGGCTTGTCTGTTAAGACGGCTCCGCCTTCTCCGGTTGTGATGTGGTGCGCCGGATAAAAACTCAGGGTTGCGATATCGCCGAAGGTGCCTACGTTCCGTCCCTTATAGGTTGAACCGAGCGCGTCGCAGCAGTCTTCTATCAGCCAGAGATTATATTTGCAGGTAAATGCGGTGACCGCATCAAGATCGAAGACGTTTCCCAGAGTATGGGCGATGAACACGGCTTTTGTCCGGTCGCTGCGGGCTGCTTCAAGTTGGCGCACATCGATCTCGTAGCCGGGAACCGTGACGTCTACAAAAACCGGTACCAGACGATTCTGGATAATCGGATTCACCGTCGTCGGAAAACCTGCGGCCACCGTAATAACCTCGTCTCCCGGCGTGAGCCGACGGTCATCGAGTTTTGGCGAAGTCAACGCGCTAAGCGCAACCAGGTTGGCCGAAGAGCCCGAGTTGACCAGCGACGCGGAACGCACGCCGACAAACCGCGCCAAACTCCGTTCAAAGGTCTCCGCGAATCGCCCAGTCGTAAACCAGCTGTCGAGAGCTGAATCGACCACGGCGCTAATGTCGTTGCCGTCGATCACTTTACCTGACACGGGAACAGGTGAAACACCGGGAATAAAATCTCTAGGGCGGAATACTTCTGAAGAATATTGCGCAGCCAAGTCGAGAATCTGCTTGCGAAGTTGCGCCGCCGTATCCGACATAGGTCAGTGAGGGTACCCAAATCATACCATTCAGGCCGCTTGCGGAGCGCCGGTTTTCTCAGCGGGTACGTTATGATGAGAACGATTTGCTGGCCACGCTGAGGTGCGCGGATAGGAGCGGATCGAATGTGGATTGTTCGAGGGTCTTTCGCGGGCGCCGATGATGCACTCGATCGCGATATGAGCAACGGCTGGGAGACCACATGAAGGCAGTGATTCTTGCAGGCGGCTTTGGAACGCGTCTCAGTGAGGAGACGGTCGTCCGGCCCAAACCGATGGTTGAGATCGGCGGCCGGCCGATCCTTTGGCACATCCTCAAGCTGTATTCACATCACGGGATCAATGAGTTCATTATCTGCTGTGGATACAAGGGGTACATGATCAAGGAGTATTTCGCGAACTATTTCCTGCATATGTCGGATGTAACCTTTGACATGCGGAAGCCTTCTATGGAAGTCCACCAAAGCGTTGCGGAGCCATGGAAGGTAACGCTTGTGGATACCGGCGATCAAACCGGCACCGGAGGACGGCTTAAAAGAGTAACCCGCTATGTCGAGGGCGATGAGGCTTTCTGTATGACATACGGAGACGGCTTGGGCGACGTCGATATCTCGGCGAGCATCGCATTTCACCGGCAACATGGCGGACGGGTAACAATCACAGCCGTCCAGCCCCCGGGCCGATTCGGCGCGCTGGGCATGGAGGGCACGGCAATCACTTCATTTCAAGAAAAGCCGCAGGGTGAAGGCGGATGGATCAATGGCGGCTTTTTTGTCTTGTCACCGAAAGCGCTGGACGAAATTCATAATGATGCCTGGAGCTTTGAACGCGAGCCTATGGACAGCCTCACGGCACAACGTCAGGTGCATGCGTTTCGGCACAGCGGATTTTGGCAGGCAATGGACACTCTGCGCGATAAGCAGCGATTGGAGGAGTTGTGGGCCGCGGGGAGGGCACCCTGGAAAATTTGGTGAAAGGCTGGCGGGGACGGCGTGTTTTTCTGACCGGTCACACTGGTTTCAAGGGCAGTTGGCTTGCACTCTGGCTGAATCGGCTGGGCGCGCAGATTCGCGGGTACGCCCTTGATCCCTGCACCAAACCCAACATGTTCACCATCGCGTCCATCGATACCGTTGTCGATGACGTCCGCGGGGATGTGCGCGATTACGCCAAGCTTGAGGCCTCGATGACGGAGTTTGCGCCGGAGGTGGTTTTTCATCTCGCGGCGCAGCCAATCGTTCGTCTCTCATATGCCGACCCGGTGGGTACGTACGCCACCAACATCATGGGTACGGTGCACCTCATGGAGGCAGTCCGCAAGACTCCGAGCGTGCGCGCGGTTGTATGTGTGACGACCGACAAGTGTTACCAGAATCAGGAGTGGGTCTGGCCCTACCGTGAGACAGATCCGCTTGGTGGGTACGACCCCTACGCGTCCAGCAAGGCCTGCACCGAAATTGTCAGCGCGGCCTATCGCAACTCATTTTTTTCGCTCGACCGCCTGCATGAACACCATGTGGCGTTGGCCACGGCGCGCGCCGGCAATGTGATTGGCGGAGGGGACTGGTCCGAGGACAGGCTGGTTCCGGATTTAGTCCGCGGTTTCACCTCCGGAGAACCGGTTCTGATCCGCCGTCCAAACGCCATCCGTCCGTGGCAACACGTGCTCGATCCTTTACACGGGTATTTGGTGCTCGCCCAGGAACTCGTCGTCAGGAATGCGAGGTGTGCTTCCTCCTTCAACTTCGGACCCAGCGATGAGGATATCTGGCCGGTGGAGCGCATCGCGACCGAGCTCGTGCAGATGTGGGGTCAGGGTGCGTCGTGGGTCCGGGATTCGGCCTCCAGCGTGCACGAAGACAATATTCTAAGGCTGGATGCCAGCAAGGCTCGCGTCGAACTCGGATGGAAACCACGGCTCAAGATCGAAATGGCGCTGGAGTGGACGATGGCGTGGTACCGCGCCTGGAATCGAGGCGACAACATGTCGGAGTTCACGCGCAAGCAAATTCTGGAATATGACGAGCTTTGCGCTCGCTGACTAGGAGCTAGGAAACTACGGGCTTCGCGAAGTTGTGTGAGCTTTCTTGCGATGCGAACGATTTTTTAGCAAGGCTCCTCCGATTGTGGATCCTTTGGCAGAGTTATGTACATTTATGCCGATCAGTCAGACTCCCGGCTCCGGACCCCAACAGCATTTTCCTGAACTGGACGGTATCCGCGGCTTAGCCATTCTTGGCGTACTGTGCTCCCACGGGGCCGGATTAAGCGGGCTTTTTGACCCTTCACATCATTATTCCATTGCGGATAAATTAGTAAGGTATGCCAGTGTGCCTTTGTGGGGAGGGGTCGATCTCTTCTTCGTCCTTTCCGGATTTTTGATTACGGGCATTTTATTGCGCACAAAGAGCTCAGAAAACTACTTCTCATCTTTTTACGTCCGCCGCGTTTTGCGAATATTTCCGATTTACTACCTTGTCTTAACGGTAAGCTTGATAATTGCGCATTTTTCAACTGGCTTTGCAACGCAGTTGCCGCCGTGGCCTTCCTGGAGGTTCGCTTATTTTATTTATCTGCAAAACTGGCCCATTTTTTGGCATGGCGAAAAGATGATGGGAAGCCTATGGGGCGCCTACTGGAGCCTGGCGATTGAAGAACAGTTTTATTTCATCTGGCCTCTCGTTATTGCGTTTTTTCCAGAAAAAACAGTCGCCCGGATCTGCTACATCGGACTCGCTTGCGCCTTGCCTCTCCGTATTTTCCTGGCGCTCCATTATTTTCAAGGGAGCTTTGGCTTGGCGCAAATGACCTCCAGCAGGGTGGATGGATTATTTGTGGGCGCGACCTGCGCGATCTATCTATTTCAGCACAAGAAGCCCGTCCCCAAACGATGGATCATCGCATCCGCTTCCATTGGGTTGATAATTATGGGCTATATCGCTGCCTTTCATCACAACGAACTCGTAGGCACCAGCTATTGGATGACTACGGTGGGCATTACGGGTTTTGCATTGCTTTCCGGCGCGCTCGTTGCCATAGCGCCTCACCAAATCAAATTTATAAATCGCGTGCTAAACCTCGGCTGGCTGCGACTGACGGGTAAATACAGTTACGGCATGTATGTATATCACTTATTTATATTTGTTTCGTTCCGTGACCTTGGAAATCGTACTGGCATATTGAGCCGCTTGAACTTCCCCGAAAGAATGCTGTCATTACTTTTGGAAATGGCGGCTATATTCGTTGCTGCAAAAATCAGCTACGATTTATACGAGTCTCGATTCTTGCGGTTGAAGAGGTATTTCAAGTCGCAATAAAGGGAATGCGTATTCGGTGCGCAATTGATCAGTGTCATAACTCAGGAGCAGACATGTCACCCGCTGTTCATTCGTCTTCAGTTTTTAGTCAAGCCATTGCCGAACACGTCAGGGTTATGAACGCCCTGCGGGATCAGCAACCGCTGCTGCAGGGCATCGGCGAGAAAATGACTAGCGCGATTCTCGCTGGGAAAAAGATATTTTGGTGCGGAAATGGCGGCAGCGCCGCCGATTCTCAGCACCTGGCTGCCGAGTTGATGGGCCGTTTCCGGCGGGAACGACGCGGACTGCCCTCAATTGCGCTGACGACTGATACATCGATCCTGACCGCTGTGGCTAATGACTATGGGTACGAGAATGTCTTCCGGCGCCAGGTAGAGGCTCTGTGCGCAAAGGGAGATGTGCTGGTAGGCATCTCAACCTCCGGTGCGAGCAAGAATGTCTGTGCCGCCCTTCAGGCTGCGCGGCAGATTGGCGCGTTCACGGTTGCATTTGCCGGGCAGAGCGGCGGAGCCATGGCATCTTTCGCCGATGTTACTCTTTCCATCGCCTCGAACGACACCGCGCGCATCCAGGAGGGACATATTCTTTGCGGGCACATGCTCTGCGACTGGATCGAACTATGTGTTTGCGAACGCGAAAAGAATCCGAACCAAGGTTCCTTGCGCTGATCGAACCTTGTATTCCTCCCATTTTTCCAGGAATTAGACCCGTTGCATGACGAGGTTCCTGCGTGGCGGGCCAGCATGAAGGGCCGTCGTCCCCTCGTTGCCGTGTGATATCTTCTTAACCGTGCTGCGACGATCTAGATGGTTTCGAACCTCTGAGATTCGACGCAGATATAATGCAAGAACACCCTAATTCTGTGCTCAACCCATCAGGCGCAGTTATCTGAAGGAGTTTTCTATGAGTACGATCCGGATCGGCAACAAATTGATCGGTGAGGATCAACCGTGCTTCATCGTTGCGGAAATTGGCATTAACCACAACGGCGATGTTGACCTTGCGAAACGGCTGATCAGCGTGGCCCTGGCCGCTGGCTGCGATGCAGTTAAATTCCAGAAGCGAACGGTTGAGGTAGTTTACACGCCAGAAGAACTGGCCAAGCCTCGCGAGAATCCGTTTGGCCCGACGAACGGCGACCTCAAGTACGGCCTCGAATTCGAGCAGGAAGAGTACGAAGAAATCGACGCTTTCTGCAAGTCCGTCAAGATGCTTTGGTTTGCATCTCCCTGGGACGAGGCTTCCGTGGATTTCCTCGAACATTTTCACAGCCCGGTTTATAAAATTGCTTCTGCATCGCTTACCGACGATCATTTGCTGCGCCACACGCGCGCGACCGGAAAGCCGATTATTCTCTCCACTGGCATGAGTACCTATGCCGAGATCGACCACGCAGTTGAGGTTCTGGGCAAGGACGATCTTATTCTGATGCATGCCACAAGCACGTATCCGGCGACCTACTCGGAGTTGAATCTGCGCGCCATACCGACCATGGCCGAACGTTACGGCGTGCCCATTGGTTACTCCGGGCACGAGACCGGGATCCCCACCAGTGTGTGCGCAGTTGCGCTTGACGCCTGTTGCGTAGAGCGCCACATCACAATGGATCGTGCGATGTGGGGTTCCGATCATGCGGCTTCGCTGGAGCCCAACGGCATTTCACGGCTGGTACGTGATATCCGTCTTTGGGAGCAGGCAAAGGGCGACGGAATCAAGCGCGTCTATGAACGCGAGGTTCCAATCATTAAGAAACTCCGCCGCGTCGGCGCAACGGTCTAACGGCATGGCGCCGGATGATTCCGCCGCAGTCGGGTTGGATAAGATCCGGGCCATTGCCCTTGATGTAGACGGCGTACTGAGTGATGGCGGGCTATGGTGGGGTCCTGCCGGCGAAGAGTGGAAACGCTTTTGCTTTGCTGACATCATGGGGGTTTCTTTGGCGCGCCGCGCTGGTTTGATCCTCGCCTTGATCTCTGGAGAAAGCAGTCCGCTGATCGACCGCTATGCCGAGAAGCTGCTCATTCGGCATGTAGTGAAAGGATGCCGCGACAAGGCAGCGGCTCTACGCGATTTCGCCGCCGCTGCTGGGGTAAAACTCACAGAAGTCTGCTTCATGGGCGACGACGTGAATGATCTGCAGGCAATGGCAATCGCAGGTTTTTCCGCCGCACCGGCAAATGCAGCATCCGCGGTATTAGAGCGCGCGGACTTTGTTGCAAAAGCTCCCGGAGGCAATGGCGCCGTGCGCGAGTTGGTGGAGGCGCTGCTAGCCGCTCGTGGCCTCACCGTACAGGAAGTTTTCCTGAGGGATTGAAGCTTCGAAGTCAATAATCTTTCCCGAATACCATTTAAGATTAGACCAATGAAGCTTTCCGACTATGTAGTCCGCTTTGTCGCGGAGCAGGGGGTGAAGCACGTCTTCCTGGTTACGGGCGGCGGCGCGATGCACTTGAACCAGTCACTGGCCGGTGAGGCCGCGATCACACCTGTTTGCAATTCTCACGAGCAGGCCAGTGCCATCTGTGCCGAGGGTTATGCCAAAGCCACCAATCATCTGGGTGTTTGTATGGTTACAACTGGGCCGGGTGGCACCAACGCGGTCACTGGGGTTGCAGGCGCGTGGTTGGATTCGACGCCGACTCTCTTTATCTCGGGGCAAGTGAAAACGCCCGATCGCATGTTCGACAAAGACGGGCAGCCTCTGGGCATGCGTCAACTAGGTGTGCAGGAAGTAGACATCGTCTCGATCGTAAAGCCTATTACGAAATATGCTGTCACGGTCCTCGATCCGAACGAGATTCGCTACCATTTGGAAAAGGCCGTCCATCTCGCTTTCAGTGGCCGCCCTGGCCCGGTTTGGATCGA
>JBAUVJ010000333.1:0-4327 GCA_049583165.1 Candidatus Sulfotelmatobacter sp. | reverse complement strand
TCGTTAGCGACCCTGTGGAGGATTGCGTATCGGTCAGTGCGCCTGTTGTATTTCTCGCCCATCAGTTAAGCCATCCGATAGCCGGAAAGCTTGGCTTCACTGGCGAGTTGCGGCTTTCGTTGCCTTGATAGTTGGGCTTGATATATGGACTATTGGATCGTTAGTAGCGGGCGAATGGGAGACCGTCAACCTGCACGATGCTCAGCATCGCCGCCCGCTGTCAGGTTATGGAAAAGCCCCGCTGCCAGTACAAAGGGATGCCGCCGCACTCGGCAACACACATGCTGGTGTGGTTTTTGCAGTCTGGGATTCAGGTCAAGTGGTCATGCGCCGAGCACAGGCTGAAGTTCGGCAGCCATCACGGCTACTGGATCACCGAGGTGCTCGGTTGGTGGGAGAACGACTAGTCCTCGTCGTCCTCGAATGGCTGGCGTCTGCGCTTGTTGGCTTCGGGGCCAGTTCCAGAGGCGACGCCTGTCCGTCGCGTCCGCGTATGTGTCTGCTGCCTGTTCTTCTGTGGCACCGCTTCACCTTCAGGCTCAAAGTGACAAAACTTGTTCGTAGTTAATCTTCTCGCCATTCCTCGCGTGCAAGCAGGAAATTACAGCGCGTCGAAAAGCCTTAAATAGGCTGCCCCGCCTAAAAGCCGCGCCCCGTGCGGTGTTCACCTGAATCATCTCGCTTGAACTTGGCATCATAGTAGTAGTGTTAAGTCCGAGGTTCGTCTTTTCCGGCTAATACTGGACGCGACTTGATGCGCGTGCTCCGTTAAGTCCAATCGGAGACCTGAGCCAACGGTAGCAAGAAATCCGGGCGCGGCTCCTGAATAGCGTGGCGGCAAATAGCCAACATTCAGGAGCCGCGTCTTTTTGTTTGGAGGAACAATGCAATACGCGAGAACGCACCAACCGAAACAAAGCAGAGTGGACGAGCGCAAGCTCGTTTAATGCGGAGGTCGGGTCACAACCCCCGACAGCAGAGTAACGGAAGTATCTCCCACATGTCTGGCATCCGCAGGATCGGCGAGACGAGGAAGAGATGGTGTTGATTGAAGAGCGAAGAACAGCAAGGATTTTCAACACCGAGCGCTGGGCTGGAAGAAGCGCGTGATACTTCGATCCCAATCCCGCCTGTCTCCGTCCACAGCACGTTAGCCGCGCAAGAGCACTTCGTCGATGCAACCGTCGCAGCCTCATTCCTCCATTGCTCGCGAAAACATATCCTCAGGCTCTCACGGCTTGGACTTATTCCAGCGCACCCGATCAGCTTTGGTCGGCGCATAACGTGGCGCTACCTGCTCACCGAGCTACGCGCATGGGTGCTTAGCAATCGTGTCCCAATCAAGGTTGCTGCAAAGACCACATCTGGCCGTAGAATGGCTGACGGCAGTCCCCGCAAAGGAGGCCGTTAATGGCATACCAGCGGGGCAGTTTGAAGAAAGTGAAAAAGAAGAAGGGGTTGACTTGGGTGCTTCGCTACCGGATCAAAGGTGCAGAGCAGACGCCGCTAGTAGTAGGTCTGGTTTCGAACTTTCCTACGGAAGATGATGCTAACGCCGAGGTGGATCGTCTTGGACTGAGGGTCAGGATCAACTCCGGCAACGCACACGCAGGCAGGATCAGATTCAGCGAACTTGCGGAGTATTACCTCAAGGTCGAGTTCGATCCGGAGGTCACCGCCAGTCCGAAGTCTGCGAACACAAAGCCCATTCTTGAACACTACGTTCGCGACATTCTTATCGCGAAGTGGGGCGATCAAATCGCGGAGGACATCGAGCCGCTCGAAACACAGAAGTGGTTCAATGCTCTGCACAACAAGGAAGAGTACGGGTGGACTACAGTCTCGAAGATTCGGGGCATCATGAATCGAATTTTCAAGATTGGGATCATCCACAAAAAGGTCAGCGAGAATCCGGTGGAGGGGCTGGCAACCAGCACCAAGACCACTTACAAGGCGATCAAGATCACTCCGGCTCAGACGCTATTGATCCTGCGGTCTGTGATGGGGAGCATTCTGCACTTCACTCTGGTGTTCGTCGTGGCGGCAACTGCGCTTCGGAGTTCGGAAGTGCTTTCGCTTCGCTGGGCTGACATCCTCTGGGAGGAGCGGAAGATCAGGATCGTCAAAGCATGGAAAAAAACGGGAGTGGACGGAGACACCAAGACACGATCCTCGGAACGTGATGCCCCGATGGGTAGGGTCTTAACCCACTATCTGCGGGAGTGGCATAAGGAAACCCCATACGCCAAGCCCAACGATTTCGTATTTCCATCCATACGAAACAGCGGAAGGACACCGATCTGCTCATCGGTATTTTGCCGCGTTCACTTGCGACAAGCGGCCAAGAAAGCCGGGGTTGTCATCCCGGACGGGCATCGCTGGGGTCTCCACAACTTGCGACACAGCTTGTCGAACTGGCTGGTGAACAAAGCCAAGGAGAACCCGAAGACTGTGCAGGGCATCTTGGGCCATTCGCGGATTCAGACCACGCTCGATCTGTACACGGACGAAGACCTCGACGAGATGATCGCGGCACAAGAAAAATTCCTTGACGCCGTGGGATTCGAAGACGGGAGTGTCCAGTGAAGAGTGTGGGTGAAATTGTGGGTAGGAATTTTGGAGCCATTCCTTCCAACCTACTGAAAAGAATGGCGGGGACGACGGGACTCGAACCCGCGGCCTCTGCCGTGACAGGGCAGCGTTCTAACCAACTGAACTACGTCCCCACTCGCCAAATCAATGAGATGCGGAATCGCCAGTGTTTATGCGGCGTTGCATAAATTGCATATAGTGCCCGGCAATGAACATACCGCTTAAGAGAGCGCTGTTCCTGTCCGAACCGCCCCCAAACCGCCTACAAATATTTAAGCCTGTGCTCATGCCAAATTCATATTAACACAGGCCCCCGTTTGCCCTAACGGCACTCAATTCCCTTTCACGTTGATCCCATGCCAGCTCTGCCTCCGCCGTGCCGGCGATGCTGGCGTTGATCGCCGCCCTACCTCCAGAACCTAACACTATGGCTGAGGCACCTTCACCCGCTTCCGACAACCCCAGGAGCTCTCCTCCAATGGGCAACAGTGCGCCCACGGCCAGACCGCCCAATACCTGGGGGGCCGCTTCGATCACGATTCGTCCCGCTCTGCCCCACACCTGGTCACTGGCCTGCAGGCGACTCGCCGCCTGTTCAAATGCAGCGTCCATCATTGCGGCTCCTGTTCCGGGAGCTACTCGAGGCTGCATCGCTTGGGCGTACATCATGGCTTCAATGCTTGACTCTTGCGGCAACCCAAAATCGGGATCGAGGTACATATCCGGGGATGTCATCGCATCAGGCAACTCGCCATTCGGTCCGAGACCCGCCGCTCGCCACCGGAAATACATATCCCACTGCCACTGCGGCATGTAGGATGCGATCGGCTCGGGGTAACGTGGATTTTGCTTTTCCGACAGGCCACTCGGATCCGAGTGAGTCGTTGGCATTGCCGCTGCGTAAACATAAAGATTGGACCCGCTCAGGGAGCCGACAGGGTCGGGTGACAAAAACCGACCCCAACTTGGACGATAGGCACGTGCGCCCAAGAAGTAGACCCCTGTCGCTGAATCGTAAATGTAGTCGCCGAAACCGTATCGATTACCGACTGACGATGCTGTTCTGGTCGTGGCATTCGGAGCCAGCACCTCAGTATCGCCATAAGAACGGTAGCGATAAGCCTCCAGCAAATTACCTTGCGAGTCCGTTACGCCCAATGCCGAACCGCTGTGTGCAGTGTGCAAATAGGACACCGGGCCGGTACCCAATTGGGGGATGTAGGCGAACGGCACTCCTTGCGACGTGTTGGCCACAAACGTGCCGTCCGATCCATCAAGAGCGACGCTATACGCAGCTAACCTGGCGCCATCCCACACGAAGTAGTGAGTGCTGGTGCCATCAGACTCCGACCATAGCCGGCCCACCGCGTCGTAGGACCAACTGCGGTGAGTTGACCCTGAATCAATACCGCGCAGGTGTCCGGTGGCGTCGAAGGTGTAGCTGCTGGCGGCATCTGCCGCAAGATTGCCGGCACCGTCATAGGTAATCGGCGACTTGTTTACGGACGCATAGCGGTTCGCTCCATCGATTGTGGCTGTAAACCCCCCATTCCCCGTGCGGGCCGTCCAGTTATTCGCCGAGTCCAGCGTGTATCGCGACCAGGGGGTTCACGATGCGTGTAATCCCGCCTAATCGCCGGAAGGCTCGTTCATGTAGTTCGGCCCAGACGCGGGCGCTGGAGCGGAAGGTCAGCAGACGAACTGCTTTCCGGCTGCAGCCCAGCGTCAGGACGAA
>JBAUVJ010000332.1:0-2871 GCA_049583165.1 Candidatus Sulfotelmatobacter sp. | reverse complement strand
CATCTCCGGCCCCAGCACCGTATCGACGCCGGGAAATTTATTCCACGGAAACACCGGCGACTTCACGTAGTAACAACTTCCAGTATCGAGATCAGCCCGGCGCGCGATATTTTCCGGCAGGAACTCTCGCAGCTTGCGCCCAGTCATCAGCCGCGCCGCAATCTTCGCCATCGGCACTCCGGTGGCCTTCGAAACATACGGCACCGTGCGTGACGCCCGCGGGTTCACTTCCAGCACGTAAACCGTTCCACCATCCGCACTGCTTCCCGAAACGCCATCACCGCGCGGAATGGCAAACTGAATATTCATCAGCCCCACTACCTTCAGCGCCCGCGCCAACTTGAATGTGTAATCGCGCATGCGATCCATCAGGGGCTGCGGAATATCCACCGCCGGCAGCACACAAGAAGAATCACCCGAGTGAATCCCAGCCTCCTCGATATGCTGCATGATTCCGCCGATCACCACATCTTCGCCGTCCGAGAGCGCGTCCACATCCACTTCGATCGCATCTTCCAGAAAGTGATCGATCAGCACCGGACGATCGTGCGAGTACTCGACCGCCTCTTTCATGTAGCGCACTACCGACTCCTCATCGAAAGCGATTACCATGGCGCGCCCGCCCAGCACATACGAAGGCCGCACCACCACCGGATATCCCACACGCTTTGCGCCCTCGATGGCTTCTTCGAGCGAGGTGACCATCACGCCCGCGGCCTGCGGAATCTGCAATTCTTCCAGCAACTTGTTGAAGTGCTTGCGATCCTCGGCCAGATCGATCGACTCCGGCGATGTGCCAATTATGTTCACGCCTGCAGCCTTCAGCGGCAGAGCAAGGTTCAGCGGCGTTTGCCCGCCGAATTGCACAATCACACCACACGGTGCGCCCTTCGAAGTTTCGTGCTGATAAATCGCCCACACATCTTCAAATGTCAACGGCTCAAAGTAGAGCCGGTCGCTGGTATCGTAATCGGTCGAGACGGTCTCCGGATTGCAATTGATCATAATCGTCTCGTAACCGTCGTCGCGCAGCGCGAACGAAGCGTGGCAGCAGCAATAATCGAACTCAATTCCCTGCCCAATGCGGTTCGGCCCGCTGCCCAGGATGATGATCTTCTTCTTATCGGTTGGCGCAGCTTCATCTTCGTCTTCGTAAGTCGAGTAGAGATACGGCGTAAAACTCTCGAACTCCGCCGCGCATGTGTCCACGCGCTTATACACCGGCATCACGCCATGCTTTCTGCGCAGGTGACGAACTTTTTCCTGACCCTGGAGCCGCCACACGCTCGCCAGCCGCCCGTCGGAGAAGCCCATGCGCTTCGCATCGCGCAGCACCTCGGCGGGAATCGACTCCATGGGATGCTTCTCCAGCTCCAGCTGCATATCGTCAATTTCTTTGAGCTGGTAAAGGAACCAGGGATCCATGGAGGTCATCTTCGCAACCTGCTTCACCGTGTGGCCCTGGCGCAGAGCGTATTGCACGTAGGCCAGGCGCTCGGGATGCGGCGTAACCAGCCGCTGCGTCAGAATCTTGGGCTCGATCTTATCGGCGCCCACTCGCCTTCCGGTATCGAGCGAGCGAATGCCTTTCATCAGCGCTTCCTTAAACGTGCGCCCGATGGCCATCACTTCGCCCACCGACTTCATCTGCACGCCCAGGTTCTCGTCCGCTCCGGGAAACTTTTCAAACTGCCACTTGGGAATTTTCACCACCACGTAGTCGAGCGTCGGCTCGAAACATGCCGGAGTCTTGCGCGTAATGTCATTGGGAATTTCGTCGAGCGTATATCCCACGGCAAGTTTCGCTGCGATCTTCGCGATCGGAAACCCGGTGGCCTTCGAGGCCAGCGCCGACGACCGGGACACGCGCGGGTTCATCTCGATCACCACCATGCGCCCGGTCTCGGGATTCACCCCGAACTGTATATTCGATCCGCCCGTATCCACGCCGATTTCGCGGATCACCGCAATCGACGCATCGCGCATGGCCTGGTATTCGCGGTCGGTCAGCGTCTGCGCCGGGGCCACGGTAATCGAGTCGCCCGTGTGTACACCCATGGGATCGAAATTCTCAATCGAGCAGATGATGATGACGTTATCCTTGGTGTCGCGCATCACCTCCAGTTCATATTCCTTCCATCCCAGCACCGACTCTTCAATCAGCGCCTCGTGCACCGGAGACATATCCAAACCGCGCGTGAGCACCTCGAGCAATTCTTCGCGGTTATAAGCAATGCCGCCGCCGGAACCTCCCAACGTGAATGACGGCCGCACGATCACCGGAAAACCGATCTTCCCGGCGAACTCTACCCCATCTTTTGTGCTGTTCACCAGCGCCGACTTGGGCACGTCGAGCCCGATCTTCTGCATCGCGTCCTTGAAGAAGAGCCGGTCTTCCGCCTTCTTGATGGCGGCCACGTTCGCGCCAATCAGGCTTACATCATATTTTTCCAGCACGCCGCCATCGGAAAGTTCAATCGCAAGGTTGAGCGCCGTCTGTCCCCCAACCGTAGGCAACACCGCAAACCCCGCACCCGGCGCCATCTCCCGCTCAATGCGAATGATCTCTTCCAAATACTCGACGGTGAGCGGCTCAATATAGGTGCGGTCGGCAATCTCCGGGTCGGTCATAATCGTCGCCGGATTGGAGTTGGCCAGCACCACCTCATAGCCCTCAGACTTAAGCGCCTTGCAGGCCTGCGTGCCAGAGTAATCAAACTCCGCCGACTGCCCAATGACGATGGGCCCGGAGCCGAGAATCAGAATCTTCGAAATATCAGTGCGTTTGGGCATTTATGTTTGAAGTGTCAAAATGTTTAAGGTCTGTCATCCCGGCCGAGTCAGTTGATCGGCAAAGCCAATCAACTGGCG
>JBAUVJ010000331.1:0-3106 GCA_049583165.1 Candidatus Sulfotelmatobacter sp. | reverse complement strand
AGGCATGCCATCAAAGCAGTTAAGAATGGGGAAAGAGGGTCGACTTGGAAAGGTGGTTTGTGAAGCCGACCGCCGCAAGCAAGCAGGAAATTGTTCGCCGGGGCAGGCTGACAAAATATTTGGAGAGCGAAAGTCACGGAACATCTCTCAAGGAGAACGAACATGAACAGTCTTGACTCAATGTTAGAACGTAACAAAGACTTTGCCGCTCAGAAGTCTGCTGAAGGCACCTTTATGCCCTCGCTGCCGCCGGCGTTGCTAAATGTGAAGGCCATCATAATCGGTTGCGCTGATATGCGTGTGGATCCGGCTCATGTACTTGGAATTAAGCCGGGCGAGGCCGTCGTGATGCGTAATATTGGTGGTCGAATCACACCGGGGTTGTTGGAGCAGTTGAGTCTACTCGGGCGAATCGGCGAGGTTGCCAGAGAGATTCCTGGCGGTGGCGGGGAGTTTCACATCATCGTACTTCAGCACACCGACTGCGGCATCACTCGCCTAGCCGGCGACCCTTCCATGCTGGCGCACTATTTTCAGATACACGAAGGGGATCTCAAGCAAAAGGCGGTTACCGATCCCCGCACAGCAGTTGCCGGCGACGTTACGTTGCTCCGGGCAATTCCCGCGTTGCCGGACGAGTGGCTTATATCAGGTCTCGTCTATGATGTGGCGACCGGACTCGTTGAGATCGTCGTGCCACCGGCGACGATTCGTACTGTGTCAACTTCACTGGATAACGGTCGGAGTAGCGACCTTTCGCGCGTTGCATGACGCGTGGCGCACTTTGATTTGGAAAAGGCGGATTCAGGTGTCTTCTCCCGACGGCTGGGCACTACTCCGGGCCAATATCGCAAGTCATTCGGATGCGGCGCACAGGAATCCAGAGACTTGACCAACCGCACAAGTAGTCGTCGCCTCGCGCCTTGATTAGTCCTGATAAACGCGCTTCGCAGCATTCATCCGACAAAATCACTCGCGATGGGTTCGGGGTGCCTTGCCGACTTGCGGGTCCTTATCCTGGAATCTAGGTAGGGTCTTGTCATAAGCCGGCCTCGGCCTTGCCCCTACTGAACAACACAGAGTTCCTCGGTTTGGTGGGCTCAGAGATGTCGTCTACGCTTCCCTCAGCAGTTCGGTTCGATACTTGGGGGCAAGGGTTTTGACCTTCTGAATAAATTCCGCCTGTTGCTTCTCATCGAGCTTGGGAGGAGAAGTCGCGCGGGTGGCGACGGGGGTTCCAACCTCTATAAAGAAATTCTCCTGCCCTGCAGGAGAACAGATGCACAGCAGACGAGTCGGTTGGGACGATACGTTATGGAACTGATGCGGGGCGTTGGCCGGAATGTTTATGGTATCCCCGGCTCGAACAATTGATTTCTTGCCGCGGAAGGTCGCCTCGATCTCGCCTTCCAGCAGAATGAAAGTCTCCTCGAAATCATGTCGGTGTGGAGGAGGGCCTCCGCCTGGCGGGATGTGCATGTCGATCACGGAGAATCGTCCGGCGGTGGCATCTCCGGTGACGGTGATGGTATAGGTGTCGCCTACCAGACCAATGTGCCGCAGGCTCTGATCTTTGTCGATCTGCGCGATCGTCAGATTGCGTTTTAGATCATCGGCAGGCACCGCAGGGTACTTAGATGTTTTGTCCACCATGTTGTTGCTCCTTCGGTTTGTCGCGTCCTGGTTTTAACACTTCGGTTGTCTGCATCATGATAGCTGGTTCCTGTAACCGCGTTGGCGGGCCACTCGGGAACGGCTTCCGATGTCCAAAAGTCTGCTTGTAGGAAGTTACAGTACATAAGGAACGATAAACGCGCTTCTTGTCAGTCTGGAGGAATGTTCAGAAGCAGGAACGAGGCATCTAAACGAAAGGCGATCCTTATCGCTTGGAGGTCCGCATGAATCTCCTCATCGTCGGTGCCAATGGAAAAACGGGCGGTGCTCTGGTTCAGCTAGCCTGCGAACTCGGACATTCTGTGACCGCGCTTATGCACCATGAGCCGCCGCAGCCCATGACCTGCAGCCGTATTATCCTCGGCGACGTGCGCGATTCTCAGCTTCTTGAATCCGCTATGGCCGGGCAGCACGCCGTTATCGACACTATCGGCACACGCAAACCTTTTCTTAAAACCACTCTCGAAACCGATACGGCGCGTCTCCTAATCGCCGCCATGCACCGCCATAGCATTCGACGTATTGTTGCCGTCTCGTCTATCGGTGTAGGAGATAGCATAGTCAACGTCCCACGCCTCTACCGCGCCCTCATGCCGATCTTCTTCCGCGGCGCAATCCCCGACAAAGAGGGTATGGAAGCCCAACTGCGCCAAAGCAATCTTGACTGGACCATCGTTCGCCCCGCTGGCCTGACGGATGGCCGGGGTACCGATTCGGTGCAAATCATTACGCCCGCCTCACGCCATCACGTGTGCAGTATCGCACGCAGGGATGTTGCCGCCTTCATCCTGAATCACCTCACCGACGCAGAGGTTTATCAAAAAATCGTTGGCATCGCTGCGCAATAATGCACGCCTCAATGCTAGCAGCCATTTTGTTGTGCATGAGCTTTTCCTCTCAACGTCAATAATGAGGCCGTTGGAACAATTCCTTCGAGTTTCGTAACATCCTCGTTCCGAGTCCGCTGCGAAATTTGCCTGTCAATATCCTGCGGGTCTGGATTGTTCACTATAAGCCGACATATCATTACCAATCCGGGCCGCCGGCGAGAGAAAGTTATAGCTTCTGCTTGCCGATGGCCTTCAGGCGCGGCAGGAGCACCAAGTCGGCCGCTTCCTTGGCATCCCTGAGAAGCGTCTTGCGCGGCGTGCCTATCCGCGCACGCATAGTCAGGCCACGAGCAAAATCCGTGACTTGGATCGCGCGCACGGCTACCGGAAAGTCAGGCGGGATGTCTCCCGCGCTGATCCCGTCCCGGAAACGGCGCTCCACCAGCGACGCGCCGCCCGCGACCGCGCTCTGCAGGAACCGCTGAACCTCAGCGTCGTTCACAAGCGGCGCGACGCACATCATAAGGCAGCCCCGGGCGGACCCTTTCTCGGTCGCACTTTCGACGGCGTACCTCAGAAAGCCCGCGATCGAGTCGCGAAGA
>JBAUVJ010000330.1:0-1955 GCA_049583165.1 Candidatus Sulfotelmatobacter sp. | reverse complement strand
TCACACACCTGGCCGGTGAGGCCAGAGCATTATGCTAGCCTCCCAAGATAATGACTCGATTGCCAGATCGCCAACTGCTCAGTTATCTCGCCTCCTACGATCCACACATTTCAAACCTGGCATTGACCTTGCGCGAAGTGGTTCTTGAGGAGGCGCCCGACGCGATCGAATCCATCGTCAAAGGTTATGCTGTCACGATCGGATTTTCGTTCACGGGCAAACCGCTTAAGGACGGTTTTTGCCACATCGTCACTTATAGCAACCACGTGAACCTCGGTTTCAACCGTGGCGCACTGCTGCACGACCCGAATGAAATTCTGCAGGGTACGGGCAAATTGATTCGCCATATCACGATTCGCAAGGAGAACGAATTGGACCGTCCGTTTGTGAGGCGGTATCTTCAAGCAGCCATCGAGCAGATAGGAGGGGCGCCCGCCCGTCGCGCATCGGACCCCGGTTCGGAGACCCGTCAAAATCGCGTTCGCCGCAAGCGTTGAGACGCGCTCTTCGTAGGACGTCGAGAGATCCAATTTTTGTCGGCACCATGGGCTGTTGTCGCGTATCGCTTCAATTCGCGAAACATAGGTCCCAAGTGTCGCGGCCCATGGCCGTCGAAAAGTGCGCTCGAAACTTAGCGAGAAGTGCTAGGCCGGCGGAGTTGCCCCTGGTCGGAAGTGCGCTGACCATTGTTTGTGACTGCACGTGCGCGTTTAGCTCCAATCATTTCTTTCCGCTGGCGTTTGATTGCACGCCGTAAGATCGCTGAATCGGAGATTTGAGAGATGCGCAAAACGTCGGCGACTTCCTTCCATGTGAATCCACTGCGGGAACTGTCGGACATGGTTCTACTCCCTGCCGGAAGAGCGTGCGGTTCGCCGACGAGTGGCATGACGATCACAGAGCAGGCGCTAGATCTGGCCCGTTTTAACTCTGGCCGTCGTTCATGAAATAAACCCGACCTGAGCATCTCGGTTGCGCTGAAAGTCGGATTTTTCTGAGAGATTGTCCGGCAATTGCAGGGTTCGCTCCCAGCAGAACGGCACAAAAACCGCATTCCTGCACTCTGGGAGCCGTTTCTGCACGATTTTCTGCAAGAAAAAAATATTTCAACAGGGCTCTGAAATCGTGTATACGCTGGCCTTTCGCGCTCGTTGAATTGAGCTTCGCCACTATCGTCCGCGTACGGATTTCGAGGCAACTTTGCGTGCCCTTCTGTCTGAAGAGAGGAGGCTCTTTCGAAGGCGCAAAAGCTTTTTGCGAGGAGTTGACCGTAAACACTCGACCAAGGCTGGCCTGCGAAAGTCAGCGGTATGGCGGAAGACGAAGGTGTGCACAAACGCCGGGTGTTCCGGTGGTCGAAACAGGCGAGAGACCTGGCCAGAGAATACAAACAGGGAATGATCGCCGACCAGTATCTCGCTCACGCCGACCGCAGCGGGTTGGCTGGAAGGCTGGTAGAGATCTCTGGGAACCCGCGGGAAGCCTGTTTGCGCTTCCTGAGTCGTTCAGGCCTAGCGCAAATGCGCTCCTATCGCGAATGGACCAAAGCTGAGCAACGACGGCTTCTCGACCTGATCACTACGATGCCGGTCGATGAGGCGGCGAAGATTCTTCGGCGGCCACCGGGTTCGGTTCGTTCGATGCTGCACCGTCTTGGAATCGGCGGGCGAACGGGCCGGGCGTGGTTCACCAAGTACTCGCTGTCGCGGGCGTTGCACACCCGTCCCGAGGAGATTCAGAAATGGATCGATTGCGGATGGTTAAGGTCCCGCTCTCTTTCGTCTGCTGGTATACAAGCCAAGATCATCTACGCGGACGATTTCTGCCAGTTCGTGAAAGAGCACGGGCACGCAGCCGTCAGCCGCCGACTGACCTATGATGCGCTCTGGTTTGTCCAGAACTATGTGTTCCCTCCAAGCCATGCAGATCTGCTGTCGGTGAGAGGAACCTACAAC
>JBAUVJ010000329.1:0-3990 GCA_049583165.1 Candidatus Sulfotelmatobacter sp. | reverse complement strand
GGGTATTCATTCGCGCCGTGCTGGCCTCAGTGGCGGCGACCGCGATTGTTCCTCTGCAAGACGTATTTGGTCTGGGCAGCGATGCGCGAATGAATCTACCGGGCACGACGACAGGGAACTGGAAGTGGCGCCTCAGACCAGGCGCATTGACAAAAGAGTTGAGCGAACGTCTCCGGCAACTGACATTCCTGTTCGATCGATAACACTCCGCCTAGAGCGGAGAGAATTCGTCTTCGCTCTCATCCTTCTTCGGGTGGACGAATCTTCTCTCCAGAAAGCGCTTGGCCAAGTCTCTGCCTCCAATACCGAATGCAATGGACAGGCCGAGCATCAAGGCTCCAAAACCAATTCCGAAGGCAACCAGCATCGTTTGTTCCGCGATACCCAATTCTTCAAAGACGATCGACAACACGAAAACAATAATGATGCTGCGGACCGCAAGGCTCAAAACCCGAGGCGAGGGCACATTCGCATTTACCGCCGCCAGTAATGCGGCGCGTGAGAAGAAGCCGGCAGCCAGCAGTCCGAAGAACAGGATAAAGAGGGCGATGAACAGTCGTGGCAGGAAGAAAAAGAATTTTCCAATTTGTTCCTGCAAGCCCAGAATGCCAAGCACGCTTACTCCTATCAGAATGAATCCAAACCACACTATCCAGAACACGAACCGGCTCAATACTTCGGTCGCCGAAGGCAACGCGGCCTTATTGAGCAACTGAGCAGCACCCGCGTTCTCCGAGAGCCTGTCGAACTTGATGAGTCGGAGAATGCTGCGCAGAACCGCCTTCACCGCATAAGCCACCACCCATCCCGCGAATGCGAGAATCAGCATCACGATGAGGCGAGGA
Organism: Candidatus Sulfotelmatobacter sp.; assembly: GCA_049583165.1. GTDB lineage: Bacteria > Acidobacteriota > Terriglobia > Terriglobales > Acidobacteriaceae > Sulfotelmatobacter. The sequence goes on along the minus strand of JBAUVJ010000329.1, from coordinate 3,145 downwards.
AGGTAGTGGGCAAATCCCCTGGCCAGTTCGTGCACAGCCTGACTCAGTTCACTGACAATCATTTCGCGCATAGTAATCTCACTCTCCCCATATCTGTACCAGATATGGTTTCAATCGCTCGAATGTTAGGCATAAGCTTTCGATGGCGTTTTCCACGTCCTCCGCGGAACCATTGCGATGCTCGATCAAGAACGTCAACACCCGCCCGCGGAATAGCGGCGCTAGCGCTTGAATAATGTGATCGCGGTTGATCACGGACTTGTGGTAGGACACAGCAAACTCATAAACCGTTTTTACCCACAATTCCGCGGAGTATTCAAAATCGTCCTCTCCTGCGTGAGCGACTTTCTGTAGCTCCGCGAGCGTGGTGGGAGATAGAATCGATTGAAAAACAGCGGTCAATTCCGCAATGCCAGTGGAGAACATTTCCCGCAGCCGCTTTCGATTGACTCGCACCGGATCCAGAAGCACTTCATGATCCGGACCGATGGTGGCCAAGGGTTGTGAGCCGGTACCCACGCTCCAAACGGGAAAGTCCGGCTCCAATGCCGAGAACAAGGGCCCCACGGTTTCTCTTAGGGCCGGCACCAGGTCCGAGCCGCGCTGTTCCACATGATCTTTTTGGCCAAGGAAAGACTGGCAGATAGGATGCCGCGCCCTGATTGCCGCTAGCGTGAAACGCAATTCAACTCCGCTCCTATCGGCCCCATCATCCCATGAATTCTGAGAAAGAAATTCACTCGCCAAGCGGCCAGAGAACCCGAACTCATGAGCATACGGCTCGCGGATCCGCAATCCGTAGAGCGCGCGGATCATAGGGTAGAGCAGATTCGTAATCAGCAATCCTTCGAACCTATGCCGGCGATAGGTGGGCGTCACCAGATCCAAACCGTCATTGCGAATGGGTTGCAGAAGTTTCGAAATCCATTCGCCGTCAACGCTGCATGATTCGGGAGACATCACGATACAGGCCTTGGCCTGAAGCAGTTCGGCCGCGGAAAGAATAGTTCGCAATGCCGCCTGGCTCGATGGGCTGGCTGCATACTTTGTAGTTATGGAATGCAGAGTTCGCAGCGCGTGGAGATCGGAACTGCGGCGAACGTCGTCGATCGAAATGCCCGTCACCAACTCCGGAGTGCCATCCCGCGAGCCGCCATCCGCATTAATGATGACCGTTCGCTCTCGGGGAAACCAACGCAGGATGCCGCTCTGAATCGTCTTGACGATCGAACCGATCGTCTTAGCATTGTTGTGGGTCGGCAAGCCCACCAGGATGTCCACTTCGCCAACGTTGCTGAGTTGACGTACAAAGTCATCCGTTAGAAAAGTCTCTTCCGCCAAATTCCTCTCCGTGTGAACTGATACCGCGCTTAATGAGGTTTTTGCAGTGCCGTTTTAACAGCCAAGGTCGATCAGATACGCCGCAGCCGAAACCAGTAAAACTGGTAGGGACCCAAGGTCAAGAGATAGGGAATGTCGCCCACCCGGGGAAATATATTCTTGCCGAACATTTCGATCGGAATATTTCCCTTGTAGCTGCGCAGATCGAGTTCAACAGCCTGCGCTGCACCCGAAAGATTATTGACTACCAGAACAAACTCGTTGCCCAGCCGGCGAATGTAAGCCAGTATTCTGTGATTGGCGGGATGAAAAAACTCGATCGATCCCCTGCCGAACACAGCCGTCGACCGTCGCACCTCGATGATTCGCCGCATCCAATGCAGCAGCGAATGCCCGCTTCCAAGCTGCGATAAAACGTTCACCGCCGGATAACCGTAGACCGGATTCTGGATCAGCGGAGCGTACAGCCGGTCCGGTTCCGCGTTGGAAAATCCTCCGTTCCATCCTCCACTCCACTGCATGGGTGTTCTTACTCCATTGCGGTCACCGAGATTGATGTTATCGCCCATTCCGATTTCATCACCGTAATAAATGATGGGAGTGCCCGGCAATGACATCAGCATTCCGTTCATCAATTCGATGCGCCTGCGGTCATTATCCAGCAAGGGAGCCAGACGGCGGCGAATTCCCAGGTTCAGCCGCATTGTCTTTTCTTCGGCATACGAGTCGTACATGTAATCGCGTTCCATGTCCGTGACCATTTCCAGCGTCAGTTCATCATGGTTGCGCAGAAACAGAGACCACTGGCAGGAGGGTGGGATTTCCGGAGTCTGTTGCAGGATTTCAGTAATCGGTTTGCGATCCTCCAACTTGAGCCCCATGAACATGCGCGGCATCAAGGGAAAATGAAATGCCATGTGGAATTCATCTCCGTCCCCAAAATAAGGACGAAGATCAGCCGGCCACTGGTTAGCCTCCGCGAGCAACATCCTCCCGGGGAATTGTTCATCGAGTCTACGCCGAAAATCCTTCAGGATCAGGTGCGTCTCCGGCAGGTTCTCGCAATTCGTTCCCTCCCGTTCCACCAAGTAGGGAATTGCGTCGAGCCGGAATGCGTCGACGCCCATCTCCAGCCAGAAGCTCATTACCTTCCACATTTGTTCGCGAACAGCGGGATTGTCATAGTTGAGATCGGGCTGGTGACTGAAGAAACGATGCCAATAGTAGGACTTCGAAATCGGGTCCCACGCCCAGTTGGATTTTTCGGAGTCCAGAAAAATAATGCGGGTTCCCTTATAACGGGTGTCAGTGTCGCTCCAGACATACCAGTCCCGGCGGGGATTGTCCTTGGAGCTTCGCGATTCCTGAAACCATGGGTGCTGATCAGAGGTATGGTTCAGCACCATTTCGATGATGATTCGAATTCCCCGGCTGTGGGCGGAATCCAGCAGCTTGCGGAAGTCTTCCAGGGTGCCGTAACTGGCATGGACCGCGTTGTAATCGGCGATGTCGTAACCATCGTCGCGCAGCGGCGAAGGAAAGAACGGCATCAGCCAGATCGCGTTGATGCCCAATTCCTGAAGATATCCCAGCTTATTTTCAAGCCCTTGAAAGTCGCCGATGCCATCGCCGTTGCTGTCGTAGAAGGTGCGGACGTGGACTTGATAGATGATTGCGTCCTTGTACCAACGCACATCCTGATTCAGCGGCAACGGGAATTCCTCCTGAACGATGGTCCTGCCATTTCTAACAGGGCGAAAAACAAGTTTATATAAAGTGAACCGGGTAGTCTCCGGGGTTGAGA
>JBAUVJ010000328.1:0-3726 GCA_049583165.1 Candidatus Sulfotelmatobacter sp. | reverse complement strand
ACTCACCAAGCTTGGAGACCGTGGCTGTGGTGGTTTCAGCGACGTGGACGGCGGAGGTGGCGATCTTGGCGGCCTCGCTGGCGTTCTTGGCGATCTCTTTAATGCTGGCGCCCATCTCTTCGGCGCCAGTGGCGACGGTCTGGAGATTCTGGCTAACCTGGGTGGTGGCGTTGGAAACCACATTCGCTTGGGCAGAAGTCTCTTCCGAATTGGCCGTGATCGCTGGCTGGTGCTGGACAGTGTCTCACTGGAACCGGCGACGCTTTGTGCACTTTGAGCGATCTGGGTCAAGATGTCGTGAACTTTCTCCACAAAAGAATTTAGGCACCGTCCTAGCTCGCCAATCTCATCCTTGCGATCCTGATCCACACGGGCGGTCAGATCGTTGGCCTCTGCCATGGCCTTGAAGCGCGTGGAGAAAGAATCCAGTCCGCGAGTAATCGAGACGGTCACGCGGACTGCCACGAGCAGAAGAAGCATCAGGGACAAGCCGCACATCAGGAACATGGCGCGTGTGGCTCGCGCCGCCTTCGCGGCCGCACCGACTTCGGCGTCTTTGGCGCTCTTGGCCAACTGATCGCTGGTGGCTTCGATTTTTCCTTGCAGGTCCTTGTAAAGCTGGAGGTAGGGGCCGAGTTGTGAGGTGGCAGCGCTGGGATTATGGACGATGGCATCGGCCAGCGAGCTCCCCGCTTTCACGTATTGATCGCCTATTTGCGTTTCTTCGTCGAGCATGGCGCGGCTCACGGGATCGACTGCGAACTCGCGTGCCTTTGCAATGCGGTCCTGCAGCAACTTGCAGTGCTGGGCGAATTCCTCGGCCTTGTTCTGCTGGTCGTCGCCCTTTTGCGTGAAGACCGCGGAAATGTCGGAACGGGTGAGATCGTTGTAGACGCCGGCCTCAATGTGGTTGCGAATGGACGAGCCGGTGGCGGCGACATCCGCGGTGGTTTTTTCCACGGAAGTAATGTCCCAGTATCCCGTGGCGCTGACTCCGGCAACGAACGCGAGGCTGCCGATGGTCAGGCCGAACAGTTTTCTCTTGATGGTCAATCGCATCGCATGCACCTTAATGTCGTCCCGTCCCTGGATGCTACATTTTGAGCTTGTAGCCGGCATCGGGGGCGGCCATGCCATCGACTTTGACGGACTTCACACCGCCATCGCTGCCATCGCCATGAAAGTCGCCGGCTTTCACAAAACCGATCGCGCCAGGAGAACTCGCCACGACACCCTTTACCCCGGCAGCGCTGCTAACCTCTTTCGGAGGGGTGGCGGATTTGCCGTTAAATGCGGCCGCAACGAAATACTTTCCGAAGTCGGTGTCGTTCATGCCACAGACGATCTTCAGAAACGCTGTTCGTTCCGGTGCGCCGGCAGTGACCATGACGGGCGCCACCGCCTTCCCGGTATCCCATTTGCTGCGGTCGGACATGAAAAGTTTTTTTAGCTCGCTCATGCTCAGGTTGTCGACCGGATTCGAGGAGTTGACGATCACCACGATGGGATCGCCGGCCGCTTGCGCCGGACGCAGTGAAATAGCAGACAAGATGGCGAAGACCAGCATCACCATCACGGGGAGCAAGAGCGAGGTCGCGTGTCTTTTTCTCATAAAGTCTCTCCGTTAGAAGGTGAAGTCAAACTGGGCAGCGGCCCCGTTGGCCGGCTTCTCAAAGTCCGAGGCTTCCCGGGTGTACTGGAGTTTCGCCGCCGTGTGGGCCGTAAAATCCCAGCGTAGACCGACAGTGGGCCCGTTGACCCGACCGACAACAGCGATCTCCGTCGGATTCCCGTAGATTGGATCGTTCAGTGGCGCGTTCACATAGTCGTACCGGAAGTAGGGCCGGTAAGCGCCAAAGCCGCGCGAAAACTGGCTGTAAAAAGCAGTCGTATGAAAGACCGGACCCGCGGGAAGGGTATGGCGAATGATGGTGCCTTCGTTGAGAAACTCGTATTTGGAGTTGGTGAAGACCACATAGACCATCGGAATGATTTCGGAAACGTGAAGATAGTTCACGTCGCTGAGATAGTCGTGGCGAATGCTGAATCCAACGTCCAGGCCCGACACACGTTCCGGTTTGGCCGAGATGTTGAAGTTGACGGCCTTGCTGTTATTTGTGTCCGCATTATTTTGGGACGGATTCACATTGATGCCGTACTCCCGGCCGTTGGTGACTTCAAACACATAGTTCAAGCCTAGCATGCCGGAGGGCACTTTGCCGTCGAGGACCACGCCGAGATCCTGCAGGGGCAGGAATCCCCCCTGATCGTCGAATTCAAACAGAGTCGGGCGCCCAACCGCGGTCTGAAAATAATCGCCGCGGTTGAAGGCGGTATTGTAGTAACCGATGTCGGTGTGTATGCGGCCGATAGTCGCGGCAAGGTAATCGCTCTGCCGGTACTTAAGATACAGTCTCTCGACGTCCACGCCGACGCTGTTATCGCTATTTGAGGTGAACAGGATCTCGCCCAGCGCCGATACTTTGTCGGAGAGGCGCGCGGTAGCAAACATATCGAACTCGTCGAGCTCGAATGAGCTGTTTGGCACGAAGTATTGGCCGGTCTGGTATCCCACGTCGCCGAAGAAGTTCAGCTTCAGCCGCGGCGCGACCTCATTCACCACCGGCGGCTCGGCCACCGGTTCGGGCGGAGGCGCCGGGGCGGGCGCGGCTGCGGCCACGGCAGGTGCTTGCGGCTGCGCTTTGAGTGCCTGGACTTCTTTTTCCAGCTCCTGAATGCGTTGCAGCAGTTGCTGGTTGAGTTCGGCCTGACTGGGCGGAGGCGGCGCGGTTTGCTGCGCTGATGCCGAAAGCGTGAGCGCTAAGAGCCAGGCTGAAATACAAACATGGAACGTGCGGAGTGTAAAAGGGTTGTTCCTCATATTTTTTCCATGAGCGCTTACGTGCAGCGGGCGTGTGGATGGTGAATCCCTCCGTTACCTTCGGCGATCTGACGGCTGGACTTTAACGGCGATGAGGACAGGAGCGTGGATACTGGGGGAGGAAAACCAACGGAAGCACGCGCGGTTCGCGCATACAAATTCTTTAGTTCCGTTTCGGCGTTTGTGCAGGATGAGTATTCCGTGCACGCTTTTTTACGAGCCGGCATAGGCGGCCCGACTTCGTCCTGCGTCTGCCGGAGCACCTTGCGCACCGCTTCCGTTGCTAGCGATCTTGAACTGTTCCAACAGGCGGCGGAGTTCGGCTGAGGTTTCCACCAACTGCTGGGCTGCTTTCTGGGTATCTCCTGCACCGCGAGACGTGCTCTCGGCCGCCTGCGCTACTCCCGCGATATTGCTGGTGATTTCGCCGCTGCCGTGCGCCGCTTCGCTTACGTTTCTCGCCATTTCGTTCGTCGTGGCGTTCTGCTCTTCCACGGCGGTGGCGATCGTATTCGAAATGCCGTTCACCTGATTGATCACTTCGCTAATCGACGCGATGGCCTCGACCGCGGCTTTGGTGTCGGTTTGGATGGCTTCGATTTTGCGGCTAATGTCTTCGGTGGCTTTGGCAGTTTCTTTGGCCAGTTCTTTCACTTCGTTGGCGACTACGGCGAAGCCTTTGCCGGCTTCACCGGCGCGTGCAGCTTCGATGGTGGCGTTCAACGCAAGCAGGTTGGTCTGCTGCGCGATGGAAGTGATGACCTTGATGACCTGGCCAATCTCGTTCGAAGACTCACCAAGCTTGGAGACCGTGGCTGTGGTGGTTTCAGCGACGTGGACGGCGG
>JBAUVJ010000327.1:0-10653 GCA_049583165.1 Candidatus Sulfotelmatobacter sp. | reverse complement strand
TCCATGAGCAGGTCGGTCTCTTCCGACATTCCTTCCAGCAGAAGATCGAATTCATGCCCCACCAGTGCTTTCTTTTTTTTCTTGCTGATCTGCCGCTGGATTCCCATCAGATGTTTGCGACGCTGCTCGATTTCTCGCGGAGAAACTTTCTTGTCCAACCCGTACGCGCCCGCGCCATCCTGATCGGAGTAGGAGAACGTCCCCATCCAATCGAATTGCGCTTCGCGAACGAAGGCGCAGAGCTCTTCAAATTCTTCCTCGGTCTCTCCGGGAAAGCCCACGATGAACGAGGTGCGCAAGGTCAAGCCGGGAATCTCGCGCCGCATCTTGCTGATCGAGCGAAGAAAAACTTCCGCCCCGCCGCCGCGCTTCATGCGCTTCAGCACGCTCGCAGACGCATGTTGCAGCGGCACGTCCATATAGGAGCAGATTTTTTCGTGTGTTCCAATCGCCTCTAGAAGTCTGCCCGTGATCTTATTTGGATACGCATAAAGGAACCGGATCCAGCGAAGGTCTTCAATCTTGGCGAGTTTCTCCAGCAGCAGCGCCAGCCCATCCTTCAGGCCGAAATCTTCTCCGTAGCAGGTCGTATCCTGCCCAATCAGCGTAATCTCCCGCGCGCCGCCTGCTGCCAGCCGCTCGGCTTCCGCGACCACCGACTCGAATCTCCGCGAGCGAAACTGTCCCCGCAACTGCGGAATAATGCAGAACGTGCACGGATGATCGCAGCCCTCCGCAATCTTGATGTAAGCCGTCGACTTCGGCGTGGCCAGAACGCGCGGAGTTTCATCGTCGTACAAATAGTTTGGCAAATCCGCAATCGCGCCATCCCATTGCCCGCGGGAGAATCGTCCCTGCGACGCCCGCGCGTCACCCTCAGCCCGCGAAGGCAGCACCACAAAAGGCGAGTCTTTTTGCGCCGGGACCGGCGCGATGCCAGTCGCGGCCAGTATCTTCTCCAACTCCCCCGTGCCCACTACGGCATCCACTTCAGGAATGCGCCTGCGGATTTCATCTCGAAATCGCTCAACCAGGCAGCCCGCCACAATCAATTTCTTGGCCCGGCCAGAAGTCTTATGCGCCGCCATCTCCAGAATCGTATTGACCGATTCCTGTTGCGCGCTCTCAATGAACGAACAGGTGTTCACCACAATCACGTCGGCGTCCTCGGCTCGCGGCGAGAGTTCAGCCCCGGCCCGCGCCAGAAGACCCATCATCACCTCGCTGTCCACCAGGTTCTTCGGGCATCCCAGGCTGACAAAGCCAATTTTTTGACGGCCGGCACTCTGTGTACGGTCCTTCACCGCCGGAGCAACGCTCTTATTGTTGGGACGCGCGATAGTGAGGTTCTTTGCGGGCATGCAATCCAATTAGTTTAACATTTTGCGCCGTCGGCCTTTCGGCACGAGCCGCTCCGCATTTCCACGTGACCAAAGGCACCACGAACGACAGTAACCTGCGGATAAAAATCTCTAATCACCATGCTAGGCTAACCAAACAAAAGCAGTTATCCGGCATCTGGGAGAGGGAAATGTTTGGGAAATGGGCCTTACTCGCAGTCCTGGTAGTCGGGATGTGCAACCTGGTAGGTTCTGCCTCGGCGCAGGACGAGAAGAATGAGATAACTGGAATTATTGGCAGCACCTTTATCAGTGATCAAGGCATTATCGGTGCGACTTATCCCAATCCCTTCGTGCGCTCCGGCCACGGCCGCACCTTCGAAGTGAACTATTCGCGCCGCCTTCTTGGTACTCCGATCTTCGCAATTTCAGGAGAGCTGCCCGCGGTTTTCAATCTGGACGAGCGTCTCGGGTCGGGCAGCGACGTCGTTCCCTCGAGCTACAAACAGATTTTTGTTACGCCCTCGGTTCGGGCGAATCTGTTTCCCGCGACCGCATTCTCGCCTTGGGTAAGCGTCGGCGGCGGCTTCGGACACTTCAGCGAAAGCAGCAATCTCAATTATTACGGCAGCAATCCCGGAAGCTCATCCACTTCTGGCGTCCTCCAGGGAGGGTTCGGTCTGGACGTTCGTCCCTTTCAGGGCCGATTGAAGCGCCTTAGCTTACGCGGCCAGGTTCGCGACTTCTGGTCCGGCACTCCCAACCTTCCCCTGGCCGATACGGGAAAGACACGCCAGCATAACTATTTTCTCGGTGGCGGCGTGATCTGGCACTTCTAGAACGGATTGCCAAGCCTGACGACCGTCTTTAGTCCGCGACCTTTAAGATAGTTTGACTCCCTCCTGTTAACCGACTGATAATCACAATGGAAGTTGCGCCTCAGTTTCGTATGGATATTTACGAAGAAATCGTCCAGCTCCGCCGCGAGGGACGCCGGGGCGCGGTTGCCACCATCGTGAATGTGCGGGGCTCGATTCCTTCATTCCGCACTGCGAAGATGCTGGTGCGCGACGATGGTTCAATTGTCGGCACAATTGGCGGCGGGTGCGTGGAGGCTGACGTCTGGCAGGCTGCCCGAGAGGTGATGGAATCTGAGAAGCCTCGAAGCGTGACTTTCGATTTAAATCAGGACCCGAAATACGACACGGGGCTGGTCTGCGGCGGCACGCTCGAGGTTTTTATTGAGCCGATTGTACCTCCAGCATTACTTTATATATTCGGCGCAGGTCACGTTGCTATAAATCTTTGTAAGGTAGCAGCGAATGCAGGCTTTGAGCCGATCGTCACCGATGATCGCACCTCCTACGCAACCAAAGAGCGGTTTCCAAATGCCCGCGAGGTTCATGCGCTGGTATTCGACGAGGCGATTCATAAGCTCGACCCGAATGAGACTTCCTATGTGGTCATCGTGACGCGCGGGCATCGCGACGACATGCGCATCCTGCGCTGGGCGGTGCAGACCCGCGCCCGTTACGTGGGCATGATCGGCTCCCGGCGCAAGGTCATCGAGATTTTTAAAGCGCTACAGAAAGAAGGACTCGCGGCGCATCTTTTCGAGCGCGTTCACGCGCCCATCGGAATCGACATTGGGGCGGTGACGCCGGAGGAGATCGCGGTTGCGATTACCGCAGAGTTGATCGCCATCCGCCGGCACGCCGGTTCCGAGTTGCCGCACATGAGTTGGTTCCGCTCGCGAGGCTCGCAGTCCGAAGCAGATGGTGCGCCGGACGCGGCGCTCGAAGAACAAGAATGAGTTGTTGATTGAAGCCGCAGACGGCAATCGAATGCGGACAATTAAGAAATCGACAATTTCCAGTTATTCCCTGATATCTTCGCTGCATGACCCTGGCTGCCAGCTTTGCCGGCCTAATCCTGGCCGCGGGAAAATCCTCCCGCATGGGCCGGGATAAAGCCCTCTTGCCGTGGCCGCCACTCGTCGCCGGGCAATCGCCTTCCAATGACACGTTGCTCTCGGCGGCAATTCGTTCGCTTTCATCGGCGACTGATTTTGTCCTGGTGGTGGTCGGCAAGAACGAAGCGGCGCTCGCACCGGTAATTTATTCTCAGGGTGCATCTCTCGTCGTCAATCGTGACCCTGAGCGCGGCCAGTTCAGTTCGTTGCAGGTTGGTTTGCAGGAAGTGCTCAATCATGGCCGAGACGCTGCCATGGTGACGCTGGTTGACCGTCCTCCGGTCAAACCTGCGACCTTGCAAACTTTGCGCGATGCGTTTTCGCTGGCGAACCAGAACGTCTGGGCGATTGTGCCTGAATATTCCGGGCATCACGGCCATCCTTATCTCATCGGCCGTGAAATGATGGCAGCGTTTTTGCAAGAGCCGGCAAGGTCGAATGCGCGCGACATTGAACATGCGCATCGCGAACACATCCAATATGTAAAAGTGGACGATTCGCTGGTCGCCGTGAATATCAACACACCGGAAGACTATGCGGGTTTACAAGTCCGTTCCGCATGACCGGCAAATGAGCGGCACTGCGTTGCGCGTGGCGCCCTAATCAAGTTATCGTCGATAGATGAACGCTGCCGAGGCAGAAGCATTTCTTCCGGTTACCAACGAATTTTTGGAATCCATTCTCCGTCTTCAGCCGCAGGTAGCGGCATTTGACTGCGACGGCACGCTGTGGTCCGGCGATGCAGGAGAGCGTTTTTTCGACTGGGAACTCAGGCAAGGCGACATTGTCGATGCGGCGCTCGATCGCCCCATGCGCGAACGTTATGCAGCGTACCGGCGGGGCGAGGTCGACGAAACTACGATGTGCGGCGAAATGGTTACCATGCACCGGGGCATTACGGAACAGCGCATCATGGAAGCCGCAGTGCGCTTTTTCGATGAGATCTTCGTCGAGCAGATTTTTCCGGAGATGCGCGAACTGGTGCGCCGTCTTCACGAAAATGGCTGTGAAATCTGGGCGGTTTCTTCTTCCAACGAATGGGTGATCCGCGCGGGGATGAAACATTTTGGCATCCCGGAGAACGGCATACTCGCGGCCGAAGTGGAAGTGGAAGGCGGAATCATCAGCGATCGGCTGATTCGCGTGCCCTCGGGCGAGGGCAAACCAAAGGCGCTGCGCGAAGTTGTTGGAAAAGAGATCGACGTGACCTTCGGAAATTCGCGCTGGGATACGGAAATGCTGGCGATGGCGAAGTATGCGATTGCAGTGAATCCGAATCCCGATCTTGAGGCTACTGCTAGAAAGCGCGGCTGGCGAATTTATTTTCCGGAAGGGATTCCGTCGCGCGGTTGATGCATGTCGCGAACGGACGCCAGTTACAATTGTGGTGCCTATGTATTCCGCGCAGTTACTCGATCATTTTCAGAATCCGCGAAATGCGGGAGAAATTTCCGATGCCGACGCTGCGGCGGAGATCGAGAATCCAGTCTGCGGAGACGTGCTGAGGTTGACCCTGAAACAGAGCACAGGTCGGATTACCGAAATCCGATTTAAGGCTAAAGGATGCGTTGCCGCGATTGCGTGCGGTTCGGCCCTTACCGAATTAGCGGCGGGCCTGACGCTGGACGAGGCTAAGAGGCTGCGACGTGAAGATATTAGTATTGCTGTGGGTGGCTTGCCTTCGGCCTCGACTCACGCTGCGCAACTGGCGCTCGATGCGCTAGCGGCAATTCTGAGTGGCATCAAACCCTAAGCGGGACTCATGCCAGACCATACTCCGCGGCGCATCGCCAGTCTGCAACCCAGCGCGACCGTTACTCTGGCTGATATTGGCGAACTCGATCGCGTGGTCGCGTGTACCAAATATTGCGCTGATGTGGTTCCCGGAATCGCATCGCAAGAGCGCACTATCCTCGCCGATTCGTGGACCGCCAATGCCGAACAGATTATTGGCGTCCGCCCCGACCTGGTCATTGCCTCCGTGCCTTACCAGGAAAAGGCGGTCATCGAGATACTGAAATCCGGGGCGCGTTTTCTTGGTTTTGCTCCCAGGACTTTAGCCGACATCTACGCTGACATCGCCATGATTGCCGAAGTCGTAGGCGCCGGCAATCATGGCGAAGCGGTAATCTCGAGCATGCAGCGACGAATCGAGGAAATCCGCGGACGAACACTGGATCGTCCTCGGCCGAGAGTATTTTGCGAGGAGTGGGGCAAGCCTCTGATTGCGTCGCAGCCATGGGTCGCGGAATTGGCGGAAGCTGCTGGAGGGGAGTTCCTCGGCGAGCCGGGGCGGCAAATCGCCGCGGAAGAAGTGGCCCGCATAAATCCTGAGGTTTTGATCGCCGCGTGGTGTGGAGCGGGTGACCGAGTTCCGTTGGAGAAAATCGTGGCTGACCGGGGCTGGCAGGGAACTCGTGCCGCTTCCGCTTCGCGTGTCTACTGCATTCGGGATGAATACCTCAACACGCCGGCGTCCACGCTTCTGCAAGGCCTCGATGCACTGGCTTTTGCCATCCATCCAGAAATATTTGAGAGCCCGAAGGGAATCCGGCAGATTACCGCGGTTCCATCTTCCATTGCCATGAATTTGGCGCCTTGAGTTAAGATTTGCTCATGCCCGTCAGCAGCAGGATGGAAGAAATTTTCAACGAGGTCAGGGGGGTTGCTGAATTGGCGCCCGCACCAAAAGTTCTCATGCAGGAAGTTTGCAAGCTTTTGCATGAGCGCATGCTCAAATACAATTGGGTCGGCTTTTACATGCTAGAACCGGGTACTCACCCGCCGGTGCTGGTGCTTGAAACATTCGTAGGCGCGATGACTCCACACACGCGCATTCCGTTGAATCAGGGAATTTGCGGAGCTGCGGCTTCCAGTGGAAAAACCGTTGTGGTCGACGATGTCAGCAAAGATCCTCGCTATCTTGCTTGTTCTTTGGAGACGAAATCGGAAATTGTTGTGCCGATTTTTGTGAAGGGGCAAGTTGCGGGCGAACTCGACATCGACAGCCATTTCCCGGCTGCATTCGGAGCCGAGGACCAGAAGCTGGTGCAATACTGCGCCGAACTGGTGGGGAAAAAGTTGGAAAAGTCGTGAGCGCCCAATGAAACGGGTTGTGGCTGCGGTGATTGAGAAAGAGGGAAAGCTGCTGGTATGCCAGCGCACCCGGCATCAAACCATGCCGCTCAAGTGGGAATTTCCCGGAGGAAAAATTGAAGAGGGCGAGCAGCCGCGCGATGCCTTGCGCCGCGAGCTGGAAGAAGAATTAGGCATTCACGCCAAAGTTGGCGACGAGATCGCGCGGGTTCAGCATACCTATCCCAACGGAGCTTCTGTCGAATTGCGGTTTTTCATTGTGCGAGAATACGATGGCGAATTGGAAAATCGCATCTTTCGCGATTTGCAATGGGCATTACCCAGCGCTTTACCGTCTTACGATTTTCTTGAAGCGGATGCGTCTCTCGTAAAGGATCTGGCGTCCGGAAAGCTCCCCTAAGACAAAAGCGTTCTCCCCGCACATTCCAGAAACCGGAAAGCAGAATCCTAAAAATACTTCTCCGCCATCCGCAACCACAACGGCCAGTCGTGCTTCGAATTGTCCCCAAAAATATCCAGCCAGTGCGGCACCGCCTTGCCATTCAAAATCGCTGAGAACTTCACATTCTGATCCAGACAGATGTCCCAATCCGCCGACCCCAGCACAATCTTCATCTCCCGGTAGCGGCTTAAAAACCAATCGTCGTTCTGGTTCGGCAAATAGTCCGGCGGACAATTGAAGTAGCAGTCGTCGTCATAATATCCATCCAGAAATTGATGGATATCGAACGCCCCGCTCATGCTCACGCAATGGGTCACCACATCCGGATGTTTCAACGCAAAATTCAGCGCGTGGTATGCCCCAAAACTGCACCCGGTCATGGCCAGCCGCGGTGTTTGATTCTTCCAGCGGATAAATGGCACGAACTCATGCAGAATGTATCTCTCAAACTGCAAATGCCGCAGCACCCGCACCTTGGGGTGCACTCCTTTGTTGTACCAACTCTCGGTATCGACTGCGTCCGTGCAAAACACCTGCAACTCGCCGCGCTCGATCTTCGGGGCTAATACACCAATCATCCCCCGGTCTTCATACTCGAAAAATCTTCCCATCGAAGTAGGAAATACCAGCAGCGGCGTGCCCGCGTGCCCGAAGACCAGCGCTTCCATCTCCCGATTTAATTCCTGGCTATATCCCTTGTGGAATTCGCGATTCATTTAGGCGGTCCCGCGGAGGGAGTATCTTAACTTGAAATTGGGACATTCGGAGTGTTTTTATGCCCCTCCGCTGCCCCAGCTATCGAAAGCTCGCTGCGAATGATTTCGCGAAATGATATCGTGATACGAGATATGTCGTGGAGGCTCCCCAAGCTCATTTCGCGTTCTGCCCCCATGATTCTGCTCGTCCTCACTCTGGCCGCAGTCGCGGGCTTCGCGGCGGTGAGCCACCTTGTCAACCGTTATAACTTGAACCAGCAAGCGCGGGGCCGCAAACTCTACGCGCAGGGCATCATCGAAATTCAGGCTGCGCGCTACGACGATGCCATCGCCGCATTCCGCGCCGCACTCAGTTGCGATCCCACCGACTCCCAGTATCAACTCAGTCTCGCCCGCGCCCTGCGCGACAGCAACGATTCTGGCCGCCTTGAGGAAGCCGAATCTTACTTGCTCGCGCTGTGGCAGCGCTCGCCTCAGGACGCCGCCGTCAATCTCGCTCTCGCCCGCGTTGCTACCCGTCGCGGTAGCGTCGAAGACGCCACTCGTTATTACCACAACGCCATGTACGGAGTCTGGCCCTCCCAGCCTGATGCCAACCGCAGCCGCGCCCGCGTCGAGCTCATTAAATTCCTGCTGGAGAAGAATGCTCGTACCCAGGCCGATTCCGAACTCATCGCCCTGGCCGCTGCCTTACCAGACGATCCCAGCGGCCATCTCCAGGCCGCGCAACTTTTTGAGCAAGCAAACGACTACGCCGGAGCGCTTCACCAGTTTCAGGAAATTCTGCGCTTCGAACCCTTCAACTCCTCCGCTCTCGCCGGAGCCGGCGAAACCGCCTATCGCTCCGGCGACTACATTCTCGCCCAGGATTATCTGCGCAAGGCGGTCACCGCCAATCCTGGGGATGACAACTCGCGCCAGCTTCTTGCCTCCACCGATTCCGTCTTGCGTGCCAATCCTTTTCATAGTCATATCTCTGACGTTGAACGCAACCACCGCATCACCGCCGCTTTCGCCCAAGCCGAGGACCGTCTCGACCACTGCGCCCAGCAGGCGGGCATCGATCTTACGGCCTCTAACAGTCCGCCATCCTCCGCGCTTGTGAGGCTCCAGGATCTCTGGCTTCGCACTCAGCCCGATCTCAAACTGCTGCGTTCTCCCGCTGAAACCGACCTTCCAGATGCGATTATGGACGTCGTCTTCCAAATCGAACAACAAACCAATACCATTTGTGGCCCGCCGCAAGGCCTCGATCTGGCGCTGTTGCTGATCTCCCAGAAGCGCGAGGCCGCAATCCAATGAGCGATCTCAACACCCCCATCTCCAACTCCCCACCTTCGTCCTCTGCAACCATGCGAGTTACCACTCCTCGCCGCCTTTTTGCCACCATTGAAGGCGTCTTCAACGAGGAAGTTTTTTTCCTCATCCTCTCCGTGTTTATCGGAATCTTCTCCGGCCTTGCCGTCGTCTGCTTTCGCCTGGCGATTGACTGGACGCACCTCGGCCTGCTTGGCCCACTACCGCAAACTCATAGCTGGCGGTTGTTTGCCGTCCCCGCTATTGCCGGCCTATTCGTCGCCATCCTCGTCCTGCATGTCTTTCCCGGCATTCGCGGCAGCGGCGTCAATCAGACCAAATCTGCGCTCTACATTTTCAATGGATATATTCCATTCCGCACCGCCATCGGAAAATTCATCTGCTCCGGCATCGCCATCGGTTCAGGTCAATCGCTCGGCCCCGAAGATCCTTCCTTGCAAATCGGCGCCGGCATCGCCTCGGCTCTCGGACGCCAACTCGAAATCTCCCGTGAAAAACTGCGCCTCATGGCCCCGGTGGGCGCCGCGGCCGGCCTGGCGGCCGCTTTCAACGCTCCCATCTCCGCCGTGCTCTTCGTCATTGAAGAAGTCATCGGACGTTGGAGCGCCGGCATCCTTGGCTCCGTGGTTCTCTCTGCCGTTTCCAGTGTCGTGATCGTGCGCTCATTTCTCGGCAGCGAACCGCTCTTCCGAATTCCCGTCACTTCGTTCAAAGGCCCCAGCGAACTCCTCGCCTACGCTGTTCTCGGAATTGTCGGCGGCCTTGCCTCGGTGGCATTCGCGCAGTCGATTGGCTACCTGCGTCCGCGCCTCAAAGCCTTGCCCCGCTGGACGCAATATTTCCAGCCCGCAATCGCCGGACTTCTCGTTGGACTCATCGGCTATCTGGGTTTTCCGCAGGTCATGGGCGCTGGCTACGGCTCCATGGACGAAGCCATGCACGGACAATACGCCTGGAAAGTTCTTGCCATTCTCGCCGTCCTAAAAATTCTCGCCACCACACTTTCTTTCGTCAGCGGCACTCCCGGCGGCATGTTCGCGCCAACGCTCTTCGTCGGAGCTATGCTCGGCGGCGCCGTCGGCGATATCGAGCGCATTTTCTTTCCCCACCTCACCGGGTCGACTGGAACCTATGCCCTCGTCGGCATGGGGGTTTTATTCGCCGGATTTCTGCGCGTGCCCATGACTTCCGTATTCATGGTTCTTGAAGTCAGCGGCAACTACGAGATCATCGTTCCCGTCATCGTGGCCAATACTTTTTCCTATCTCGTCTCCCGCAGCCTCCAGACCGTCCCCATCTTCGATATGCTGACCCGCCAGGATGGCCTGATCTTGCCCTCGCTCGAAGAAGACCGCGAGGAAGCGATCCTGCGCGTCGAAGACGCCATGCTTCCGGTCCCCGCCACAATTCTCAGCGCGCAGGATTACGTCGACGCCAACTTCCGCCGCATTCAGGATTCCGCTGACTCCGTATTCCTGGTGCGCATGCACCCCAGCGGCTGGAACAACGCCACACGGGAACAACTCCAGCGTCTCTATTCGGAAGGCAAAGGCGAACTCACGCTGGCGTCCGTTCTCCCGGCCCAGTCGCTGCCCAGCCTCTATCCTGATCTTCCTCTGGATTCGGCGCTGCGCTATGTCAACGACTACTCGCTCGTCCCCGTAGTCAATCGCGCCGATTCCCGCCGTCTGGAAGGCGTCGTCTCCCGCGACTCCGTCTTCAAGAAATACGGCAGCGGAAACGCCGTGGCAGTTCCTGGTACTGCATGAG
>JBAUVJ010000326.1:0-18803 GCA_049583165.1 Candidatus Sulfotelmatobacter sp. | reverse complement strand
GCTCGATATGCCCACAAGGTCTGAGGACTGTCGTGAGATGGGCACCATTCCTCCTGTGTCGAGTTGCATCGTCCGGCTATCGGCAGGGTGCCACACCCAACCATAGCAACGGCAAGCAGCACGTATGAGAGTTCGTTGCAAATTTTGCAATCAAGACCTGAAAAACACTAGCACCTAGTAGCATCTCACGGGAAGTTAACTGTTGAAAACACACGCAAGTGCTCTCCTTTCAATGAGTGGATGGCAAATTGAGAATCTTCCGTCCTAACCCCTAGACGATAGCGCCATGCGGAGAGGTACGATTATAGCAAAGCTGGCTCGGCCAATCTCCTCGCAAAAAACGCGGTTTCCACAGCCTCGACAGGTTTATACTTAGATAAAATTTTCCACTTAATTGCAGCGTCCTCCCGAAAGGTTGCCGGGAAAAGTGTATTGGATCATTGAGCAGTTCAATTCATTCCTAGATTTAGGTATTTGTAAGGAGTATCCCAATATGGCGAGAGCAAAATCCCCCTCAGGCGGCAAGTCAAATCGTACGAGTAAAGAACAAACCAGTGCAAATACTGCGTCAGGCGTGGCCGATTCAAATGCGGTTGCGGCACAGGCTGAGCCTGTGAAGGCCGAAGCGAGAATTAACGCGGAACCCAAGAAGCTCGAGCTTCTGAAGACTGAACCACGCAACAACGTGGTTCCCATCAATCTGGACGACGAAATCCGGCGACGCGCCTATGAACTTTTTCAGCAGCGCGGACCCGGCTCTGGCGGCGAGGCCGAGGATTGGCTTGCTGCGGAGCGCGAGGTAATGAAGCGCTATCATCAGCAGAGCGCATAGCTGATCTGTTCTATCCAATGCCGGGTGGCCGCACCTTGCGGCCGCCTCGGGATCGGTTGTGTATTTCGTTCTTCTTCGTTACGCTCGGCCCAGTCTGACCCGACTAGTGGACTTTGAAATTCGTCCTGCCGAGATCGCACCTCGGTGCGTTCGCAGTTGCCACGTCCCGGCGTTTCTGGAAAAATAGATTGGGGGTTCCCCCACATGGCGGAAATCGGCAGTTTCGCTCTACTCCTCGCTTTAGCATTGAGCGTTTACTCGTTGCTCGCGGGAATCATCGCGCTGGCCTTCCAGACGCGGGCTTCCTCGCAACTGGCAAGTGCAACCGCCGGTCGAGCCAGTGTCCGCGACGAGAACTCGCTGGTTGCGATGTTGCGCCAGGGCTCAGAACGTGTCGGCGAGACGGCCCGCCGCGCCGGCATTGCCACTTTCGCCGCCGTTCTTCTCGCCTCGGTTGTCCTCGTTATTTGCGCCTTCCGCGACGACTTTTCCATCGCCTACATCCTTCACCATAGCAACCGCGATTTGCCGGGACCTTACAAGTTCGCGGTATTGTGGTCCGGACAGGAAGGTTCGCTGCTGTTTTGGTCGCTGCTGCTGGCCGCCTACGGGTTCGTGCTACGCCTGCGTTACAGAACCGATCCTCGTCTATTTGCCTACGCTTCGGTAGTTTTATCGGGCGTTCAGATTTTCTTTCTGCTGCTCCTAAATTTAGCCGCCAATCCTTTCGGCACCGTCCTGGGCACAATCCCTGCCGACGGCAACGGCTTGAATCCTCTGCTGCAATATCCCGAGATGGTGATCCATCCGCCTATGCTCTACCTGGGCTACGTCGGATTCACCGTGCCCTTCGCCTTTGCGTTGGGCGCGCTCATCATGAAGTATCCCGGCGAGAAGTGGATTCACATCACCCGCCGCTGGACCATGGTCACTTGGGCCTTCTTAACCTGCGGAGTTTTTCTCGGCGCGCACTGGGCTTACTCTGTGCTGGGTTGGGGCGGATACTGGGGATGGGATCCAGTCGAGAACGCTTCGCTGATGCCCTGGCTTACGGGCACCGCTTTTCTGCACTCGGTGATGATGCAGGAGAAGCGCGGGATGTTGAAGATGTGGAACATGTGGCTGGTCTTCGCCACATTTTGGCTGGCGATCCTCGGCACGTTTCTGACGCGCAGTGGCATTATCGCCTCCGTGCACGCCTTCGCGCAATCGTCAATCGGAGACTGGTTTGCGTGGTTCCTCGCGATCACTCTGATCGTCTTCCTGTTTTTCTTTTTCAAAAACAAATCTCATCTGCGCAGCGAGCATAAGCTTGAATCGCTGGTCTCGCGCGAGTCCAGCTTCCTGTTCAACAACCTGCTCTTCGTCCTGCTCTGCTTCACCGTGCTCTGGGGTACATGGTTCCCGAAGATTTCTGAACTCGTGCAAGGCAATAAAGTCACAGTGGGCGCACCGTTTTACAATCGCGTCGCCATTCCCGTGGCATTGCTGCTTCTCATCCTCACCGCAGTAGGTCCGCTGCTGGCGTGGCGGAAGACTTCGCTCGAAAGCCTAAAGCGCAATTTCATGTGGCCGGCCATTGGCGCCGTCGTGGTCGCGGTCTTTCTGATGATCACGCCGCAAAGCTGGGGATCGCCGTTTGGCCTCAAACCCTGGCAGGATATTTCGTATTTCTACTCGCTGATGGCTATTGCCCTCGCGGTGCTGGTGACGCTCACCGTAGCCAGCGAGTTCTACCGCGGCGGCCGCGTGATCTCGAAGCACACGAGGCAGGGCATGTTCGCCTCGATGGTGCAACTCACCCACCGAAACACGCGCCGGTACGGCGGATATATCGTTCACTTCGGTGTGGTCGTGGTTATTATCGGCTTCGCTGGAGCGGCCTTCAATCTGGACAAAGAGCAAGAGATGGGCTATGGCGACAAGATGACAATCGGCCCCTACACCCTGATCTGCCGCTCGTATACCGACGATGACGCCCCGAACTATGCCAGCGAGTGGGCCGTGCTCGACGTTTACAAAGGCGGCAAGCAGATCGACACCATGACACCGGTGCGCCGTTTCTACAAGGCCAGCCAGCAAACCTCGACCATGCCTGACATCCGCTCCACGCTGAATGAAGATCTCTACGTCGTGTTCGAGGGATTGAATCAGGATAACGGTCATCCCATTCTCAAAGCGCATTTGAATGCGCTGGTTATGTGGATCTGGATGGGCGTCTGGATCATGCTGATTGGAACCGTTCTGGCTCTGGTTCCGAACGCACCTGCGCCAGTGCGAGTTCCCGCACCCGCTCGGATCGACCGCGCGCAAACTCCGCAGCCGGTTACAGGAGACTGATGTTGAATTCTTCGGCCCCACTTTCGAATTTGGGTGCCCCACATCTCGCTTCTCTTGCGAGCTGTGGGAGACTGCGCCGCAAAGCCGCACAAGTCGCATTTCTGGCTGCGGCAATCTTTCTGCTCTTAGGCGCTTCCGATCCCGCCACCCGCTTCAACGAAATCGGCCACCAGATGATGTGCATCTGCGGCTGCAATCAAATTCTTCTGGAATGCAATCACGTCGGTTGTCCCGATTCCGACGGAATGCGCAACGAACTGATGGCCTCGCTCACGCGCGGAGATAGTGACAGCCTGGTGGAGCAAGGTTTCGTGCAAAAATATGGCCCCACGGTTCTAGCGGCTCCTACCACGAGAGGTTTCGACCGCGCCGCTTACATTATCCCGTTCGTGGCGCTGATTCTCGGCTTTGGCTTGATCGTGATGGTTGTTCGCGCCTGGAAAAGTCGTCCCGCGCCGGCCTTTGCCGGTGGCCTGCGCCCCATTCGCGGCGCCGAACTCGAACAGTTCCGCGACCAGGCCCGCAAGGAGACTGACCTATGACCTTTTTAAGCTGGATCTGGCTGGTCTGCTGCCTGCTGTTTCTCGCTTCTCTTTTTTACGTTTTCTATCTGCCCGGAAGAGTCTATCTGGGCCCGGAGAAAACTCGCGCCGGATATCTGCGCGAACGCAGGGATGCGGTCTACGAAAATCTCCGCGACCTCAACTTCGAGTACAAGGCCGGCAAGGTGCCTGACGGGGACTATGCTTCACTGAAAACGTCCTTGCAGGACGAGGCCGCTACCATCCTCGCCGAAATAGCACGGTTGGAAAATAATCCTGCACCGCAAAAAGGAAACAAAGCTTGAATTTCAAACCCGTCATCCTGAGCGAGGATTGTGCTTCGCGTGGCAAGCGCGAAGAGCAACCACAGTCGAAGGTCCCCTTATTCGCTGCCACCTGCATACTCCCTAGCCGGGAGTTCTCTCTTTGCTCTGCCTTTTTGGCAACTATCATTCTTCTCACATCCTTCGCTGCTGCTCAAACTCTTACTGGCACCGTGAAAAACGCTACCACGGGAAAACCCGCCGCCGGAGACGAGATCGTCCTGCTTAAACTGGGCCAGGGGATGGAAGAAGCCGGCCGCACCAAGACCGACGCCAAAGGTCAGTTCAGTTTCAAAATCGACGACGCGCAGGCCCCTCACCTGGTGCGCGCCATCCACCAGGATGTGACCTATCACCGCATTGCTCCTCCGGGAACAACCTCGGTCGCAGTCGAAGTTTATGACGTTGCCAAGAAAGTGGACGGCATTGCGGTCGTCGCCGACATCATGCGGGTCCAGGCCGGGCAGGGCCAGGTTATGGTGACCCGCGAATTTGGAGTGCAGAACACTTCCGCACCTCCGCGCACGCAGATGAGCGAACGCAACCTTGAGTTCTACGTTCCAGATGGTGCCCACATCATCGACGATTCCGCCACGGCCACAACGGAAGGCGGCAACCCGCTGAAATCCGCTCCCGTGCCCGAAGGCGAAAAGAAGGATCGCTACTCATTCATCTTTCCGTTGCGGCCAGGTTTGACGCGATTCGAAGTGAGTTACGAGCTTCCTTATAGCGGCAGCGCGAATCTCGATCCGAAGTCGCTCTATCCTTTGCAACATTTCGTCGTCATGCTTCCCAAAGCAATGCAGTTCACCGCGGCTGCCAGTGCGGCAGGCTTTAAATTGATTAATTATCCGAACGAGCCGGCCGCCAGCGTGCAGGTAGCTTCCAACACCGCGCCCGGCCAGAATCTCGCTTTCAAGGTCGCGGGCGAGGGCACGCTCGAAGCCGGCCAGGAGAACGGCAGTGGGGCTCAAGGATCGAGCGAAGGCGAGCAAAGTTCCGGACAAAGTTCCGCGCCTGGCCAGAGCAGCGCCCAAGCAAACAATCGTCCTGGCGGAGGATTAGGGCCGCCGATCGACGCTCCCGATCCGCTGCAAAAATATCGCTGGTGGATTCTGGGGGGGGTCGCCGCTGTTCTGGTGATTGGGGGAGTTTATGTCGCGTCCCGGCAACAATCTGCTGCCCGCACCTTGGCGCGTCAAAAAACATCCCGGCCCATTGCCATGCAGGAAGAAGATGACTACGAATCTGCCGAAGCCATCCCGATCTCGCGCACGCCAACCGCTCCGCGCACTTCCATGCTGATGGAAGGAATTAAAGAGGAACTCTTTCAGCTCGAAGTCGAGCGCAAGCAGGGTCTAATCTCGCAGGCGGAATATGACAAGGCCAAGGCTGCTCTCGATCAAACTCTGGACCGGGCTTTAAGGCGCGAGGCGCAAAAAGCCTGAAACGCCCGATCTCCGCGCGCTCTAATGCCGCATGGCCTATACCTGGTTCATACTCCTGCTTGTAATTGCCGGAACAGCTCTTCTGCTGTTGTTGATGCAAGGCACACCTTTCGGCAAGGTGATTCACGAGCGTATTCCTGACCGGCCGCGGCGGCGGCTGTTTGTGGCTTCAGTGAGTTTTTTTCTTACCTTCGCCGGAGTTCGCGCCGTGGTCTTTGCCGTCGTGCATCGGATTCCGCCCTTTCATTTTATTGAACATGACGGACGACACATACATCATCTGGTAATCGGAATACTCATTCTCCTGCTCGTCGGATACGGTTGGCTCGCCGATATAGGCACCGGGGTGGATGATTCGTCGATTCTTCTGAGCCGGTTGATGTCGATCCTCTATGGCGTGGGCGCGGCGCTCACGCTCGACGAATTTGCGCTCTGGCTGAATCTGCGCGACGTGTATTGGTCGGCTGAGGGACGCTCCAGCATCGACGCTATCGTTCTGTTCGGAGCGCTTCTTGCCGCGAGTGCCTGGGGCGCACCGCTGCTGCAATCCCGCCCTAAAAAGAAATCTAGCTGAGAAAGCTGCTAGTGCTGGCTGGTGGGCCGTCTCCATTCTTCCATTCTTGCCGGGTTGGCGGGCAGGCTTTGCCTATCTGTGTCGATGCAGATTAAGCGCAGACGAACGCTCATCTCGATGACGATCCACTAAGTATTTCTGAATGTGCTCGATGTGTTTTTGTAGGGTTCCACCGCGCTTGGCATCTCGTTTGCCTTACCGCATGTATCGGCGACTCATATTCAGTCTGGGAACTGCCGATAGTAGCGGATGAGTTCCGCGAGCAACGTTAATTTTTAAGGAGACAATTTCATGTCGGTTTCGGGCATTTCCGGAAGCAGCCTTTTCAACACGCAGGGTGTACAAAACACTTTTCAACAGTTCCAGCAAGAATTCCAGCAGCTTGGCCAGGACTTGCAATCGGGCAACCTGTCCGCAGCGCAATCGGATTTTGCCACCCTGCAAAATCTGGAGTCGGGGAATTCGACGGCGGCATCGCAGAGCAGCAGTCCGATAGCCCAGGCCTTCAGCCAACTGGCAAAGGATTTGCAATCCGGCAATCTATCGGCGGCCCAGCAGGACTTCTCCACGATCCAGCAAGACTTCAAGAGTCAGTCCACGGAAGCGCAGAATCAGTCCGAGCAGGGACACCATCATCATCACGGTGGTGGTGGGTCGAGCGAGATCAGTCAGCTGCTCCAACAACTAGGTACCGATTTGCAATCGGGCAATCTTTCCGGCGCGCAACAGGCGTACAGCTCGCTGTCGCAACAGTTCCAGCAGTCGTCATCGTCGCTTACGAGTGCGGTGCAAGCGCAAACTACGGCGCCATCGAGTGCGAGCGGGGTTTCGGTCACCGCTTGAACGCGGGCGCATCTAGAATCCTGATTTCGCGGCTCCGCGACGGATAACAGCAAGGCGCGGAGCCGATGAGAAATGGGCACCCGCTTTTCAACTTTCCACATCTGATTCGCAATCGATCTCCTTCTAATAATCGGGTTTCTGAGGTAGGCTTATGGCGCTATTCAGGAGGCTTCTATGGTGCAGGACAATTCGGTTGCGGTGGCTCGGCATGCTTCGACGTGGTCGATCGTGTGGGGCGTGCTGTTGGTGATCCTCGGCATACTGGCGATTGGTTCGCCATTTGTTGCCGCGGTCGCGGTGAATGCGGTTATTGCCTGGCTCATTGTGTTTGCCGGCGTGGTGCACATTGTGCTGGCCTTTCACGCCCATGGTGCGGGCAGCATGATCTGGAAGCTGCTGGTCGGGCTGGCATATTTGTGTTTCGGCGGATACCTGATCGTGCATCCGGTGCTGGGAGTAGCGTCGCTCACGCTGCTGCTGGGCGGACTGTTTCTGATTGAAGGCGTCCTCGATGTGGTTTTGTTTTTCAGGATGCGCTCCATGCACGGGTCGAGCTGGATGCTGATTGACGGCATCGTTACGCTGCTGTTGGGGGCGCTGATCTACATGCAATGGCCGTCGAGTTCGGCTTGGGCGATCGGCACGCTGGTGGGCGTGAGCATGATCTTCAGTGGCGTCGCACGGGTGTCGATGACGATGGCGGCGCGGCGAGCCAGGCCCGAAGTTACGGCGACAAAGTTAGCGGCTTGAGGGCAAAAGGTTAAGGTCAACAGCAGTCATGTGCGGAGCGGGCACCCTTGTCCGCTGCCTTTGACCTTGCTGTTGACCTTGATCTGGCTGGCGGTAACGGCGACCCTGAGTCGCGATTAGAGTCGAAATCAAAGTCAAGAGCGGCGGCGAGGGCGCCCGCCCTACAATTGCCCGGATGCATCCCCCGCCGAGGGGTGACATCTAATAGGGCGAGATCAGAAAGCTATGGGAAATACCTTTAAGACGGCGTTTTTGCTGACAGCGTTAACCCTGCTGTTGATGTTTATTGGGCGGGCGTTTGGCGGACAGACTGGGATGATTCTGGCGCTGGTGTTTGCCGCAGTGATGAACTTCGTCTCCTATTTTTTCTCGGACAAGATTGCGCTGGCCATGTACCGGGCGCAGCCGGTGACGCGCGAGGAGTTGCCGCGGGCGTATGAGGCGGTGGAACGGTTGACGCCGAAGATGGGGATTCCGATGCCGAAGATTTATGTGATCCCAACGGAATCGCCGAATGCGTTTGCCACGGGACGGAATCCGAAGCATGCGTCGGTGGCGGTGACGCACGGAATTTTGGCGCTGCTCAATGACGAGGAACTGGAAGGCGTGCTGGCGCATGAGTTGGGGCACGTGAATAATCGCGACATCCTTATTAGTTCGGTCGCGGCCACCATTGCCGGCGCGATCACTATGCTGGCCAGCATGGGGCGTTTTGCCATGATCTTTGGCGGGATGGGCGGCGGCGACCGTGAGGAACGAGGTGGAGGCGGCCTGGCGGGGTTGTTCATGCTGATTGTGGCTCCGATCGCCGCGGCACTGATTCAGATGGCGATATCGCGCTCGCGGGAGTATCAGGCGGACGCTACGGGCGCGCATTTCACCGGGAATCCGTACGCGCTGGCCAGCGCGCTGCGGAAGCTGGATGAATATTCGCGGCGAGTGCCGATGGCGGCTTCGCCGTCGACGGCGCATCTGTTTATCATCCAGCCGCTGCTGGGAATGAATTTTGGAAATCTGTTTTCCACGCATCCTCCAATCGCTAAGCGGATTGAGCGGCTGACGGGACGGCCAGCGGAATTTATGCAGTAGGAGAGCTGCGAGCTGCGAGTTCTGAATTCCGAGCAGTGAGCTATGAGCCAGGACCACTTGCAAGAAGCGTTTCGGCTCACGTTCTTTATTCGTGGCGCGAGCGGACGCGCAAGGCTCATAACTCGGAACTCGCAGCTCAACGTGACATCGGTAACTCTGCTGGTCGCGTGCCGGATAGTAAAATCCATTCAATGTCTCCTGAGACTGTCACCGCTGTATCCCATAAGGCCACCGAGTTGGAAAAATCGCTTCGCCGCGTGATTCGAGGCAAAGACGACGTAGTGCGCCTGGCGCTGGTCAGCATTTTTGCCCGCGGACACCTGCTGATTGAAGGGGTGCCTGGAGTGGGTAAAACCACGCTGGGACAGGCGCTTGCTCGCGCCATCGATTGCACATTCCAGCGAGTGCAGTTTACCAGCGACATGCTGCCTTCCGACGTGCTGGGGATCTCGGTGTATTCGGCGCTGGAGCAGGAATTTGAGTTCAAGCGCGGGCCGGTTTTCACCAACGTTCTGCTGGCGGACGAAATTAACCGGACGACGCCGAAGACGCAGTCGGCGCTGCTGGAGGCGATGAACGAAGGCCAAATCACGGTAGACGCGCACTCTTACGCATTGCCGCAACCGTTTCTGGTGATTGCGACGCAGAATCCAGTGGAGCATCATGGCACATATCCGCTGCCGGAGTCGCAACTGGACCGGTTTTTGATGCGGGTCAGGATGGGATATCCGGAGGCGGCGGCGGAGCGGGAAATTTTGCGGTCGGAAGCGGGTGCGGCGCATTTGCATGATTTGCGTCCGGTACTTACGGGCGCGGATGTGCTCGAGATGCAAGAGGCCGTGAAACAGATTCGCGTGGATGAATCCCTGGTGACCTACGCGCTTGCGATTGTTCAGCAAACGCGCAAGTCTGAATATTTGTCTTTGGGCGTGTCGCCGCGCGGAGCGCAAGCGCTTTATCGGGCGGCCCAGGCAATGGCGTTTTTGGATGGGCGGAGCTTCTGCACTCCACAAGATTTCAAGCCGCTCGCGGTGCCAGTGTTCGCACATCGCGTGGTGGTGAACGGGCAGTACGCCTCGACGATGAAGAAATCGGAGCAAGCCGATCAAGTGCTGAAAGAAATCGTGGAAACACTCCCAGTCCCCGTGTAGCCTCCGGCGTGAGAGAATTCCGAGTCGTGATTGCCGAAATTATTCCGCAGGCCTACGACGCCGAAGGAAAGCAGGTTTCGCAGCCGTTTTGGAAGCGTAAAGGCCCTCACCCTACTTTCCCGATGGGCCGTTATGTCAGTCAGCCCCTTACGGTCAAATGCGGGACCATTCTCGACGTTCGCCGATTTCTCGCTGGCTGCAAATATGTTTCCGACAAAGAGTTATTCGACAGAGAAGATTATTGGCAACCTCCGGAAGAATTCGAACAGAGGAAGCAAGGAGATTGTGAAGACTTCGCTCTGTGGACGTGGCGCCAACTTTTGAGTATGGGCTATGACGCACGCTTCGTTGGTGGTTCGGCTGGTCGCTACGGTGCTGGACATGCGTGGGTCGAGTATTTTGAGGACGGAAAATGTTACCTTTTGGAGCCTCTGGCTAACCGGGTCGGTGCGATGCCTCGGTTATCGACACTCAGGTATTCCCCAAAATTGTCGGTTTCCTGGGATGGAAAGACAATAAGGTATTTCTCGCACAAAAAGCCGAATTCCCCTCTGACGGCAAGGGCCGTCGCACCGTTGCTTCCCGATTACCTCATTTTCTGGGCTTTTTTGTTGGCTGCGAACTTCTTTCGGCTCCCGCGAACCGTTTGGAAGCTTCTTCGTCGGCACGTTTTCAGACGCGAGCTTTGGCTGCAGCACAAGACTCGTTAGAGTGATCTCTGTCCAGCTATAATCCTCGCGTTATGTCCTTCCTACGTTTCCTCATGTTTTTCTCGCTTGTTTGTTGGATCGGCGGGTTGATCTTTTTTGCGTTTGTCCTCGCGCCAACAGCATTCACAATCCCGGGAGTATTGCCCAATACACATCTGGCAGGGAACGTTGTGGGGCGCGCGCTGGGGAAGTTGCACTGGGTCGGCATTATTTCCGGAATCGTTTATCTGGCTAGCTCCCTGCTTTACAGCCGCTTCACCGACGGCGTGGCGCATGTGTTCGCTGCGCGTCACGTCCTCTTGTGCCTGATGCTGGCGCTCACGCTGATCTCGCAGTTCGGCATCATTCCGCGCATGGACGTTTTGCGGGCGTCAATGGGCGAAGTGAGCGCTGTACCCATCGACAATCTGGAGCGCGTGCAGTTCGACGCGCTGCATGTTTGGTCGACGCGAGTGGAGGGGGCTGTGTTGCTGCTGGGGTTGCTGGTGGTGTATTTGACTTCAAGAGGCTTTTAGCTTTTAGCCTTTGGCTTTTGGCTGAACCCCTCGAGGTGCGCTGGGCAGTTTCTCGCGTCATCATTTATCCTAAGTGTTCCTAACTGCACGATCCAGCTAAAAGCCAAGAGCTAACAGCTAAGAGCATCCCTTATGAAAACTGGCATTATTGGCCTGCCGCAGGTGGGCAAGACGTCGCTGTTTCGAATTTTGACCAAGGCGCATCTTTCGGATCAGGCGCGCGCGAACCCGCGCGAGGCTCATATTGGAGTTGCCAAGGTTCCGGATGACCGGCTTGATCGACTGGCGGCGCTTTACAACCCGAAGAAACTTACGCACACGTCAGTCGAGTACGTAGATGTGGGCGCGATTGGGCAGGAGGCGCTGAAGGACAGCGCTTACGCGGCGCATCTGCGCAATGTGGACGCGCTTGCGCACGTGGTGCGGGTGTTTGACGATCCATCGGTGCCGCACACAGGTGAGATCGATCCGCTGCGCGACATCAAGAACGTGGAATTCGATCTACTGGTGAGCGATCTGGGGCAGATTGAAAAGCGGCTAGAGCGACTGGAAAAAGATCTGAAGAAGATGAAGACGGCGGAGCTGGAAAAAGAATTCGAGTTGCTGAAGCGCGCCAAGGCGCAGGTGGAATCGGACAAGCCGCTGCGCGAGATGGAGATGACGGCCGAAGATAAGAAACGCATCAAGGGATTTATGTTCCTGAGCGAGAAGCCGATTTTCTATGTCCTCAATATAGGTGAATCGACCGAACTCGGAAAAGAGCTGGAAGAAGCAGTGAGCAAGTACAAGCTAACCGAGATTGCCGCGCGGCCAAATGCCGCGGCTACGGCGATCTGCGGCAAAGTGGAAGCGGAACTGGCGGAGATGAGCGATGCGGATGCGGCGGAATTTTTGTCCAGCTACGGATTGACGGAGAGCGGGCTGGTGCGCCTGATTCGAACGACTTATAAATTACTCGGGCTCATCTCATTCTTCACCGCAGGCGAAGACGAGTGTCGAGCCTGGCAGGTTCCCGCGCACTCCCGCGCACAGGAAGCGGCGGGCGCGATCCACTCCGATCTGGAAAAGCATTTCATCCGCGCCGAGACCATCCGCTGGGACCAGCTGCTGGAAGCCCGGTCAGAAGCGAACGCCCGCGCCAAGGGAACGCTGCGGCTCGAAGGCAAGGACTACATTGTGCAGGATGGGGATGTGATGCATATTCGGCATTCGGGCTGATAGTAGCTGGTACCTAGTACCTAGCAAGACGCCGTGTTTTAACTTGGGATTGGCCGTCGAATCCGACGCATGCGGTTTCGAATTTTGAAGGATCTTCGGTTGTAAGCTTTTCCGATGGCACAGCATGACAAGGATCTCATTGCGTGGCAGAGGGCGATGGATCTGGTCAATCTCCTTTACGACGCTACCGAGGTGTTTCCCAAGCGAGAGACATACAGTTTGACAGATCAAATCCGGCGCGCAGCAGTTTCTATTCCCAGTAATATCGCCGAGGGCCAGGCGCATTACAGCAAACGTGAGTTTCGACATGTTCTTCGACATTCTCGAGGATCGCTGGCAGAAGTGGAAACTCAGGTCCTCCTCGCCAACGAAGGAATTATCTGTCCGAGGCACAAACCGCGGAGATTCTCCAGCATGCCAACGAAGTAGGCCGTGTCCTGAGCGGCCTCATCAATTCTCTAACAGACGATCGTGCGCATGATTTGACTCGGTATCAGGTACTCGGTACTGTCTTACTCCATGCATCCCATCTTCACCAGCATTCTGCTCGGCCTTACCGCCGCTGCCGCCAACGTGTTTGGCGGAGCCATTATTGTGCAGCGCAATTGGGAGCGGCGGTACTTGCGCTACTTTGTTGCACTGGGCGCGGGATTCATGCTGGCCACGGCGCTGGTGGAGATGGTTCCTGAGAGTCTGGAGCTGCGCGGGCGAAACGCGGCGTTTTTGATTCTGCTGGGCTATCTGCTCATTCATTTCTTCGAGCACACCGTTACTCCCCACTTTCATTTTGGCGAAGAGACCCACAGAGATGAGTTCATGCATTCGCACAAGGGATATTCAGTTCTACTGGGATTGATCATCCACACTTTTTTTGATGGGATTGCGATTGCGTCGGGATTTCTGGTGTCGAATGCGTTGGGCTGGATCATTTTTTTCGCGATCTTCCTGCACAAGATTCCTGAAGGTTTCACGGTGAGTTCGGTGATGCTGGCCAGTGGGCGCAGTCGGGGAACGGCTTGGGGCGCGTCGGTTATTTTGGGTGGGGCTACGCTGGCGGGGGTTCTGACAATGGCGGTATTTCGTCACCACGTAGGCGCGGGATTGCCGCTTTCGGCGGGTGTCACTATTTATGTCGCAGCGTCAGATCTGGTTCCGGAGGTGAATAAGGAACCAGGTGCGAATATGGCGTTGCTAGTGTTTGTGGGAGCGGGGATTGTGTTTTTGCTCGACGCTTTATTTCACATGCACTGAAAAAACAAAACAGCGCGGGCGAGGGCGCCCGCGCCACACAAATCGAATAACTTTACGCGCCAGCCAGGACGGGTTCGACGCCGTAAATTGAGTGCCACGAGGTTGCGGCTTTGAGTTTTCCGTTGACATTGTTGATGTTCTTCACGCCTTCGGTTTCCAGCCATTTACGGAAAGCGGCGGCGCCCTGTTTGGCGTAAATTGGAATGCCGTCTTTCCAGGTGGCGCGGCCGCAGAGGACGCCATTGAACTTCACTCCGGATTCGCCGGCTAGTTCGAGGGTCTCGCTGAATTCCGCGTTGCTGACTCCGGCGGAAAGATAGATAAAAGGCTTGGTCGCGACGTTGGCAGCTGTGTGGAACAAGTCGATGGCTTCTTTTTTCGTATAGGCTTTCTGGCCGCCGAAGGACTTCGTGCCTTCGACGAATTTCATGTTCACCGGCACTTCAACTTTCAGCACATCCACGCCGTAACGATCTTTACTGAATTCGCGCATGCTCTCGGTGACGATGTACGGCTTTTTCTTCGCGTACTCCAACCCCTTTTCATCGCTGCCTTCGTCGTAGCCGACAAACTCCAGGAAGTAGGGGATGTCATTGGCGCGGCATTCGTCGCCGATGCGCTCCACCCAGGCATGTTTCTTGTCGTTTACTTCCTTGGGATCGTATGGGGTGTAATACAGGAGAATCTTGACGCAATCGGCGCCGGCTTCTTTTAATCGCCGCGCCGACCAGTGATCGAGCAGATCGCCCAAGCGCCCGGGCCCGGTTTTGTCGTAGCCAGTTTTTTCGTAAGCCAACAGCAGGCCGGCGTTTTTGGCCCGCCGCTTGGAGGCAGGCAATCCCCACTCGGGGTCGAGCAGGATCGCGCTGGCATGAGGCGTCAGGACTTCGGTGACGAGGGTTTTGAACTCTTCCATCATGGCGTCGCTGACTTCTCCGCCTTTTTCTTTGCCCAGCGATTTTTGCAGGGACCCGCGCTGATCCATGGCTGCGGCCGCGATCACGCCGTGTTCGTTTGAAACATTTTTAAGACCGGCCAGTTTTCCAGGGGTGAGTTTCATAGATTCCTCCAAGATTGCGTGAAAGAGATGAGTGCGCGAAACAGGTTATTGTAAACCAACTGCGAGAGAAAGCGGCTCTGCATCTGCTTTCCAACGCCAGCTCTTACTCAACCGTGAATGCTAGCTGGCCCAGTTTTGGATCTTGAGCCCACGCACTCGCCGAAATTCCTTCTCGTTGTTTGTAACCAAAGTCAATCCTGCTGCAAGAGCGTGCGCGGCGATCCACATATCGTTGTTGCCGATCATCTCGCCCTTGGATTCCAGTTCAGCGCGCAGCGCGCCGTAGGCTTCCGCAGCCGTTTCCGGCAAAGCCATTGCCGGCAGGAGACGGACTAACCCCCGCAGCCGTTCGAGCGCAGCCGTATGCTGTGCGCTTTTGGCCGCTCCGTAGAGCAACTCGCCATACGTAATCACAGAAAGGACTGCCTCACCGGGACGGAGGTTGCGAAATCGCCGCAAGACTTCGTCCGGTTTTTTCTGGCGGATGTAGATGCAGATGTTCGTGTCCAGCAGATAACGGGCTTCCAATTACAACCCCTTGCGCTTCTGCGGCCGGTCTTTGTCTCGACCCTGGAGGGCAAGATCGAGATCGTCGGGCAGGCCAGCCAGCAAGTCGAACGCGCGAGCCATGTCTCTATCCTTTTCGCGCAGGACGATCTCGTCCCCTCGCCGAAAGATTTCGACTTCCTGGCTATTGACCCGATATTGTTTCGGTAGCCGTACGGCCTGGCTGTTCCCTGACTTGAAGACCCGCGCGGTACCCATAAACCACCTCGGATGTATATACAGTAAGTATATACGAAGCAGGACGGGATTGCAAAAAGATTGTGCACGATTCGAGGATCGCGATTCCGCCCGGCGAAATCGTTCTTGCTTACGCCCTAATCCACCGAGTGCTTGGCGGTATAGCCGTCGCGGGCGACGACCTCTATTTTTTGATCTTTGCCTTTCTGGTCTTTCACTTTGAGCGTGCCGCCGTCGGGCGCCACGACCTGCACTTTTAACTTACGGTAAGTGCCATCGAGCTTGTCGTTGGTGGGTCGATAAGTGATCGAATATTGATTGCGAATGTCATTGGAGATGTCGCGGAACAATTCCGGCATCTCACCCTCGAAGCGGGGGAAGTAAGCGCGGCCTCCGGTTATGGCAGCGAAGGTGCGCATTTCGTTGTCGGCCTGGAGATAGTCCATGTTGCTGACCGGAATGCCCATGCCATGAGGCGCAGCGCGGCCGCGGGCTTCATACATTTCGCGAATGATCCAGCCCACGCTGACGGGGAAGATGGTTACGTCTTTTGTGTCTTTTATTTTCTTTGTGATCTTGTCCAGCGTGAGCTTGCTGAACGTGTCGACGCCGGTGGTCACTAGAATGACGTACTTCTTGCCTTCGATTCGGTCGAGCCGATCAAGCGTGTCATATAAAGCGTCGAACAGGTTGGTCTCGGCGAATCCCGGGATGCGCAACTCATTCAGCGCCCCGTAAATGGCTCTCTTGTCCTGGGTGAAATCCACGAGGATGTGCGGCTGCATGTCGTAGTAAGCGACAGCGATCCAGTCGTCTTTTTGGAGTGTATTGGCAAAGGCGTAGGAAGCCTGGAGCGCCTGGATCATGAACGCATAATTGGTGGAGGCGTATTCGACCAGCAGCACCGCGGTGATGGGCGCTTTGGAAACATTGAAGGTATTGATGGTCTGCGCGGCTCCATCCTCGAAGAGGCGGAAATTATCTTTCTTGAGGCCGGGAACGAATTCTCCGCTCTTAGTGGTAACCAACACGTCCACATTCACCAAGGGAGCGTTCACACGAATGGAATAGTCCGGCATGCCTTCGACTTTTTTCGGAGTCATCGGCGGTGGAGGCGGCGGAGGTTCATCGGCTTTCTTCTTCGGGATTGCATAGGGACCGATGTCACCACTGGGGCCGCCGGCTTCGGGCGGAGCGTCCTGTTTGGGCTTGCCGTTGTCGTCAGTCTGCGGTGGGTTCTGCGTCTGAGACTGGTCTTGGGCAGAGGCGGATGGGACGGCGAGAAGCAGGGTTAGCGAGACTGCCATCGCCAACATCCAGGTAATGAAATCCAATGAGCGTGAGCGGCGGTTTGTGACGGATAAATTGGCTGACATAGGAACCCCGACGAGAAAAATACAGCATTGGGAGTGAAAACTCCCTGTGCTAGTATAGACGCAGGGATTCGCGATTGGGATGTTTTGCCCGGCCCATACTCCTCTCCTGGCAACGACTTACAATCTAGCGAAGTCTAATCCTTACAGGGGACTCATGGGGTCCTTCCGGGCGTCGTTCATGAAAAAATCAGCTGTCGTGTTCTCCGTAATTTGCCTTTTTACTTCCCTGATTGCGTTCGCGCAGAGCTCTGATTCCGCGAAAATTCCATCCACGATCCCAATCAGCCAGATTCATGCTGGCATGCGCGGCGTGGCCTATACGGTGTTCGAAGGCGTGAAGCCTGAGTCCATGGAAGTGGAAGTACTAGGTGTGCTGCACAATGTGAACGGGCCCAAGGGCGATGTGATCCTGGTGCGGCTGCATGGGCAGAAGGTGGAATACACGGGTGTTGTCGCGGGCATGAGCGGAAGCCCGGTTTATCTGGACGGTAAATTGGCCGGGGCGCTGGCGTTTCGCATCGGAGAATTCTCGAAAGAGCCGATTGCCGGAGTCACGCCGATCGCCGATATGTTGGAGATCAATGCGCTGGACCAATCCCCCGCGGAAGAGAGCGCTGCAGTAACCGCAGCTAGACCGTCGGTGAACTCGGTTTCAGGAAAGACCGGTGCGCCTGCTGCAATCCTGGCGTTGCCGGGCGCGGGGCAGGATTCCGCCGCAAGCGGTTTTGCGAATTATCTGAAGCCGATTGAAACGCCGCTGGTATTCAATGGATTCTCCGAACAAGCGATTCAGCTCTTCGCGGGGCAGCTTGGAACTGCGGGAATTGTGCCCGTGATGGGTGCGGGCTCGGTGAGCAATGACAAGCAGCCTGAGCCGGTCGAAGCCGGGTCAGCCATCAGCGCCGTTCTGGTGCGCGGCGACATGAGTATTGAAGCCACGTGCAGCGTGACCTACGTGGATCCACAACGGCTTTTGGCCTGTGGACATCCGCTGTTGCAGTTCGGTTCCGTGGATCTGCCGATGAACAAGGCGGAGGTTTTGGCCACGCTGCCCTCGCCGCTGAACGCTTTCAAGATCGTCAATACTACCGAGCCGGTGGGAACATTTGTTCAGGATCGCCACACCGGAATCATGGGCGTGTTCAACCGCCAGCCGGAGATGATTCCAGTCGCGTTGAGCATCCACAGCAGCACCGGCGTGAAACAATTTCATTACGAAGTGCTGAATAATCCCAAGCTGACCCCGGTCGCTCTGATGGTGACGGTGTTCAACGCGCTCCATGGTGTGAATGAGTTCGGCGAAGAAATTACTTACCGGCTTGCGGGCAGCATCGGTGTAAAAGGATTCCCCGACGTAACCATGCGTAATATGTTCGCGCCCTCGGAGAACTCTCAGCCGGCGGCGATGCAAGCCGCGATTTCTTTAGGCGAGCGATTTGAGCGCATCTACGACAATCCCTATAGTGCCGCAGCCGTTGCGGGCGTGAAGCTGGATTTCGACCTGGTTCGCGAACGGCGCTGGGCGCGGCTGGAGAGCGCCCGCACCGATGTGACGGAAGCGCGTCCGGGCGAGGAAATTATGCTGGAAACCGTGCTGGCGCCCTACCGAGGAGAGCGCATTGTGCAGCAGATTCCAGTGAAGATTCCAACCTCCGCAAGTAAAGGCACGCTGCGGATTCTGGTGAGCGACGGCGATACCCTTGACCACATCGGGCGTTCGAATCTCGCATTCGGCCGCAAGCTCGATCTTGCGTCTACCATCTCGCTGCTGAATAAAGAACACTCCAACAACCGCGTCTACGTCTCGCTGTTGGAGGCCGACCCCGAAGCTCGCGTGGCCGACAAGGTGATGCCCACGTTGCCTATCTCGATCATGAATGTGATGGATGGAATGCGAGGCAATCAGGAGATGATCGTCAGCGGAGAATCGAACGTGGATGAAACAGCAACGGCTCCGCTGGATTATGTAGTGTCGGGAGCGCAGTTACTGACGTTGACGGTGAAGTAGTGTGGCGCGGGCGCCCTCGCCCGCGAAAA
>JBAUVJ010000325.1:0-10851 GCA_049583165.1 Candidatus Sulfotelmatobacter sp. | reverse complement strand
CTCCAGTTCAGATCATTGAATTCGCGGACTACGAATGCCCCTACTGCCAAAAGGTAAGCGACGATCTTAAACGGATCAGGGAACAGTTTCCCAATCAGGTCTCTCTGGTTTTCAAAGACTTTCCTCTTCCCATGCACCCGCTGGCTCCACGAGCCGCTGAAGCCGCGCGTTGTGCCGGCGATCAAGGCAAGTTCTGGGAATTTCACGATTCCTTATTTCAAACCAAGCGCCTGCAAACGAACGACCTGAAAGAGCAGGCTCGCACGCTGAAGCTCGATACCGCCCGTTTCGACAAGTGTCTGGATAGCGGGGAAGAGATTGCAGTCGTGAAAAAAGATGCGGCGGAAGGGCAGCGGCTCGGATTGCAGGGCACTCCCAGCTTCTTCATCAACGGCCATTTCATGAGCGGTGCGATCGGATTCATGAAATTACGCGACACGGTGATGCAGGAGCTCGGTACTGCAACCAATGCAAGAAAGCAGAGCGCTGCATTGCTGCCGCCGTCGACCGGGGCAGAAAAGAAGTAATTATTTCAGAGGAGAAGCGCACGTTGTCGGTGCGGCTCCTCTGAGTGCCACGGCAGTTGGCTCGTAAGGAAAAGGGTAGTTTTGATTGCAAGAAAGGCTGGAGCCTATTCGTTGCCAGGTGGTGAGCTGGCAACGGATGTGGCGGTTTTGAAAGCGGCCATTCCTACGCAGTAACTACCCGCAGCCTTCCCCCCAGTCAGCGTGGGCTGATAGGTTTTCGGCGGTGCATCCAGGAAATAGACGTAAGAGGTTTTGAAGGTCCATCCCGCAGGCATTACGCCAGTTGGAGGCGGCGGGTTGGCAAAATAGCGGGCAATCACGAAATCGTTTGCCGTTGTCGTCAAACTAGGCCCTGGCTCAAGTCCTTCTTTAGTCGCAGTCCGGCTGCTTACCTGCGCTCCGGTTCCATCCAACACGGAAGACGATGCCATCTTGGAAACTTCGAGAAACGCATTGAGACTGGCCCGGACATGTCCCGACAAATGGAACTTGAGCTCGGTGACACCCGGATTGCAATTCTCACAATACCAAATATCAAGTGACTGTCCCGCGCACGAAGCGCTTGTGCCTGGGACCTGCTTGTAGGTGTTGCCTCCACTTGGCGCATCGTCCGTAACACTGATGACCTTGACGCCCGGCGAGAGAAGGACCGGCATGGCGATGAGTACGCTCCCTTGAGCACTCGGCTCGGGCAGATCCATATCTGAGACAGTGCCGGCGCCGGAGCTCACGGCGACAAATTGTTGCAGTATGGTTTGACCGGGCAACTGGACTCCGCTGCACAAGAACAGCAAAACCAGGAGTTTCTTGCTCATGTATGTTTGGCCTTTCGAGGATTAAAGTAGTGTGCTCCTGTGTCTTTTCGAGGGACCAAGCCAGAACAGCCCTAAAGCACGCCGGAAGCCAATAGAGTTCACCAGCCCTGAATATTGAAGTTCAGTGCCGCAGGGAAGGAATCGGTCTGTTACTTGGCTTCGCCCTGTAGCTTAATCTGAGCGCGGTCAGAGGCCATGATGAATGGGCCGCCGCTCGGTGCCGCAGTGATCTTGCCGGTCACGCAGACCTGCTTGTCCTGATAGGCGGCAATCACTTCATCGGCTCCGCCCGACTGCGTTCCGAATGCTACAAAGTAGAAGACTGGGTTCGGTTGAGGCTGATCGATGTCGAAAAATACCGGTTTCCCGCGGCCGGAAAGCCCGTATTTCGAAACTTTGTTGTCTACGACCTTCCCGCATACGGTTGCCATCTCGCCGAGATGAGTCTTTGCGTCGGCAGGGGCTACACGGGCGGGAGGCGCGCTTGGAGCGCTCTGAGCCGAAATTCGGGGCGTCAGTCCCGTCAGGCAAAGCATAACCATCAGCATCTTCATAGTTTTCATGTTTTTCCAATCCCGTTGAAATGGCTTGGCCCGAAAGCCAGCAGGTTCAGGAAGTCAGCATTCACCGGCCAAGCCTCCCAGCCACATTCCAACTCAAATGCCCCACCCCGTCAATTCCACTTTTGGTTAGGGGTAAGACCGGTCCTCAGCTATGGCCTAGTCCATAACGCCGAGGTTTTCCGACTAGGCCAGGTAGAGAATTGTGAGAAGAGGCATCGAGGAATAGATATTGAAAGGTGAGGGCGTAATTAAAGCGCTGCCTAAGCAGCCGCATTCCCCAAAGAATTAATTCGTTTGATCGGGTTCGATCAGGCCCTCCCCCGAGGCGCTCGATTACTCCTAGAACCCACATTTGCCGATCGTTCGAGAACTGCTCCTGTTTCGGTTCCCATTGATATTTGATAAGCAAAGAAATTCTGATCGACCTCATTAGGATCAGCGAGGATTTATTGCGCCGGGGGTGGAGTATTTTCTTGCGGAGGTGGCGGCGGAGCGGCTTGCGGCTGCTCCTGTTGTTTTTGTCTGATCTGCTGCGCCATGTCACGCATCATCTGCCCGAGGTCTTCAGGAGCGACCGGCTCTTTCGGCGCTTCCATGGCAACGATCGGAGGCTCCGGAACCGGCGCCGACGCGGAGGCTGCGGGCGGAACATAAAGGGGCGATTTCGCAGGCGGCAGGTTCGCAGGAGGCGCGATCACAGCTGCCTGGGCGGGAGCCAGTTGCGTTGAAGCGCCCGGAGTGGAAGCTTCGGCTTCGGTCAAAATCAGGCGCTGCAAAACGTTGGGATTATTTTGCGATCCCAGGATTACATAGTTAAAACCAGATCCGTTGAGCAAGGACGAGAGCACGTCGCGTACTGTTCCTGGACCGACATTTGCAGACATGCGTTCGGCCGCATGATCATTGGGAAAATCGATCACTGCTCCCGTGGCGGAGCTTAAGGCACGCAATAAATCACCCATGGTCGCGTTCTGCGCGGCGATCGATAACTTCCCGTTCGCATATTTCACAACCGGTGCGCTGGCCTTTACCGGCTGAGGAATTGCGGCCGCAGGAACAGACGAATGCGTTGCGGCTCCAGCTGTTGCAGATTGACCGAAAACGCTGGTCGCCAAACATAACCCGAGCGAGGTAACTGCAAGAGAACGAATTGGAATTGAAGTAAACATCTGAATTCGAAGCCGCTCCGGCGTTTGCGGAGTCGGAAACACAACCATACGCATTATTCTGGCATGTTACTCGGGGGAGGTGCGGTTAGAGTAGATCATGCGCCCCTGTGAAAACAACAACGCAGTTGGACGAGCCGTAATGACTAGTCCGTTTGGAGTAGCACTGTCCGGCAGCTTTTTTTCGAAAATGATCCTTACGTCTTGACATCCGGCCAAAGAGGTGCCAGACTCGCCATTGTTTTTCCTCCCCTGAGTCGAGCTCTGACAAAGATTCCCCCCTGGCCAACAGTTTGAATGAGAAGCGGCGAATGCGCCTTGCAAGGCATATTCGGAGACTTGCGTCGTAACTTTTGTATTTGGTGGTACTTGCGGCCAGTTGAGTGTTCCGGCTGGTTCAACCGAAAGCTAATTGTTCTGCGCTTTCTTTTTGGAATCCGTCTCTGAGTCAAGCCCCCGGTGGTACATTTGCACGCTGCGCTGGCCAAGAACGAGAGGAGTATTTTTCATGCCTGTAAGCAACTCGGAACCAGGTTTCTTGTTGATGGATGACAAGTTGCATCCGCTGGCTACTAACGAACAAGCGGTACAGATTCTGACATTCCCCAACCCCTCGGACAAGATCCAGCATCTGCAAGTGTTTCTCCGTGATCAAATTCGCGCCAGCCTGGTCAATCGCCAATCGAAGAGGCTGGAATTCGTCAAGCAATACCAGTCCGGAAGGCGCCGCTATGTGTGCCGCTCGTTCCAGCTTTATTCCGATGGGGCCAACAGCCACCCAGTTGCGATTGTCCTCGATAGAAACTCGTCGGGCATTACGATGGCCACCGATCTGATTGAGCAATTCGACATCACTCCCAGAGAGCAGGAAACCGTCCAACTTCTGCTGCAAGGGCTGACCAGCAAAGAGATTGGCAGCCGCATGAACATCAGCCCAAACACGGTAAAGGCCTTTCTCCGGCTGGTGATGGTCAAGATGGGGGTTTCCACGCGTTCTGGCATCGTAGGCCGGTTTGCGCGATCCGGGGAGGCTAACCCCGAGGCCCAGGCCGCCCGGTAACAATCGCGAGTAACAATCGAAAGAAGTGGCCCCTTCGAGCAATTTACTTCGAGGAGGCTTCGGTGCGATCATTAGAAGCAATCAATCGGGATCAAACTTGAGGACCCCTCCCACGTTTTGCCCGAGCCCTAGAAATCAAGGCGCGCGGAATGCCGCCGTATCAGGATCCCAGTGAAGTTCCGACGCCTATCATCGTCCGAGCATAGAGTCTCAGCCGGAGAGCCTTACTCTTATGAGGCGCCAAGTAACCCCAAAGACTCGACGTCTGGTGGGTTTCGTTCTTCTCCACCTTCGCAGGATTCTGTGATTCCGCGATGGTTCAAGTCCCGAAGACAAGAAAAAGAAACCACGGACCAGGTGGTGCAGGCGGACGTAGCGATCAGTCTGGTTCTGGAACAAATCGTCTATCAGGCGCGGCTTTCCACTTGCGCGACCGGCGCATTTATCGGCCTGATCCGTCGCGGCGAAATGGTTTACTGTGCGATGAACGGTGCAACTTCCGCCGAATTTGTGTCTTATCTTCGCCGCGATCCGCGCGTGGTTGAGGCCTGCCTGCGCAGCTCTTCCATGCTGCACATTCACAACTCCGATAACTCCAGTGACCTTGATGTGTCAGTTTGTAAGAGTGTAGGAGCCCGCGCGGTTGTACTTGTCCCGGTGCTGACGGAAGGTTCAGAGAAGCTCGGCGTGCTCGGAGCTTATTCTCCGCAGGCCGATGCATTTGTTTCTGGCGATCTGGTAGCTCTGCAATCGATGTCGCATCGAGTCGCCAACACGGTCGGGCGGATGCGTGAATTTGCCTACGAACCGGGAGAAGATGCTCAGGCTGCGCTGGAAGATCGGTCAGGAGATCGATCAAGGGACCGACCAAGGGATCGACCAAGGGATCGACCAAGAGAAGCTAAGCCAAGAGAGGTTTCGGTTTTCGCCGGAAGCATTGGAAACGCGGGAAATGCGCTGGTCAAACTTGCCGCAGGGGCACGCAGATCGATGCCGGCTGCGCTTATGGTAGGCGCAGCACTTCTCGTCGGCTGGACACTTACTCGCGGTGTCGATCATGGCAAAGCACGAGTGTCCCTGAGGAATTCCGCGGCCGTGGCGGCGCGAGCATCAATCCCGGCAACAACGCTACCGGCATCAATTCCCAATATACCTGCACGGTCTACTGTTCCTCAACACGTGAGCCCCACGAGGGTCGCCGCAGTTGCGCCTAAGAGTTCGAGTCCCGTTTCAACTCACGCCAAGAAACATCTACCAGATTTGAAGATAGAGACTCCGCTGAGCGATGGAACGTCGCGGATCGTGGTGTTCGATGGCAAAGAAGCGAAATCCGAAGCAATCACGAATGATTCGGGCGCAAAGACTGCACAGGAATCATCCTCGCCAGTGGTGATTCGAGAGCGTGTGGCTCTGGAGCATGTTATAAATCGCGTAGAGCCCGAATATCCAGATGAGGCCAAAGCA
Organism: Candidatus Sulfotelmatobacter sp.; assembly: GCA_049583165.1. Lineage (GTDB taxonomy): Bacteria > Acidobacteriota > Terriglobia > Terriglobales > Acidobacteriaceae > Sulfotelmatobacter. Next base: position 5,256 of record JBAUVJ010000325.1, on the reverse strand, counting down.
CGCCACGTGCAAGGGACAGTGGTACTCGACGTTCTTGTAGGCAGGGATGGAAGGGTCCAGAGATCGAATCCTGTGCAGGGAGATCCCGTGCTGATGGCTGCGGCTGCCGATGCGGTCAAACAATGGCGCTTCAAGCCCTTCGTCCACGACGGACGTCTCGCGAGCGTTGAAACTCACATCACCCTGACTTTTGCGCTGCCATGAAATCACTACAACGGCGTCACACACGGGATCGGAGTCGCGGTCTATCTTTAAATTTCCTTTCCGCCCTACTCGCCGGAGTTTCGGTGTTTGCCTTTCCTCTTTTTCTACAGAGTCGTAGCACCGCTCAACAGGAATCTCTTCCCGGCTCCCAGGTCCCGGCGACCATCGTCCACTTAAAGCTTTTGCTGGATGATGGGCCGCCCGCAGTAGAAATCATAACCACAGCTCCAGTGGTCCCGAAGATCAGCAAATTAGAAGGACCCACGCGTTTGCTGATCGATTTGCCCAACACGAATATGTCAGTTTCGAGCAAACTGGTGCCAGTGCAGAGTTCGGACGTCAGCGCAATTCGGTTGGAACTGGGCGCTACAGATCCGCCGGTAGTCCACGTGGAAGTCGCTTTACGAAAGGCGATGGACTACACCTGGGAATCGGCGGGGAATCGTCTGTTGGTGCATTTGCGCGCGGCGGAGGTGACCCCGGCGAAAGTGGTGCCAGCGCCGGTGCCGGCTCCCGCGGCGAAAGTAGCGCCAGTGTCAGCTCCGGCGGATGCAGCGACCCTTGGAACTGTGGTGCCGCTTGAACGGCTGGCTTCAGGCGATTCCATTACGGCTTCGGCCGATACCACGGTACTTCGCTTGCCTAAGGGTGGAGAGTTTTACGTTTGTCCCCGCACCACCGTTTCGGTCACGCGCTCACGAAGTGGTCCCGATATGATGTTGGCGATCGGCGCCGGCGCCATGGAGACGCACATTACGCTGGATAACTCCACCGACGAAGTGGTCACTCCGGACTTCCGGATTTTGCTACGTGGTCCGGGCGAATTCGATTACGCGATCCGCGCCGATCCGCAGGGCAACACGTGTGTCCGAACTCTTCCGGGCAATACCTCATCGGCAATCATTTATGAGCTGATGGGAAACGGAAAGTTTGAATTCCAACCGAAGGATCAGATCGTTTTTCACGGCGGACGCCTGAATCCTGAAGATACCGCTCTCCACTCAGCGTCCGCATCCGGCGACAGCACGATCCTGCCGGTGGACTGCGGATGTCCGCCACCTTTGCATCCCATGCTTTTGGCCTCGAATGCGGCGGTAGCCGAAGCTTCAGGGGAAAGCGATCCACCCACCGCCCCTGCTGCTTCCAGTGGATTCACACCCGCGGTACCGGAGACGCGACCTTCTGCGGAAGGAAATGGCGGCGGCCCTGCTCCGAAAGCGGGAGTACAGATCGCCGAACTTCCGGCGGCGATGCGCAATCAACCTCACGTGGAAGCGCAGGCCGTCCTGACTTTCCGACCATCTCCGTCGGTGCCAACCTTCCCTCTGTCAGGTCGCCGCACGCTGCCTTCGCTCACGGCTCTCCCGCCTCCACCCCCCGTACGTCACAAACGGTTTGAGGGTGTGCGGAACTTCTTCGCCAAGATATTCGGCTAGTTCGCCACTGGGTGCGCACCTGCTCCACGCATTCAGTTTTGCAGCTTGGCTCCGCTGAAGATCGCGGATACCAGTTCAGAGACTTCGCTCACGGCCTCATCCAGCTCAAACGAGAACAGCGCTATATCCACGCTGGCGAGCGCGCGGTGTTCTTTGAGAAGAATATCCCACGCCGGATCGCCCACTAAATCCACCTTGTGGCGCTCATAGTAACCGTATCCCATGCCGTGCATGCGGCAAAGTAAATCGCTCAAGTGGACAAGGGCGTTCAAAGGCTGAGCCACTTTGCTCTGTTCTGGCGCATGGTGGTATGCGATAACATGAACTAGATCCTCGGCGAGTTTCCATTTCTCTGCCAATGCGCGTCCGGTATCGCAATGGGTGAATCCCATGGTAACGCGCTCTGCCTCGTCGAAAGGTACTTGTTCTTGCGCAGCGTGGGTAGCGGCGGCGGCAAACTCTTTGGGAAAAGCGATGCAGTTCACGATAAATCCGATGTCGTGCAGCAATCCCGCCATGTAAGCCTTATCGCCATCCTCTGAAGCCAGCCTTTCACTGAATTTCCGACACACCATGGCACAGCCCAGCGAGTGTTTCCAGAAGACCGTGGGATCCAGGGGCCAGTTGCTGGTAGGGAAAGCGTTCCCCAGGCAACAAGTCAGAAGGATGGTTTCGACGCGACGGAGCCCCAGCGTAATCACCGCCGCACGAATGGATTCGGGCGACTTGGCCAGCCCGAACAGCGGAGAGCTGGCCACGCGCAGGCATTGTGCGGCGATGGTGTTGTCATAAGAGACTAACTTCACCACTTCGTCGAGCTTCACCCGTTCCGGCGGGGAGTTCAACAGCTTGAGCAAGGGCAGAAAGATTGTGGGAATAGAGGGTGTGGTCTCAATACCGTCGACCCGCGCCCGTATCGAGGCAGCAGAGGATGCGCTCATAGCTTCACGCTTTTCAAAGATGGTTTCCAGTAAGCGATCGCGCCCGGAAAGTGGACGAGACGAAAGCTTTCATTCAAATTCAACAGCGACTCCGAGATGCCAAGAAAAAAATATCCACCCAAATTAAGGTTGCTGTAATAGTGGTTGACCACTTTTGCCTTGGCGGGCCCGTCAAAGTAGATGAGGACGTTGCAGCAGAAAATCAAGTCCATGCCTTTCATGAACAGCATTCGGGAGTCATCCTGGAGATTCAGCCGGCTGAAGGTGATCAATTTTTTTACTTCCGGACGCACTTCCAACTTTTTAGCGTCGATCGGAGAAAAATATTTTCGTTTGAAATAATCCGATGTCGAGCGCAGCGCATAGTCGCCATAGATGCCGGCCTTGGCGGTTTCAACGGAACGGTCATTCAGATCGGTAGCGAGGATTTCTATGGTCCAGCCCTTGAGCAGACGCTCGCTCTCCTCCATCAGGTTCATGGCTAGGGTGTAGGGCTCCTCGCCGGTGGAGCAGCCTGCGCTCCAGATGCGCAGCCTCTTGATCACCTGCTTGCTCTTTTCTTCCACCAGTTCGGGCAAAATTACTTTGCGCAGCGCGTCGATTTGAGGCTGGCTGCGAAACAGGCTGGTCTCTCCGATGGTGACTTCATTGAGCAACTGCCGCATTTCAGCCTCGCGGCTGGCATGCGCGGTCAGAAGGTCCCAATAGTCGCGCGGCGTGCGGGTTCCCAGTTGCTTCATGCGGCGCCCGCAGGCATCCGCCAGGAGATAAAGCTTCTCCTCAAGCTGAAAAATACCGCACACTTTGTAAATCAGATCGCGAATTTGCCGGAAGACGGGGTCGACCGGCGCTCCGGTTTTAGATGGGGCTATGCTTGTCGAGGCGCTCATTTGGCTCGAGTCTCCAGGGTGACGGTTTCATTTTGTATGGGAACGGTTCGTGGTTCGCGGCTCTGCAATACCCGGCGAGTGATTTCTCCGCCCAACTGATTCAGTGGATAAGCCGCATCGGCTTGTCCCGAGGCATGCACAAAGCCAGGCATCCCCCATACCACGGAGGATGCTTCATCTTGAATGATGACTTCGCCGCCGCGCTCGCGAATGCGTTGTGCCCCGATCGTGCCGTCGGAGCCCATTCCGGTCATCACCACAGCCAGAACACTCGCTCCGAAGACCTCCGCCACGGAACGAAACAGCACATCGACCGCCGGCCGGCAGGAATTCTCGGGTGGGTTCTGATTCAGGTCCAATCTTGAGCCGATGCCCGCGCGTTTCACGGTCATGTGAAAGTTTCCCGGCGCGATCCATGCGTGCCCTGGGGACAGAACAATATCCGCGCTGCCTTCTTCAATGGGAATTGCCGAATGCGCTGCCAGCCGGTCTGCCAGCAGCCGTGTAAAGATCGGCGGCATGTGTTGCACCATGACGATGGGAACCGGGAAGTCTTTGGGAATCACAGGCAGCACTTCCGCAAGCGCATTCGGACCTCCGGTCGAAGACCCGATCGCCACAATTTCGATGCGCCGGTGGGCGGGCCTGCGCACCGGCACCAGCGGACGCGGTGGAGGCAGCGACTTGATCCTCTGCGCGGGCTTTGCGCACAATGCCTTGATCTTAGGGATCAGTTCGGCGCGAATCGCTGCGATCGCCACCTCGGGACTGCCGGTATTGCTGGGCTTTGTAGCGTAATCGGATGCACCCAGGGATAAAGCGTCGAGAGTGGCGGACGCTCCGCGCTCCGTCAGTGTGCTGAACATGACGACGGGCAGCTGAGGATAGGGCTTGCGCAACTCCGCCAGCGTCTCCAGGCCGTTCATCACCGGCATCTCGACGTCGAGGGTAATCAGGTCGGGATGGAGCTGGGCAATCTTCGCCAGCCCGATGCGTCCATCGCTGGCCGTCCCGACCACTTCCATGTCCGGATCGGCCGACAAGATGTCGCACAACACCTTGCGAATCACCACCGAATCGTCGACCACAAGGATGCGCGTTCGGGCCATAGCACCTGCTCCACCTAGTTCATCGGCAGCGCGGAAGCTTTCCTTTAGGACCCCGCATGTGCCGCCTTGCTTCGTCCTGCGTCTGCCGGAGCTCCTTGCGCACCGCTCCCTTTGTTATCGATCTTGAATTGTTCGACCAGGCGTCGGAGTTCCGCCGAAGTCTCCACCAGTTGCTGTGCTGCTTTCTGGGTATCTCCTGCACCGCGAGACGTGCTCTCGGCCGCCTGCGCTACTCCCGCAATATTGCTGGTAATCTCGCCGCTGCCGTGCGCTGCTTCGCTTACGTTTCTCGCCATTTCGTTCGTGGTCGCGTTCTGCTCTTCCACGGCGGTGGCGATCGTATTCGAAATGCCGTTCACCTGATTGATCACTTCGCTAATCGAGGCGATGGCCTCGACGGCGGCTTTGGTGTCGGTCTGGATGGCTTCGATTTTGCGGCTAATGTCTTCGGTGGCTTTGGCGGTTTCTTTGGCCAGTTCTTTCACTTCGTTGGCCACCACGGCGAAGCCCTTGCCGGCTTCCCCGGCGCGTGCAGCTTCGATGGTGGCATTCAACGCAAGCAGGTTGGTCTGCTGCGCGATGGAAGTGATGACCTTGATGACCTGGCCAATCTCGTTCGAAGACTCACCAAGCTTGGAGACCGTGGCTGTGGTGGTTTCAGCGACGTGGACGGCGG
>JBAUVJ010000324.1:0-4586 GCA_049583165.1 Candidatus Sulfotelmatobacter sp. | reverse complement strand
TGTTTTTGCAGCGCTGCCACAGCCGGCGTAACATCCTTATCGGCCAGAACAGTGCTCTCGTTGATAATTGAGATTTGAATGATGGGAGTTTCGACGCGGACGGTTTGTGGCATAAAACTTATCTCCTGGGAAACAAATTCGGAGAACGCGCAGCTTAAAGCTTGCGTGACTCTGTGATCAAAAGCTTATACGCTAATCAACAGCAGCCACGCGTTTTCCCGAGCAAAATATAAATTCGGATTCCAAATTGGAACCATCGCGTAGCCCTTCGTCACGCAAATATCGTCGCCCGAGTAAAGTTGAATTTATTTTCAGCCCTTGTGATCTCATCCACCGAAATAACGGCAGCCGTTGCGCAAGGCGCGCGAGAGGCGGGCTTTCACGTCTCGGGTATCGCTCCGGTGCACGATTCGACGGAATTAAATTATTTCCCGCAGTGGATCGCCGAGGGCCACGCCGGCGAGATGAAGTATCTCGAGGGACGCGACGAGCAAGGCCGGTTGAAACGCGCTTCTCTTGCCCACGTCGCTCCCTGGGCGCGCAGCGTGGTGGTATGCGCCCTCAACTACAACACCGCGCAACCTTATTCCACGCAGGTTCCCGAACATTCCGAGAACGGACAAAGCCGGGGATGGATCTCTCGCTACGCCTGGAGCCAGAACTACCACGACGTGGTCATGAAGCGTCTGCGCCAGGTCGAAGCCGCGCTGAAGAGCGCATCCGGCGCCAGCGACACCGTGACGCGATGCTATGTGGACACCGGGCCGATCGTCGAACGCGTTATCGCAAAGTATGCGGGAGTCGGCTGGATCGGCAAAAACACCTGCATCATTAATCAGAAGAAAGGCTCGTGGCTTTTTCTCGGCGTGATCCTCACTTCCCTCGAGCTCACCCCCGGACTGCCCGCGCCCGATCGCTGCGGCACCTGCACACGCTGCATCGACGCTTGCCCCACCGACGCATTCATCGCACCGTACAAACTTGACTCGAACAAGTGCATAGCCTACCTGACCATTGAAAAACGCGGCGCAATTCCCGAGGAGCTCCGCTCCGGCATCGGACGTCACGTCTTTGGCTGCGATATTTGCCAGGACGTTTGCCCCTGGAACCGCAAAGCTCCCGCCACCGATACCGAGGAATTCCAGCCGCGCCCGGAGTTAGTGAACCCCGCACTCGACTGGCTGGCGGAGATGAGCGCGGAAGAATTCAGCGCCAGCTTTCGCCATTCGCCATTGCGCCGAGGCAAACGCGCCGGACTCCGCCGCAACGCAGTCATCGCCATGGGCAACAGCGGAGACGAGAAGTTCCTCCCGCTGCTCAAAAAGCTCTCAGACGACGAAGACAAAGTAGTCGCCGAAAGTGCCGCCTGGGCCATCGAGAAATTGCACTCGGGAATTTGATTCAGCGACCCTGGAAAAGCACAGTAGACGCGCGGAAAAATCCCTCTGATCCAAACTTTTCATGCGCCCTTAACACTCCAATATCCCATGTATTGTCTGCTACTTACGGCTATCGCCAAATTTTGCGGTTGATATCTTGACTTCCGTAATCTCGCCTTGTCCCGAAATGGCAACTAATCTAGGGCGCAGGGGTTTTTACTCAGAAGTTCTTGTAGGAAAAAGCTATGTTCGGATCGAGCAAATTTCGGCGATCGCTGCTCACGATAGGCGTGCTCGTGCTGGTGTCTGCGTCGCTGGCGAGTGCCTCGGCAACCTTGTTCCTGGAAGAGCCTTACGGCAAACTGGGATTTTTCACCGCCACCGGGCATGCAGCCGTGTATTTGTCCGGAGTATGCGCCGAGACCCCGATCAAATTGCGCCCTTGCGCCCCCGGCGAACTGGGCACGGTCATCAGCCGCTACGACGGCGTTGCCGGTTATGACTGGGTCGCCATTCCGCTCATTCCTTATCTTTATGCAGTCGAAAAGCCGGAAGATATCCCACTCTTTGTAGATCCGACAATGGTCTTGTTTTTGCGCGATCAGTACCGCCGCAAACATCTGGAGAAAGTCGCGCCCGATGCAGCCGACGGAGAAACTCCCAACGGCAACTGGTATGAACTGGTTGGCTCGGCTTACGACCGTGCGGCCTACGCTTTTGAAATCGAAACCTCACCGTCGCAGGACCGGGCTTTCATCAAGGCTTACAATGCGGCGCCCAACCACTCTCACTTCCGCACTGTTTCTCACAACTGCGCGGACTTCGCCAAAGACGTCATCAATTTTTATTATCCGAAAGCCCTGCGCCGCAGCGTAATCGCCGACGTGGGGATTACCACGCCCAAGCAGATGGCGAACACCCTCGTCAAATTCACCTCGCACCATCCTGAACTGGAATTCATGCGCTACGTCATTCCGCAGGTCCCCGGCAGCGCGGCGCGCAGCAGCGCGGTTCACGGCGTGGTCGAGTCGTTCTTCACCTCAAAGAAATATATTGTCCCCAGCGCCGTGGCCAGCCCAATATTTGCCGGATGCGTGGCTGCCGTCTACGTGGGTACTGAGGCCAAGCACTTCGCTCCGGGAAAAGATGCGCTGGTTTACAGCCCGACTCGCGACTTGGAAGCGCCCATCGACGCGGAAGACCGGCGATCGTATGCGCTCGAACTCAACCATCAGGTGGCCGCCGAGGAGCTGAACACAAGCCCGACGCACGTTGAAAAAACTCTCGCCCACCTTATAAATAATGCTGCTCCTGGCTTTGACGCCCGCGGGCTCCCGGTGCTGCGTCTCCAGATTGGCGACGAATCAGTAAATCTCGGCCTCGCTCAGGGCAACATCCTCGCCGCAGAATCTTCCCGGCACTTCGCTCAACAGCTTCTTGAAGCCCGGCTGCAAGAGGAGTTGCGCCACGTAAATCCGGCGAGGGTTTCAGAAAACGATGTGGAGCACGACTGGAAGCTGCTGAACAAAGCTAGAAATACACCCGATACCGCGCAGTTGGCAGCGGACGCAATAACGTCGACCTCCGCCTCTCAATAGCACCGGAACGACTAGCTATCGCCCTGGATCTGATTGTCATCCTGAGCGCAGCGAAGGACCTGGGCGAGCCGCGCGAAGCGTCGCGCTCTTCGCGACGCAATAATCGCGCGCTTGGCTCGCTTCCTTATCACCTTACCCACACCTGGGTTACTGCTCCTGTTGCGGCTGATGCGGAGCCGGCATCGCTGGCGCGGCCGGCGCTCCCGACTGATTCGCCTGCTGTTGCTGCTGCTGTAGAACCCGCTGTTGCATCTCCTGCAACATCTGCTGCGGAGTCTTCCCAACCGGCTGATCTCCAGAAGCCGGCTCGGCCTCCGCCGCCGCCGTGGCGCTCTGGTCCACGGTCTCATCCGGAGTGTTATCCTCCTCCGCTTCGGCGGCTTCCATCGCGGCTTGGGCATTGGGCGCTCTGTTGGCAGCCTGAGCGGCTTGAGGGCTTTGCACCTCTGGTGTCTTGGCTACCAACACAATCCGCACCAAAGCGTTCGAGTCCGTCGGCGATCCCAGCAACACATAATTAAAGCGGGACCCATTCAGTAGGTCGGCAATCACTTCCCGGGCCGGTGCCGGACCCAGGTGCGTAGCTACGCGCTCGGTCGCGTTGGGCGGAATCTCGATCTCGGCCGAAGTATTTTTATGCACGCTGCGCAGAATGTCTGCCAGCGTGGAGTTCGGCGCAACGATAGTCAGCAATCCATTGTGGTAGGTCACTTCAGGAGCCACCGCCGGGATGGAATCCAGCGGAATCTGCGGCACCGGTCCTCGGGTGCCTGAGGGCAGCGGGGGCGGCAAGGGCGCAGCTTTTTTCTTGCCGTGAACGTGGTGTGTCGTCGTCTGCGTCGTCTGTGTATCAGCCTGCCCGGCGGCAGGCAGGCAAAGCGCACCCGCGATCAGCAATCCGGTCAGCTTCAGTCCCGTATGCATCGAAACTCCTCCACTTCGATCCCGTCTGCAATGAATAATGATTGGGGGGACAGTGGGTTCTTACGAGCAATTCTAGCACCGAATGCCGCCCCTTTTATTAAGACTACGCTGGCCCACAACTCTCGCTACCCTATGGAACGTATTGACTTTATGCTCTTGCAAAGCCAGCTTTAAACTATGCGCCAATTCGGATGTGCAACTCCTTGCGCTTTCCCCACGTCCCATGGGGCGTACAATTCCTTTGTTGGGGGCGGAATGAAAGCGGGTTACGCCAACAAGTTCCTCCAGTCCTACGCGGCAACGTGCCGCTCTCTTCTCGTCGCGTTCGCCGCATTTGCCGTGATAGCGTTCTCCGCAGCGAATCTTCTCGCGGAAAATTGCACCACCTCAAACGATATGGAGCCCGCGACCCGGACCGCCCTATTGGCCGCCGGTCAGCGCTATTTCGACTTCATCGCCAAAGGCGATTCGGCTTCGCTCCGCCAAAACGTCATTCCCAGCCTGGCTTCGGATTTCTCCGGAATCGAAACCACGGTCAAGGACAACCAGTCCGCACTTTCCGCTTCCAAAGGAACGGCGCGTCCACCCTTCCTGCTGGAAGCGACTGCACTCATAGCCCGCGCGGAATTCTACTGCGGAGTTTTTGGGCGGAACGGCCAGACGGCCGACAGCGCCGCTTTCTACC
>JBAUVJ010000323.1:0-8938 GCA_049583165.1 Candidatus Sulfotelmatobacter sp. | reverse complement strand
AGGCAAACGGCAACCGCTCCAGCAACATATTAAAATCCGGCGAGCAGATCACAATCCCCGGAATTCTCCCCGCGCCAATCGTCGAAAAAACCATTCCGGTCGCAAAAGATTTTGAAGTCCGCGCCATCTACCTCACCGGCATCATGGCCGCCAGCGATCACGGACTCCGCATCATCCGCCACTGGCGCGAAGTCGGCGGCAACGCCGTTGTCTTCGATATCAAGGATTCCGATGGCAGCGTCACCATTCCCTTCGAGCACCCGCTGCTCGGCAAGCATCAGGTCTACATTCACGACCTGCCCAAGTTCGTCCACTTCCTGCACTCCGAAAACATGCACGCCATCGCCCGCATCGCCATGTTCCGCGACGAGCGCATGGTGGTCGAGCACCCCGAACTCGCCATCCAATCTAGAAAAAATCACCAGCCGTGGCGCGAGAACGGCAAACTGGTTTGGACCGATCCCTCCAACCCCAAAGTTCAGGATTACGATATCGCTCTCGCCAAATTCGTCGCCCAATCCGGCGCCGATGAGATTCAATTCGACTACGTGCGCTTCCCCGCCGAAGGCGATCAAAAAGACGCCAGCTTCGTTTATCAATCGGAAACCAACCCATGTGGCGACGGCCGCCTCGGCCGTCCCGCCGCTGCGAAGCAAGGCGGAACCTCCATGCCAGCCGACACCAATGCTTCAGCTGCGCTCAGCCCCAGTCCCGACGGGACGGAATGTGATAGCCCCGGACGGAAGTCCGGGGTAGCCGAGAAAAACAAGAACAAGTCCCGGAGGGACGGCACAAAATCGAACGCCTGCGCCACCGCTCCCCGCACCCTCCAGCGCTCCGACGTAATCACCGCATTCCTCAAAAAAGCCTACGCCGAACTTCACCCTACCGGCGTCCTTCTCTCACTCGATGTCTTCGGCGTCATGGCCTGGCAACGCTCGGTCGATCTCTCCCACACCGGCCAGGACATCGTCGGCATGGCAAAATATTGCGACGTGCTCTCGCCCATGATCTACCCGTCGCACTTCTTCGGCATGGATAAGATCGAGCACCCGGGCGACGCGCCCGAGCACTTCATCGGCGAATCCATGCAGCGCTTCGAGCTGATCACGAAAGGTAGCGGAGTAGTCATCCGACCCTGGCTGCAAGCCTTCCGCTGGCGCACCAAAACCTACTCGCCCGAATACATCAAAGTCCAAGTCGCCACCGCCAAAGAAAAAGGCGGCATCGGATTCTTATTCTGGAACGCCGCCAACGACTACTCGAAGCCCTACGAGGCCATGCCCGAAATGCGCGCCGCAGATCTAAAAGCAGCCTCGAATCCAAAATATTTCCGCGGGGATGAGCTGCCAGGCGCAACCGTTCGTGCTGCGTTGACTCCTACAAAATAGCGAAACTCATGTAGGGACAGCCGCCCTCAGCCTGCCCTGAGCGAAGCCGAAGGGGCTGTCCAGCCGCCCAGGTGTATCGGGCCGCGGCGGTTCGATGTTCGCGCCTGATCGGATGCCATCGCCCAAGCGCTCTCACTCCGCCCACTGCGAGCAGTCATCGCGCTACGGTCGCTGCCGCCCCAGCACCCTTCCGCAGAATGGCGTCGTACAGGCTTTGCTCCACGGTTTCCAGCCCAGGCGTGCTGTCCAGCACCAGATCAGCATAGCGCTTGCTCGGCAGCAGATACTTCCGCGCCGCCGGCTCATGTAGGGACAGCCGCCCCCGGCTGTCCAGCGGCCCAGGTGCATCGGGCCGCCAGCTGGTTTTCTTGCATTCTCCCTATAGTCATATTATTATGACCACACTATGAAGCAGATTGCAGCAGGGGAGTTCAAGGCGCAGTGCCTCGCGATCATGGATCAGGTTTCGCAAAGCGGAGAGCCTGTCGTGATCACCAAGCACGGCAAGCCCGTGGTCAAGCTTATTCCCGCCGAAAATAAGGCTGATGACATCTTTGACTATATGGCTGGAAGGGCGAAGGTGGTTGGAGATATCGTTGGGCCGACGGCGGTTGGGGAATGGAAGCGCAGGTGATCCTGCTCGACACTCACGTCCTTTACTGGATGTCGAACGACTCGAAGCGGTTGTCGAACCGGGCCAAGGAGACAATCCGCGAGGCGCGGGAAGAGTCGGGAGTCGCAATCGCGACCATCACTATTTGGGAGCTCGCATGGCTGGCACAGCACGGGCGGATCACAGTGGTTGGCAGCGTGGATTCGTTTGTCCGTGAAACCGTCGCGCGCGTAATTCATAGGCCGATGACTCCGGAGATCGCGGTCCAGAGTGTGCGGCTATCTGAGCGGTTTCCCAAAGATCCGGCGGACCGATTGATCGCGGCTACCGCGATGATCGAGGGGATGCGGCTAGTGACGGCAGATGCGGCAATTCGACGGTCAAAGGTTGTCGAGACAGTTTGGTGATGCCAGCAAAAGCTAGCGCCCCGTTACACCTGGGCCGCCGGACAGCCGAGGGCGGCTGTCCCTACAGGCACAGTGGTAATCCCCTTCCGTAGCGGAGACGACCAGCGCCTCGGCTATAATGTTCTGTAACGCTGGTTGGCTTTTCCCGCCCCGCTTCCCTGCAGTTCCAGAGGAAGGTGCCGGAGGATGGATTCCGCCTCGTTACCAGATCGCAGCACAAGGAGTCGGCATGGCAATCGAGAAGACGGAAAATATCTGGCACAATGGCAAGCTCATTCCCTGGGATGACGCGACGATTCACGTCATGTCGCACGTCGTCCACTACGGCTCCTCGGTGTTCGAGGGCATCCGTTGCTACGCGCCGCAATCGCGTCCCGCGATCTTCCGCGCCAAGGAACACATGCAGCGCCTGCTCGATTCCGCCAAGGTTTACCGCATCGACGTGGACTATACGCGTGAGCAACTGGTGAAGGCCATGTGTGAAACCGTGGGCAGCAACGGGGCGTGGCCGTGCTATGTTCGGCCGATTATTCTGCGCGGCTATGGCGAGGCGGGAGTGAATCCGTTCAACTCGCCCACCGAGGTCTACATCATCAATTATCCGTGGGGAAAATATCTCAGCAGCGAAGGTGACGGTTGCGACGTGTGCGTTTCCTCCTGGACGCGGCTGGCCCCGAACACGCTGCCGGCTATGGCCAAGGCGGGCGCGAATTACATGAACTCGCAGCTCATCAAGATGGAAGCCGTGGTCAACGGCTACTCCGAGGGCATTGCGCTCGATGTCAGTGGATTCGTCAGCGAAGGCTCGGGGGAAAATGTGTTTCTGGTGCATCGCGACAAGCTGATCACGGCGCCGCTGGGCAATTCTGTGCTGCCCGGTATTACCCGCGATTCGATCTTGCAGATCGCGCGCGATTTGAATATTCCGATCGTCGAACAGATGATTCCGCGCGAAATGCTGTACATCGCCGACGAAGCCTTCTTTACCGGCACCGCCGCGGAAGTCACTCCGATTCGCTCGGTCGACAAGATTAAAGTAGGAAAAGGAACGATCGGCCCAATCACGAAAGCAATCCAAAAAGAGTTCTACGCGATCGTGCGCGGCGAAAAAGACGATCGCCACGGCTGGCTGACCGCTGTGCCTGTGGGCAGCAAGCAACCAGTCGGCGTATAATCCGTTCCCATTGACTTAACCCGAGGGGCGCACACCGCGCCCCTTTCGGCTTCTTAGACCAGGAATACATAACACCTTCAACAAGGAGGAACAATGTCCGCTGAGCAAGGTTTAACTCCTGAATTCGCCCTCGGCTATTGCGCCATGATGCTTGACGGCATCGCGCGTGAAGCAGAGATCACCAAGAAAGTAATCGCCGCCGTGCCCGACGCGGCCTCCGGCTACAGGCCCGATCCGAAGGCACGTACTGCCAAAGAACTCGCCTGGCATCTGGCCAACACCGACGTGCAGTTTTTGGATGGAATTGCCGGCCTGAACTTCACCATGCAAACCCCGGAACACAAGCCCCAGACCTCGGCGGAAGTCGCTGCCTGGTATGACGAGAATATGAAGCGAGGCCTGGCTAGCGTAGCTGCGATGACGGCTGAGCAGTTACTAACGCCCGTCAACTTCGCCGGTGTGTTCAACCTGCCGGCGGTGCTGTATCTGGGCTTCCTCAACAACCACAGCATTCATCACCGTGGCGAGCTGGCCACATACCTGCGGCCCATGGGATCGAAAGTTCCTTCGATCTACGGCGGCAGCTACGATGAGCCGTTCCAGCCAGGGGCATCCGAAGAGACCGCTGCCTAGGACTCACGCAGAGACTTGAAAAGCCATCCGAAAGGGTGGCTTTTTGGTTTAAACTCCCAGCGCTCCGCTCGCGGATGTAAACCTCCTCATCCTCACAATCAAAAGGCGTTGTCCCACTCCCAGCCACCAGCCGTTACCTAGGTCATCTTGGGGAAGGTGACGATTCGGTTCATCATAGGTTGAGCTTTTGAGGCAGAGCGCCTCCCGGGACACCCCTCGATGAATATTGACGATCTGCTGCGGATAGCGACGGAACGGAAATCCAGCGACTTGCATTTGAAGGTAGGGAACTATCCGCACCTGCGTATTGATGGCGAACTGGTGCCCTTGACCGAACAGCCGCGGGTGAGCGCCGAAGACATGCTCAACATGGCTTTCAGCATGATGTCGGCGCGGCAGAAGCAGAAATTCAAAGAGACCACCGAAATCGATATGGCCTACGGCGTCGCCGGGCTGGGACGCTTCCGTGTGAACATCTTCCAGCAGCGCGGCAACGTGGGGCTGGTGCTGCGCGTCATTCCAACCAAGATTCGCGCCCTCGACGAATTGTTCTTGCCAAAAGTAGTCGAACAAATTTGCGAAATGCCGCGCGGCCTGGTGCTGGTCACGGGCGTGACCGGCTCCGGCAAGTCGACCACGCTGGCTGCCATGGTCGATCGCGTCAACTCCAGTCGCGCCGAACACATCATCACCATTGAAGATCCCATCGAATTTTTGCACCGCGATAAGAAAGGTTACGTCAACCAGCGCGAAATCGGAGTGGATACTCCTTCGTTCAGCGCGGCGTTGCGAGCCTCTCTGCGTCAGGATCCGGACGTGATTCTGGTCGGCGAAATGCGAGACTTGGAAACGATTTCGACGGCGCTGCACGCGGCGGAAACCGGCCACATGGTTTTCTCCACGTTGCATACGCTGGACGCTGTCGAAACCGTGAACCGTATCATTTCCATTTTCCCGCCACCGGAGCAGAAGCAGATTCGCCTTCAGTTGGCCGCAGTTCTGCGTGCCATCGTCAGCCAACGGCTAGTCCGTCGCTGCGACGCCGATGGCCGCGTGCCCGCAGTTGAAGTGATGATCAATACCGCTTTCATCCGGGAATGCGTTCTGGTGCCGGAAAAAACCCGGTCCATTCGCGATGCGATTGCGGCGGGCACTTCGCAATACGGAATGCAGACCTTCGACCAGTCGCTATGGGATTTATTCCAAGCTGGCTTGGTCAACTACGACACCGCGCTGGAAAATGCATCCAACGCCGACGACTTCAAGCTGCGCATGCAAGGCATCGCTTCGACCGCGGATATTTCCCGACAGTCGATGCAGTCTGCCGGCTTCGGTGGACGGTAGATCAGCTTCTAGCTCTTTGCTCTTAGCTTTTGGGAAACTAGGTTCGCCTTCGGTTTTTGATTTTCCTCCTGGACGGGCGCGTGAGAGCGCGCCCTTTTTCTTTTGCTCGGTACTAGGTACTCGGTACTATTTGCGCTATCGTTAGCTGCATGGCGTTCCCGCGGCCAAAGAAGAAAGACTACTCCGAAGATGAGTTGTACGAGAACGCCGTAGGCGCGTTGGCGCGGCGCATGCGAACGGTTGCTGAGTTAAAGCGTTTATTCCGCGCCAGAGTAGAAGACGCAGAATCGGAATACGGCCAAACGCTGATCGAGCTGGTTATCCGCCGGCTCAAGGATCGCGGATATCTAAACGACTCGCAATATGCCGCCTACTTCTCATCCCTGCGCCGCGACAATCAAAAGCTAGGCCGCCGCCGCGTGGTCACCGATCTGAAAATAAAAGGCGTGCACAACGACGTGATCGAAAAGGCCGTAGATGCGGCCTTCGAAGGCGTCAGCGAAGAAAAGCAGGCGCGGGAATATCTGCGCAAGAAGCGCATGGTCAAGCCGCCGAAAGGCGATCAGAAGGCAACGGCGCGAATCTTCCGGCAATTGGCCCGCGCGGGCTTTGGCACGAAGACCATCTTTACCATCCTGAAGAATTGGAACGTGGAGGAAGAAATCTTGACCGTATTGGAGAGCGAAGCTGGCTGACGCACTTGGCAACGGTCGTTGCGATGTTGCATACTCCTAGCCGATCCCAATTACCGCTCATTAGGAGGAGTTATGAAGTTAAGCTGGAAAACAATTCTCGCCCTGGCGCTGTTCAGCGCAGTACCGCTCGCTTTGGCGCAAGACGCCGCCACCGATGTAAAGAAGGGCGCTGAAGACACCGGACACGACACCAAAGTGGCCGCGAAAGATACTGCCAAAGACACCGACAAGGCCGCCAAGAAGACCGACTCCGCAACCAAAACGGCGGCGAAGAAAACTGGACACGAGACTAAAGTAGTGGCCAAAGATACCGGCAAGGATACGGAAAAAGCTGCCGACAAGACCGGACACGAAACGAAAGTGGTGGCAAAAGATACGGCCAAAGACACCGACAAGGCCGCCAAGAAAACCGGCAGCGCCGTGAAGACAGGCGCCAAGGACACCGGACATGCGATAAAGAAAGCCGGCGAGAAGACTGAAGACGCAGTGAAGTAGCGGCAAGAACTCAACCACAGAGGGCACAGAGAAACACAGAGGATTCGTTTTACCCTGTGTTCCCCTGTGCCCTCTGTGCTTAAGATTTTTGAATGCTAAAATTAACCTTCTCTCATGCCAACAGGCTCTGAAATTCGCCGCAAGTTTCTCGACTTCTTTGTGCAGAAGGGGCACAAGGAGGTGCATTCGTCATCGCTGGTGCCGGCGAACGATCCCACACTTCTGTTCACCAACGCGGGCATGAACCAGTTCAAGGACGTTTTTCTAGGGCTGGAAAAGCGCGACTACTCCCGCGCCACCACCTCGCAGAAATGCGTGCGCGCGGGCGGCAAGCACAATGATTTAGAGAACGTCGGCTTCACCAACCGCCATCACACTTTCTTCGAGATGCTGGGGAATTTTTCCTTCGGCGATTACTTCAAGAAAGATGCCATCGCCTACGCCTGGGAGCTGATCACTTCGCCCCAGTGGTACGGCATCGCGAAAGATAAGTTGTACGTCACCATCTTCGAGGGCTCTGGCGAGCCCATGCCCGTTTCGCGCGACACCGAAGCCTACGATCTGTGGGTTGCGCAGGGAGTGGCGAAAGGTCGGATTTTCGATGGCAGCTTAAAAGATAATTTCTGGCAGATGGGCGACACCGGCCCCTGCGGCCCGTGCAGCGAGATTCATTACGACATGGGCCCGGCAGCATCCGATCAGGGGCACATGGATTGCAAATTCCCCTGCGATTGCGGGCGCTACGTCGAGATTTGGAATCTTGTCTTCATGCAGTTCGACCGCGACGTGAGCGGAAAGCTGAATCCGTTGCCCAAGCCATCGATTGATACGGGCATGGGACTGGAGCGCGTTGCGGCGGTGCTGCAAGACGTGATTTCGAATTACGAGACGGACTTGTTTACCCCGCTGATCAAGCGGGCCGCAGAATTGACGCACACCACCACTTCTCATGTGGGGACGGCCGCCCTCGGCCGTCCAGCCGAGCAAAGCTCGGCAGGCTTTCCCAGCCACAAATCCGCAGCGTCCCTCAGAGTGATCGCCGACCACTCCCGCGCTGCGACATTTTTAATTTCGGATGGAGTGCTGCCTTCGAATGAAGGTCGCGGCTATGTGCTGCGTAAGATCATTCGGCGGGCCATTACACATGGAAGATTGTTGGGCCAAGCGAAGCCATTTCTGCATGAGATGGTTTTTGCAGTGCGCGATTTGATGCAGGATGCGTACCCAGAGTTGAAGGAGTCATCGGAGCGTGTCTCCAAAGTGGTTCTGGCAGAAGAAGCACGCTTTTCGCACACGCTGGACCTAGGACTGATTAAGCTCGATGATTTGCTACAAAGTTCCAAGTCGGAAGAAGGCAGGCGGATTTGGGATAGAAGCCTTGACGTATATGTGCGAGAAGGGCTGCGAATCCCCGATGAGATTCGGAGAATGGCCGAAGGATTTTCGGATGCTCAGTATCGTGATATTTCTGAGGGCCGATTGCAATGGCTTTTTCCCCATTCAGGTTTATCCAATCTTCAGCGCCTCATCGCGTCTGCTGCGGTTTCCGGGCGTTTCGAGCATATTTTAGAAGAGCAAGCAAAACAGGCAAGTTTCCAACTCCCGGGTCAAGAAGCGTTCAGACTCTACGACACCTTCGGCATGCCGCTCGATTTCATGCAGGATGCGGCGCGCGATCAAGGTATTGATTTCGATCAAGCTGGCTTTGACGTCGCCATGGCGGAGCAGCGCACGCGCGCTCGCGCTTCCTGGAAAGGCGCAGCCAAGCAAACGGCGAATCCCGCCTATCAGCAGCTTCCGAAATCCATCTTCGAAGGCTACCGCCAAACTCGCTCCGACAATTGCGAAGTGCTGGCCATCATTCACAACGGCCAGGGGACGCGGGAACTCAAGCCCGGCGACTCCGGCGAAGTCATTCTCGACCACACCCCGTTCTACGCCGACTCCGGCGGTCAGGTCGGCGACAAGGGATGGTTTTATTCGGATGATCACAACACTATCGTCGCCGAAGTGACCGGATGCTACGCACCGATTCAGGGCGTGCGGGCGCATCAGGTCGTCGCGAAACAATCGCTTCGTATCGGCGACAAAGTCGATGCCGTCGTCAATGCCAGCGTGCGCCAGGCCACCATGCGCAATCACACGGCCACGCATTTGCTTCATGCTGGCTTGAGAGAGGTTTTAGG
>JBAUVJ010000322.1:0-2490 GCA_049583165.1 Candidatus Sulfotelmatobacter sp. | reverse complement strand
CGCGTCCCAAGTCTTTGGCTTCCGTGCTAAGGTTCAGCTCAAGATAGATTTCAGAAAGGTCAAGCTTGCACAGTGCGGATTGGTAGGCGTCATCGGCCTTGGTGGCGCTCACGGAAGCATCATGCAGCATTTGGATTGCGCGTCCATACTCGCCTCGCAGAAAGTAAAGATACGCGATGTTGTAATCGGCATACGCAACCAGAATCGGCATGCCTCTTTGCGCGCACTGCTCGCGCGCGATGCGGTGAAATTCCAGGGCTTTTGGAAAGTCGTTGAGGCTGATGTAGCAAAGGGAAAGATTGCTGAGGACCGCAGCCAGCGCTTCCCCATCGTCGTGTTTTAACAGCTCCTGGTAGGCGCGTTCGTAAAATGCCAGCGCTTCAGTGAAGCGATCGCGCCGGTGGTAGATATTGCCGAGATTGATTTCGAGCCGCGCCAGGCGGAGTGTATTTCCATGTTTCTTGAAGATTTCCGCCGCGCGTGCTCCTTTGGCTAATGCTTGATCGTAACGCCCGAGCAGCAACAACGGCTGGATGGAGCCGCTCAGGCTGCGAGCCAACTCCGCTTCTTCTCCGGTTTGCTCGAAGCATGCCGCCGCTTGCTCGTGATACTCGATAGCTTGCGCATGTTGATCGAGAGCATACAATGAATTTGCCTTCGCGCGGAAACTCCTTGCCAGAGAGATTTGACTGCCGATGATTTGCGCCACATCAATGGCTGCATCTGCGATTCGATCGGCGCGGCGCGTATCAACCCGTACCTCCTGCCAAACGCGCTCGCTGAGAGTCTTAACTACGTCGTCCCAGATGATTTCGGTATGCTGCGCAACCAAGTGGCGGCGGCTTGGTGTGTCCTCAAGCGCAAGGAGTTGCTTGATCGTGGCATCCAATTCGGTCTGCCGCGCCGCCTGCACGCTCACAAGAAGCCCTTTTTTTTGAGTTGCTTCTTCATTTGGGCAAGGCAGCGCCCGCGGATAAAGCCGATGGATCCGGTTGCAAGTCCCAGTTCCCTGGCAACTTCGTCGTATGGCCGCGCCGGCGTTTCGAAGAAGAGCATTCGGATCATGCTTGCGCAGCGCTCCGGCAATTCAGAGATTACTTCGCGCAACATCTGCTCCCGTTCGAGTTGCACCAGCATATCTTCCGCCAGTGCGCTATCGCAGTCGTCCAGCGGCTTTTCTCCCTCCTCGGGCTCGAGTTCCACGTGTCGGCCCGCTATGCGCCGGTGGTGTAGGCATTTGTGATAGCAGGTTTGCATCAGCCATTTCGGCAGCGCGCGGTGTTCGCGTAAGCGAGGCAACTCCGAGAGCAGATCAACACATACAGATTGAAAAATATCGGCTGCATCCTGGTGCATGTCTAGCTTGATGGGAATTGAATAAATCAGGTTCTTGTACTTATCGATGAGCGCGGACCAGGCTTCAGCGTCGCCTTTCAGACAGCCCTTGATGAGCTTTTCGTCCGAGGAGCTCGACGACTGCTCTTTCTTTAATCTGGCCGCGGGACCTGTCATCGCACCCCTGCGTTCTCCACGCCGCCGCTGCGCACGTAAAGTTCATCCGCGTTCCACAACGTATAAGGATCGAGTGACGCCGGATGAAAGTTCCCTACACGAGCATCCGCACCCGCCAGAACGTTCGGCGTCGCCAGAAAAATAAAGGGCACGTTTTCGGAAATAAGTTGCTGCACCCGGTCGTATAGTTGTTTACGTTTGGCATAGTCGAGCGTGACCATCTGTTGCTGCATCAACTGGTCGATCTCGCGCTCCCAGTCGGTAGCCGGTTGTTTCTCGCCAAGGTTCCACAAATGAGACGTTCCGTTCGACATCCACACGTTCATCTCTGGATTGGGGTCAGCATCGCCGCCGCCTAGCCCCATGATTGCTGCGTCGTAATCGAAGCTCTGAAATACGCGATCGATCAATGCGCGGAATTCCAATGGAACAACATGCACATGCATCCCGAGATGAGATAAATCATCTTGCAGCAGTGTCGCCATCTTCATGCGCTGCGCGTTGGAAGAGCTGGTAATGATGGTGAATTCGACGGCCTGCCCTGATGTATCGAGCAGTTGCCCGCTCTTGTCCCAAGAGAATCCGGCCGACTTTAGCAACTGCCGCGCCGTTTCGAGCGAGCGCTGCGGATGCGGAATCGTCTGATTGATCCAACACTTGTTTCCCGGTCCAACGTTTCCCCACAACGGAGTGCCACGCGTTTCGTAAACCAGACGGACGATCCCGTCGCGGTCAACCGCTGCGTTGATCGCTTGCCGGAATCTCCGATCGCGAAACCAGACTTGCTTGCGGGCAACCACGTCCAGTTTCTTACCGCCCAAATCGTTCTGGTTGAAGACCACAAAGTTGTATTCCAGGCTGGGTCCCAAGTCCGCCAACTGCGAGCCGGCACGCGGTTCTTCTCTAGAAAGGAGGTTGTAATTCTCCGAGCTGAGGCGGTTGATAATGTCCGTCTCGCCGGCTTCAAAGCGTATAACC
>JBAUVJ010000321.1:0-6935 GCA_049583165.1 Candidatus Sulfotelmatobacter sp. | reverse complement strand
CTGTGCATTCTGTCAAGAGAAAAGTTACTTTGGAAGGATAAATCTTTTGGTGTGCCGTTGTCAAGAAGAATCGTATTATAAGTAAAAACGGAGTGCGGGGCCGGTTCGTCTTCTATGAGGTCAAGGGACCCGTCTTATCGGGGGGAGGGGTGGCTCCTATGTGCCGCACTCTATGCACTCTATTGATTATAAATAACTTAACCCTCTGCACTCCTAGCGCACTCGTGTGCACTCTATTAACTACTTAGTACATAGAGTGCGGAGAAAGGGGTAGGGGTGCAAGACGAGTGCGGGGCACTTTTCCCTTTGTTATCAAGGGGGTGCATAGAGTGCGGGGGTATGGGGGCTTTATCTTTCCTTCTTCACATATTACTGATGTTGGAACCAACCTAGGTTGCAAGTGGTTGGTGGACGTGTTGCAACCATGGTTGACTATCTCCCCCTAGGGGTCGGTCGTGAATAGGATGTCACTTTCTAAAAAAAAAATCCAAAAAATATATGGGGCAGTTTTCCAAACACGCCATGCTCGCTCAGGGATGCGAACCTATTAGGACGGGGAATAGGGGACCCATAAGGCACCCAGCATACGCTTTGGCTAGGCCGTGGGTACTTCATAGGCAACACCCGGCTGGGGTGACCGCACCCCGCCTTCGCTTAGGATCTCCATTGACACCCTATTTAGGGTACCTTCTGATGATTCCGTTTCAAACGGATGACCGTAGAATACGCCGTCCTTGCGTTCTGGACACGCAGGACGGGCGATCTTCCCTGGGATGCTGAAACAGGGCGTAAATGTAGTCCTGGATGGTTCTGAGTGCACGGAAGGGCTTTTTAACTGCAAATGGGGGCATTTAACAGGCGTCTAAGATACCGATTTCAGCCTGTTTTCAAGGGATTGACTATGCAACGGTAGTGCAACGTGGTTTTTAAGTCTATTTATATTCAATAGGTTACGATTGCATTACGGTTCGATAGACCGTCGCTCAATCAGTGGCATGGGATTATTTCTGTCGTGACTGAAATCTGTGAAATCTACATATGTAGTGCGGGCGTGGTCACAACTCTTGGAGTCTTTTACTCGTATAGGGGATTTTCGTATTACAAATAACAAACTCCGAACACGGAGCTGCCTTAGCTCGGTAACGCTCAAGGGTTCAGTGTTTGGTGCCTGAATTCATTTCTGTTTGCGGGTCTGAGCGTCTATCAAACTATTTAGCCACGTTCTCAGGTCAGACTTACGGACCCGTTTCATCTTTGAATGAATCGTGAAGACGGGCAACGGTATGGCACTTCTTGCCTGTCCACGACTGCGGGTGAGTTCGTAAACCTGTTTTGTAGATGCTTTCAGAATGCGAGCGACTTCACGCAACGTCAACACCTCGTCCCCATCATCGGTTAGGATTGGGTGCATACCCTTGTTGATGTCAGGCTTTTCAGGCTTTATGTTCGTTTCCGTCATCTCTCCTCGCTCTCCTTCAACGCCTTCCGATTTGCTAGTGCCTCTTCAACGAGTTTCATCCCTTCGAGAGCAGCCGTCTGCACAGGCTTGACGTAAAACGCCGTCGTCGTTGCTAGATTCTTATGACGTAGGACATACTGAGAAGCAACGGCATTGCCCGTCAATTGAACGAGCAGCGTAGCGGCAGACCTGCGACCCGCATAGAGCCCGTGCCATTCAATACAAGGGCGTTGCTTTTTCAGAATCGGGATGATAACCCGCTTGCAATACCCGCCCATCTCCATAGGTTTGTTGGCACGGTTTGGGAATACCCACTCTGAACGGGCGTCCCGAGATTGAATCTTCCACGCCCCGAGCATAGACCTTACAGGCTCAATGAGCGGGATAGATGCGACTGACTCCTCTGTCTTGGTCGTGCCGACGAACGAACGCCATGCAGCACGGCGGATATGAATCCAAGAATGCTCGTCATCAACATCCGCCCACTTCAACGCAGAGATTTCACCTGGACGCAATCCCAGAAATGCCGCAAGGCAGAACACGACCTGAGCGGGAGGGCTGTCAATCAATGCGTTGCTTATCGCTTCTGCGTGATCAAGTGTGTATGCCGCTGTCGCTTCAGACTTCTTGACTACGCTCAGACTGCCAGCATCCCGCCACGGGTTGACCACAATCCGATTGAGTCGCAGAGCATGACGGAAAAGCCCAGAAGCCAACGAACGGATATGGGCGATTGTTCGGACGCCTAATCCTCGTTCTGCGAGTCGGGTTAGGTATTGCGTTGCATGATGAGTCTGGTAATCTCTGAGATTGATTCCTGCAAACGCAGATGAGAGATTGTGCTTCCAAATTTGCTTATACCCGTGGATCGTGCTCGCCTTCGTGTTCCTTTCGATATGCGGCAGATACACGGTCTCCCAGAAGTCGGAGACGGTCATGTCAGATTCGGGCATCGTGCCCTGAGTTGAATTCACTCGCTCCATGACTTCAGCGGCGAGTTGCTTCACAGGTTTGCAGGTCGTTGAATGATGCTTCTGATCCTTCGTGCAGAGCCGTTCCGAACGTTGCACACGAGTGGGTTTGCCGTCTACAATCTCAGTCACGTAGTAGCGGACATGGAATGCAGAATGTTGCTCAAAGATATGCCCGTTTTGATAGCGTCCCATGCGTCTATCTTACGGAACGTGCAACGATAATGCAACGAAACTTTGGTAATGTGTCAGTAAGTTGTTGTAAACACACCGTGGCGGCGTAGCTCAGGTGGCTAGAGCGACGGTCTCATAATCCGTAGGTCCGTGGTTCGAGTCCACGCGCCGCCACCAAATTCTCGCATCTCGAAGATTTCTGCTTGAGGAGACAAGTTGACGCGACACCTTCGATTTTCTCCTTTCGCTCGTTTCATTCCGGGGCTCGAACCCACTCAGAATATTAGGAACATTACCGAAGTTTCCCGAATATCGCGCAAATGATTGTGACTCAGGTGGTTAGCTATTTATCCTGAAACCCGGGAAGTTGTGTCTCGGGAACCAAGGCGCGACGACCTGCACAATTAATGTCCGCCAGCACAAACTCGTGGAGAGCCCTGTCTGTAGAGGCGCAGATATTTGTGGGCCTGGTAATCGCGGCTGGCACGGCCTGCTTGATGCAAGCCGCCATCCACCAGAGCAGCAAGAACATCGCGGAATTCATCTGCTATCTGGGAATCGCGGCCTTGGCGTCTCGATTACGCGTCACCCTGCCCGGAATCACCGGAAGCCTTTCGGTCAACTTCCTGTTCATTCTTGTGGGTGTGGCGGAGCTTGGCTACTCTGAGGCCCTGACTCTGGGAGCCATCGCGATGCTGGCTCAGAGCCTATATCCCGGCCGGCCCACCGCGATTCAGTTGACGTTTAACGTTTGTGCGTGCGCACTCTCCACCGCAGTGGCCTATGCCGTCTATCACAATCCCATGCTCAATGGGCTCATTGAGAATCGCCCGCTGCTCTTGTGCTTGACCGCGTCGGTCTATTTCATCGTCAATGCCGGATGTATTGCGGTCGTGATTTCGTTTAGCGAAGGTAAGCCTCTACGCACGATTCTGGTGGATTGCTATTTCTGGTCCTTCCCCTACTATCTAGTGGGAGCCGGCATCGCGGGCGCGATTTCCTGGGTCAATCACAGCTTTAATTGGGAGACGTCGCTGCTTTTTGTTCCCGCCATTTATCTCATCTATCGCTCTTACCGTCTCTATCTGGGCAAGTTGGAAGATGAGAAACGGCACGTTGAAGAGATGGCGAAGCTGCACCTGCGAACGATTGAAGCCCTGGCGCTGGCCATTGAGGCGAAAGATCAGACCACTCACGAGCACCTACAGAGGGTCCGGGTTTACGCTATTGAAGTGGCCAAAGAACTAGGTATAAAAGGCGCCGAACTGGAGGCGCTCCATGCCGCCGCGCTGCTGCATGACATCGGCAAGCTGGCGGTGCCCGAACATATCATTTCTAAGCCCGGCCGTTTGACTCCGGAAGAGTTCGAGAAGATGAAGATTCACACCGTGGTGGGAGCGGAAATTCTGGAACGTGTTCGCTTTCCTTACCCGGTAGTGCCGATCGTGCGCGCCCACCATGAAAAATGGGATGGATCTGGCTACCCGTTTGGACTAAAGGGTACCGAGATTCCCATTGGCGCGCGTATTCTTTCCGCGGTCGACTATCTGGACGCACTGGCATCTGATCGGCAATACCGGCGCGCCATGCCGCTGGATGATGTAATGCAGCGACTCGTAGCGGAGGCGGGCAAGTCATTTGATCCGAAAGTAGTGGACGTCCTTAAGAGGCGTTACAAGTCGCTGGAGCATTTGGCGCTGGCGAAGTCATCGGAGGACGGCAATGCGGCACTTTCTGCCGGAATCAAGATCGCGCGGGGGCCGGCCCCGGCTGCGGGGTTTGAGAGCGCGGGCGTGTCGAACACGCCGGGCCGCGAGGCGACCTTCCTGTCGTCGATTGCAGCGGCACGGCAAGAGGCGCAAAGTTTGTTTGAGTTGAGCCAGGACCTCGGCGCGTCATTGAGTCTGGGTGAAACACTCTCCGTCTTCTCGGTGAAACTGAAACCGATGGTGCCTTATGACGCCATCGCAATCTACATTCGACGCGGGGATGAGTTGATCCCGGAATATGTAAACGGCGATAACTATCGTTTGTTTGCTTCTCTTCGCATTCCCGTGGGCGACGGACTGTCAGGCTGGGTAGCGCAGAACAAGAAGCCCATTGTGAACGGAAATCCTTCCGTGGAACCCGGCTATTTGAATGATCCCGAGAAATTCAGCACATTGCGGTCGGCGCTGGCGTTGCCTCTTGAAGGAGTGACCGGCGTGATCGGTGTCCTCGCGCTTTACCGCTCCGAGCGCGATGCGTTCACCTCCGACCATCTTCGAATTCTGCTGGCGGTGAGCGGCAAAATGGCGCTCTCCATTGAGAATGCTCTCAAATACCAGCAAGCGGAAAGCTCTGCTACCACTGACTATCTCACGGGCCTGCCCAACGCTCGATCGCTGTTTTTGCAATTGGATCGTGAACTGGCTCGTTGCAAGCGCGACAATCTTCCACTCACGTTGATGGTCTGCGACATGAACGGATTCAAGAAGATCAACGACCGCTTCGGGCATCTGGAAGGAAACAGGGTTCTACGTCTGTTTGCGCAAGCATTAAAAGACAGCTGCCGCGAGTATGACTATGTGGCCCGCATGGGTGGAGACGAGTTCGTTGTGATTGCTCCCGGTCTCTCCGCTGATGCTGCAGCAAAAAAGGTGGAACAGATTCGACCCCTCGCCCGACAGGCCGGGTTCGACGTTTGTGCAGAAGATATTCTTTCATTAAGTGTTGGGTTGGCCGTTTCACCAGAGGACGGCAATGACGCCGAACAGTTGCTTACCGAAGCGGACCGTCGTATGTATCTGGAAAAGCAAAAAGAACCAGCACGGAAAGATCAACGGCTGCACACGCGGGTGAAATGCAGGCTCACGATTGAAGTACACCCCCAGGCGGGGGGTGCGCAAGTATTTGGCAACCTTATCGACATCAGCTTGGGAGGCTGCTACGTAGAAACCAGCGCCATCCTCAAGCCCGGCTCGAATGTCAAAGTAGTGTTCTCCATGGATGACCCGACGTTGAGCACGGAGGGCACGATTGCCAGAATCCATCCAGGATCGGGAGTGGCGGTGCAATTCAAAGAGATGAGCCGCGAATCGCGAGAAAAAATGTATCGCATTCTCGAGTTCGTCCAAAGCACGACCACGCTTTACAACGACCGATACCTGCAAAAGCTATTCAATCGCTAATCGCCTGAGCCCTCCACGCTTGAAGCCCGCCGCTACTGCCCGTACACTTATAGGTATGCACGCCCACGTTCACGGCGGAAGCAGCGCCAAGCGAGTGCTGAAGATCTCGCTGGGCGTGACTCTCGCCTACATCGTGCTGTTGGTGGTAGCGGGCATTCGTTCGCATTCTCTGGCGCTGCTTTCCGAGGCCGGGCACAATCTCTCCGATTTCCTGGCCTTGCTGCTGTCTCTTGTCGCCGTATATTTGCAGTCACGTCCCGCAAGTTCCACCAAAACTTACGGCTACCATCGGGCAGGAGTTTTGGCTGCTCTGGTGAATGCCGTGTCGCTGGTCGCGGTTTCGTTCTTCATCTTTTATGAGGCGTTCAGCCGGTTAGAGCATCCGGAGCCCGTGCAGGCTTCGGTGATGATGTGGGTTGCGGGCGCAGGTGTGTTGATGAATGGAGTGATCGCTCTGCTGCTTTTCCGCTCCGGCGGCGATGTCAACATCCGGAGCGCTTTGCTGCATGAAGTAGGCGATACGCTTTCCACTGCCGCCGTCATCGCCGGAGGATGGGCGATTCTAGCCACCGGCGATTATTGGATCGATTCCGCGCTTTCTTTTGGAATAGGCGCGCTAATCCTCTGGTCCGGTTTTGGAATCGTGCGCGAAACTCTTAACATCTTGCTCGAAGGTACCCCGCGCGGCATGAAGCTCGAACGAGTAGAGACCGTGATCCGCTCAATCGAAGGCGTGAACGACGTGCACGATCTTCACGTCTGGAGCATCGGCTCGGAAACCCACGCCCTTTCCTGCCACATCTCGATTGCGGACATTCCACCCTCCGTCAGCGAGCGCATCTTGCGCGATGTAAAAGACCACCTGCACCATCACTTCCGCATTGACCACACCACGATCCAGTTCGAGCACGTGGATTGCGAAGTGGCGCACGGATGCGTAATGCCCGTGGGTGAGAGCGAAGCACATCACCATCATAACCATTAGTCATCATCGGACTTAGTTTGGGGGCAACGGGTCGTAGCAGGTCGCCGGTTCAGAGTGATAATCTGAGACAAGAATAGTTTCAGCTGGCGATTGCCGGATATTGTCGAAGCGGCACTTAGATCAAGTGACGAGGTTCTCGAATGAAACTTCTGGTTTTTTTTGCCCTAGTCCTCATC
>JBAUVJ010000320.1:0-6663 GCA_049583165.1 Candidatus Sulfotelmatobacter sp. | reverse complement strand
TGTTCAGGTCAGGAACTCGGTCCGACCCATGCATCTCTTCGATCCCGTACTGCGATCATGATTACTACTTCCCACGGTTACCGCCGACGAGGGAAGAGAAGATGCTATTGCGCCTTATACACACCGTTGGTCCGCAAGAGTTAGCGATGCTCAATTCCGAAGTTCGCGCAAAGCATGAAGTGGAAGCCGACGCAGAATTCCAGCCGTTCTTCGGACAAGTAACGGCAAGAAATAACGAACAAAATTGACCGCAGTGGAAGGAGACGAAATTGAAACCTATGAAGATGATTCTCGCATTGACCTTGGCCTTGGCGTTCGGTGGACCCGGAGCGCGTGGGCAGATAAATTCCGTTCCAAGCCCCGTCCAAGCCGGATCGAAGACCTATCGCCTCACTTACACCCTAACGGAAACGGACGCAGGTAAGCGCGTTGGGACGCAACACTTTGCCAGATCGTGGTTTCCGGGCGAAAAACGGTGCTCAAGCAAGGGAGTAGGGTGCCACTTGTGACAGGGACGGTTTCCACTCCCGGTGGTCCTCAGACGCAGGTGCAGTACCTCGATATAGGATTGAATGTCGACGCGTCGATAGAGGAGTCAGGCGATTGAGTAAAGCTCCATACGGAGGTTGAGCAATCGGCCATCGCCGAGGAGAAGTCCGGTCTTGGCACGCAGGATCCGATCGTGCGGCAAACCAAACTAGAAGGCACGTCAATCCCGACCGCAGGCAAGCCCCTCATGCTGGGGTCAATGGATATCCCAAGCAGCGCGAGGCGTCTGGATATCGAGGTTGTGATGGAACTGGCCGTTCAATAAAGAGAGACGCGGGCGGGCCGGATACCGTCACTCATGATGCGTCGGACGCGAGTGGGCTACAACCTAGAAATATTCATTTTGGCTGCACAGAGCCATTGCAGATGCACAGGCCATTGGGACCAGCCCTTCTGCCGGGCATGGGCCAGATAAGCTCTGGAAATCGCAATCGCGACTGATAGCGGAAGGCTGAACCGTTGGTACGATTTGTCGTTGACTTCTTGCAGTTTCATGTGAAGACGAAAAAACAATACACCCGACGCACCAATGAACACGAACCCTAACACGGGTAGCCATACTAAAGAGGCAATTGCGTGGAGTTCTTTTGCGCTGGTCATCGGCGATTGTTCCGCTTAGAGAGTAGGCCACGAGGGAGAGGCCAGTCCACATTACTTTCGGCTGGTCCGCCGAACAACTCGTGTGGGACCTATCTGCTCCGTTGGCGAAATCAGGCGTTAGCACAAGTGTGCGCTTTTTGTTCGCCAAAAACGGGGTCAATGAGTGCTATGGCGATTTTTCGCCAGTTGGGTCACTGGAACAGTCGTTTGCATCCCTGGCGCATAATGGTTACGAAACCTTGGGAAGCCCATGGCGTTCATCAAGATACTTCTGGTAGAAGACAGCAAGTTCCTGAGAATGGCGACGGAACGGGCGTTGACCACGGCTGGATACAAGGTTACCTGTGCCTCCGACGGAGAACAGGCTGCGCGGATCGCACGTGAGCAAACGCCTGATCTCATTTTGCTCGACGTTATGCTCCCTAAAATGAGCGGACCGGATGTGCTGAAGGCCCTGAGAAAAGATTCGGCGACAGCAGCCATTCCGGTGATGATGTTGACCGGTCTTTCCCAGAAGAATGCGAAGCAGTTCGAGAAAGACGGGGCTACCTGCTTCTTCGAGAAATCCGATTCCATGCTGACGGCGGGGCCTGATTCGCTGGTCGCAGCGATCGAACGAACATTAAGATCCTTCAATTCCCAACAATGAGTGTAATCGCGATGTTTCGCCAACTGACGATGCGGACGCTACGAAAGGCGCAGCAAGTTGAACTGATCGCTGGCCCAAGCGGATGACGCGCGCCAACGCAAGGCGAAGATGAGAAGTGTGAGTCCCCAAAAAACGAAGCTGCCCGCCATTGCGATTCCCCAGATAGTGCTGGGACCGACGACCGAATATAGACCCATTCCGAGTGCGAGTGCTCCCGCGATCATCACGGTGGTGAACAAAACCCTCCGGAGCCATAGTGGCCGAGTCGGGTGACCAGAAGGAAGAAGCCCACGTCGAATGTCAAAGTAACGCCCAATCAAAAACCACTGTCTAACTGCGGCCAGCCCCCATGCGCTGCGAAGCACAAGTTCAGATTCAATCCAGTAGGTCAAAGGGAACAGTGGAAGCAGAGCCGTCAGAGCGGGTAAGTTGAAGGCGAGGAGCAATATGTCAGCGGGCGTGCCAATATCGGTAGGTCCCGTTCCCCACCCAACCGGGCCTCCGGTAGACGGCCGCAAAGTCCCCAGTCCACGACCTCGTTCTCCCGAGTGGTTGCGAAACACAGCATCACGAACCAGAGTGCTGCCAGAATCGGGAGAACAGCGCGCCAGCGTAAATGCGAAAAAAAGCTCACAATCTATTTGACACCGAAAGTGACACTCTTCGCAGCTTACGCCCGTAACTGTTGAAATCAGGCGATTACACTCATCGACTTCGAGCCGGATTGGAGTCAATGAGTGTAATCGCGATGCTTCGCCAACTATCATTCTCGGCGGTGCGTGTGTCTTGACTATATCCCGTCCTTCCGATGAAATAGCTACCCATGCGACTATTAAAATGTGCGTTACTAGTTGCAATATGTGTTGCCACATTGTGGGCAGACGATGCGTCCAAGGTTGGCTACGTAGACTGCCCATCCAGCGATACGCACCACCTGACTCCCGTGTTTTCGAATCCGTGCAGTTCGGAAATCGCTGCACGTCTCAGCTGTGGAGACGAAGTGAAGGTCCTCGCCCGCAAAGGACCGTGGCTCAGGGTTGAAGCCCCCGATGTGGGTGAGGTGTACATCGGAGTCAGTTCAGTATCACAGAAGAAGGGCCGATTCGTGGCTCTCGAACTTCCAGTTCAATCGGGGCCCAGCATTCCGGCATGCGCCGCTCCTGTCCGACCTAACACTGGGAAGGTAGCGGCTCAAGTCGTCTATAGTCCTGAACCCGAGTACACCTAAAGAGGCGCGCCGCGCTAAGTTCGAAGGAGGTCTCACGCTGACACTCACCGTGGGCACGGACGGAAGGGCCCACAATATCCAGCTTATGTCGAGGCAAGTCGGATACGGTCTTTATGACAGAGCCATCGAGGCGGTTCAGCAGTGGCGATGGGAACCCGCTTTAGACGAAGGCAGACCCGTAGAGTCCAAGATCGTTGTCGAAATGAACTTCCGCTCTTCCAAATAAACAGATCATTTCGATGTAATCAAGAAAACCACGCTCACAATCTTAGGTTAACGAGTGTAATCGCGATATTACGCCAAACGTCCGTTTGAGAGTGGCCAACGTCTCTGCATTCATTGACTTGGCTATTTCAGCCACGTAAGATCGAGGCCCAGTGATCGACCAGACGATCTCGCACTACCGCATTGTCAGCAAGCTCGGCGGCGGCGGCATGGGTGTGGTTTATAAAGCCGAGGACACTCGACTTCACCGCTTTGTCGCCCTAAAGTTCCTCCCCGAGGAATTGGGGCGCGACCCGCAGGCGCTGGCCCGCTTTCAACGCGAAGCTGAAGCCGCTTCCGCGCTGAACCATTCCAATATCTGCACCATCTATGACATTGGAGAAGTAGATGGAAAAACATTCATCGCGATGGAGTTCCTCGACGGCCAGACGCTAAAGCATCGCATCACCGGCCGTCCGCTCGACGTCGAAGATCTGCTCCCCATTGCTATCGACATTGCCGAGGCGCTCGACGTGGCGCACTCAGCCGGGATCGTTCATCGCGATATCAAGCCGGCAAATATTTTCATCACCAAGCGCGGCCCGACAAAAATACTCGACTTCGGATTGGCGAAGGTCGCGTCTCGTCTCGGTTCCTCGAGCCAGATCGCCTCCGCCAACACTCTAACCGTCGCACCCGACGATCCCAACCTTACCAGCCCTGGTTCCACCGTCGGTACGGTCTCTTACATGTCGCCGGAGCAAGCGCGCGCCAAAGAATTGGACGCCCGCACCGACTTGTTTTCCTTCGGCGCGGTTCTCTATGAGATGGCCACGGGACAATTGCCGTTCCGCGGCGACAGCACTGCCACGATCTTCGACGCCATCCTCAACCGCGCGGCCACAGCGCCAGTCCGGCTGAATCCCGACGTCTCTCCGGAGCTTGAAAGAATCATCAATAAAGCCCTCGAAAAAGACCGGGATCTTCGCTACCAGGTTGCCTCCGAGATGCGCGCTGACCTGAAGCGATTTAAGAGGGAACTGGAATCCGGCAGGAGCTCCGCCGCCGTGTCGCCCTCCGCTGCGGTCAATGCAGTGCCGGTTTCCCCATCGGCCTCATCCTTAGCTTCCGACGCAGGTTCGTCCGCGCCATCCTCGCAAGCCTCTTCGCAAGCTATGCTGCCGAGCGGCAGCGCGATCCCTTCGTCGACGGCGATAACAGCTGCGCCCACACGCAGTCGCGGTATCTTGTTCGCCGCTGTGACTCTCGTCGCCGTCATCGTCGTCCTTGCATTCGGCTATTTCTCTGGCTGGTTCGGCAATCGCGGGCCCTACACGGAAGCCGAACTCAAACCGCAAGCGCTCACCTCGAATTCCTCCGAGGATCCCGTAGCCCTCACTTCCATTTCTCCTGACGGAAAATACCTGCTCATCGCCGATCTCGAAGGTCTCCACCTTCGCCTGATGACCACTGGTGAAACTCAGACGCTTCCTACGCCTGAAGAATTCTGTTTCCGTTGAGCGAGCGTCCAATGGTCCCAGGATGGGACTAAATTGCTCGTCAGTGGTCCGGTTGCGCAGGAGAAGCTGGGCATCTGGATGATCTCTATCGTCGGCAGCTCGCTCAAGAAACTTCGCGACGACGCACGTGAGGCTATGCTTTCCCCAGATGGTTCGCAGATCGCATTTGCTAATGTCGACAATACCGAGATTTGGATCATGGCGGCTGATGGCAGTCAGGCGCATCCGGTAATCAAAGCTGAGGCCGACTGCCACATCTACTTTCCGGTGTGGTTTGCCAGCGGTAGGCGGCTCTTTTATGGGAACGAGCGGGTACTGAACGGCAACACAAATTTCAGGTTGGAGAGCCGCGACCTTAAAGGTGGCAACCCCGTTGTCCTGGTCGAAGACCGCAAGCTTGTCGACGCCACGCTCGATCAGCCCGGCCGACTTGTTTATGCCCGCAGCGAGCCGCCGCCCAATCAGTACGACTCAAACCTCTGGGATATTTTTTACGATCCGGAAAGCGGCAAGCCCGAAGGATCTCCCCGCCAGCTCACCCAATGGACAGGCTTCTCTTTCTCCAGCACTTCGATCACAAACGACGGGAAGCACTTCGTATTCCTGGATGACAGACTGCAAGCTGCTGTGTACTTCGGCGAGCTGGCGAACGGCGGCGACGAATTAAAAGCACCCGAACGCTTGACCCTGAACGAAAACCTGAATTGGCCGAGTGGATGGTCTTCCGACGGGAAAACCCTTCTCTTCTACTCCAATCGCGAGGGCAGCTTCAATATTTACAAGCAAGGCATCACGGAGCGCAGCGCTGAGCCGGTTGCGACCGGGCCAGAAGATAAATGGGCACCGCAGATCAGTCCCGACGGAAAATGGGTGATCTACATGCAGTGGGCCAAAGCGCCGGATGGGACCATGTCGGCCGGGAAGCTGATGCGAGCGCCCATCACCGGCGGCGCGCCCGAGAACATCATGGATATTGAGGGCCATCCCTCTGTGAACGATTACGCCTTTTCGACGGTAGGCGGTTTCCCAAGTCTCCGTTGCCCGCGCGAGGGCGGCAATTGTGTACTCGCCGAAAGGCAGGAACAACAGATCGTCTTCAGCGCGTTCGATCCCGTAAAAGGGAGCAAGTCCAAGCTCATCGACGTTCCTTTCCGTCATGTTCGTACTGCGTGGGACCTTTCGCCCGACGGCAAACGCCTCGCCATTTCGGAGTTCAGTTACGTGAATGGCGATATCAGCCTGGTTCCGCTCGACGGACGGACGCCACAGAAGATATCGCAAACGCAGTGGACCGAACTACTGGCCCTGGCCTGGGCCGCTGACGGCAAGAGCCTGTTCGTCTCTAGCTTTTCTTCACGCGGTACTGCGCTGGTGCACCTCGATTTTGCCGGAGCAGGCAAGCAGCTCTTCAAGCCAAATTGGCGCATCATGACGCTGGAAACTTCCCCTGACGGCAAATACCTTGCCTTCGGTCCGGTCATTTCCAATTCGAATGCCTGGACGATGGGTTTTTTTCCGGCGAAATAACGGATCCTGTCCGGTAAGGCTCTCACGAAGCTTACAGTTCGTTGCAATGGTTGACGCTAACAGGCGTGGCTGTTGAAAAACTCAATTTCAGAAAACCGCTCGAAAAAACTTTGCGCTAGGACGCCCTACAAACGAGCTTTTTGGTTTTCCTAGACATTTTCTATCCGCTCAATTTGTCGTGATTTCCTGAAAACTGAGTTTTTCAACAGCCACAGGCGGTTACACTCAAAACCTAAGCCCCACGCGGCGGGTTGCATTGCCGAGACGGTCTGCCGTTGGTACGGCAGCCCTAGGGCTTGATCTTTCTGTCATAGGAAGCGTCAATGTTGCTGAGTCTACTGGAGGTATTGTGCCGGCATCAAGAAACCCATCCAGCAAATCCAGGT
>JBAUVJ010000319.1:0-1813 GCA_049583165.1 Candidatus Sulfotelmatobacter sp. | reverse complement strand
GAAACAATCTCACCGATCACCAAACTGCTGCTGGTGGGTGCGGGAGAGAAGTCGAGAATCTGATGAAGCTTGCATTCAAAGCTGACCGGAGATTCGCCGACTCTTGGCGGTCGCACAACCTTCGACGGCTCCGGAGCAAGCTTGGCCAACTGAAATTCGTCTACTGATGGATCGTATTCGCCGCTGGTCAAATTCATCGCCTCGCGGAGTTCATAGGTAACAACATTGACAACGAACTCTCGGGTTTCGCGAATATTCCGCAACGTGTCCTTGGCGTCGCCGCGGCCAGCGTCCTGTTTGGATCGCCGCAGTCCAGGGGCAAACGCCAGCAACGGAGGATCGACGCAAACCGCATTGAAGAAAGAGAACGGAGCAAGATTACGCTGTCCCGCTGCGCTCACGGTCGATACCCATGCAATGGGCCGCGGAGCAACAGAGTTGAGAAGAATGCCGTAGGTTTCGCTGTGCGATAGATTTGATGGGCTGACGTTCATACTCTAGTATATGTGATCCACCCAGAGGCTAGTTAAGGGCAAGCCTCCTGGAGATTCCAATCCTTCGGCTGGTCATTCCTTTATGCCCAAATAGCGCAAAAACATTTCTGGTAGTTCGCACTCCAGTTGCGCATCGATATCGGGCAACGAACGGTATAAGTCCTTGGGGTCCGGAGGCAAAACGAGAATGCCTTGCGCCGCTATTCCGACCATCAGAATGGCGAATCGCACCGCACGTTCCGGGTGAGGGTGGCGGATCTCGCGACGCCGGGCAAGGAGCAGTTCGGCGACATCCTCAAGTGTCTTCCACTCCAGTTCTTCGCTCTTGCGCACGAAGGCCGTGTCTGGGTGCTGCAGAATGAAAAAAAGCAATGCACGCAAAAGGCCGCGATGGCTGCGATGGCCTTTCAAAGTGAGCGCGATCACGGCGCGTGCGATTTCCGCCAAGGACTTCTCTTTCCACTGCTTTGAGCCGAGGAGTTCTCGTGTTTTCTTGTAATTTCCCTCGAAAAAGCGGACGCATACCTCGCGCAGCAGGGCATCCTTGTCGGGAAAACGCCGGTAGACCGTGCCCGGAGATAAACCAGCGCGGGCCGCGATGCGCGGAATGGTTGCTCCCTCGATACCATCCTTGTCCAACACTTCGACCGTGGCTTTGAGCAACCGCGCCAGGGATTCGCGACTGCGCGCCTGGTGTGCGGGAAGCACAGTTTTGGGCATAGAAAGAATTCTACAGGAGGCACTTGACATAATGTAAATGTAAATATACATTTACATAGTAAGGAGAACCCGTGACTGCAATCTTTTTGCACCTCTTGGCTTTCTTCGTAGTAATCGTGGGACCGTGGTTGGGCCGCATGCAGTGGGAGAAGGCCCGAAAGCGCATGCAGGCCGGTGACCCGCTGGCCAAGATCAAGCTGTATCGCGTGATTCTTATCGATCAGGCCGTAACTACCTTCGTGGTGCTTGGGCTATGGCGGTTCGACGGCGTTGGGTCCACTCAACTTGGCCTGAGCG
The DNA here is from genome assembly GCA_049583165.1 of Candidatus Sulfotelmatobacter sp. GTDB lineage: Bacteria > Acidobacteriota > Terriglobia > Terriglobales > Acidobacteriaceae > Sulfotelmatobacter. The sequence continues at coordinate 302 of JBAUVJ010000319.1, read as the reverse complement.
CGCCGCGTTCGTGGTGGTTGAGCGCAGGCCTGGCGGTGGCGATCGGCGGCCTGGTCCTGTGGTCAGGGATACGCCTGAGGCCGAAGGCGCAAAAGTTTCGCGAAAAACTGAAAGACCGCGGCGGTGCGATTCTTCCGGATACGGTCGATGACCAGCACTGGTTCGCCGCGATAAGCGTGGGCGCAGGGATCGCCGAGGAGTTGGTTTATCGCGGATTCCTGTTCTATTACTTCACTCTCTGGCTTCCACATATAAACCGGCTAGAGTGCGCCCTGCTTTCGTCGCTGATCTTCGGTATGGCG
>JBAUVJ010000318.1:0-4698 GCA_049583165.1 Candidatus Sulfotelmatobacter sp. | reverse complement strand
TTTGTGGAAAGCAAAGGCCTCCAGGTCGTGCAGTCTGGCGAACGGACGAATACTGAAGGGAAACCAGTCAGTAATCTGATACTTCTCTCGATTTCCGATAGCGACTACGACTCACTGCGTCCTCATCTCGAATATGTCAGCTTGCCAAACCATCTCGTCCTTCACGAGGGGAGTGGAAAAGTAGAATCTGCGTACTTCCTGAATCGCGGTTTGATTTCTCTTGTAGTCGTAATGAAAGATGGAAAAACCGCTGAAGCCGGCATAGTCGGCAATGAGGGCTTTATTGGAACACCGGCGGCTGTTGGCCTGAGCGGGAGCCCGCTGCAAGCGGTGGTACAAATCACGGGAGACGGGTTTCGCGTAGAAGTCGGGGCTTTGCAAAATACTTTGGAATCTACTCCACATCTGCAATTGATGTTGAGCCGCTATGCCGTAGTTCAGGGAATGCAGGTTGCACAAACCGCGGCGTGTAATCGGCTTCACGACATTAAGCAGCGCCTTGCACGGTGGTTGCTGATGACTCAGGACAGAGTGGATTCGGAATCGCTGCCCATCACCCATGATTTTCTGGCAACGATGCTAGGGACAGATAGACCTAGCGTGAGCCTGGCAGCTGGTGTTTTGCAGAAGAAAAAGCTCATCGAGTACACCCGTGGCGCAGTGAAGATCGTGAACCGCAAGAAACTTGAAGACTCCGCCTGTGAATGCTACGGGATTACACAACAGTACAATGGCGAGCTGGGGTTAAAGTAAGTCCGGGAGTGGACTCGCTCTGTTGGCTCTGCTCCTTCAGTGGGAACAACTTAGACTATTATGGGTGTTTGTCGTTCTCGGCCTGACGTGTCTTCTCGCTCTCTCCCTGGCCGCTCTCAGGAGCGGCAACTCTCTTGACTGCTTTCCCATAGCTGAGCAATTTTGAACAGTTTCCCGGGGTCCGAGTATCGAAAATGGCTTGGGGCGAAAAAGCAGGACACAGTGAGAATTTTTGCTGTTTTGCAGATATGTGCCGAGCTGGCCCGCCACCGAATTGCGACAAACAGCACCATGAAGGCGCGTGACCGTTTGGAAAACGCTGTAAAGAGGGCGTACTCAGAGTGGCTCTCTCACGAATGACAGGCCTGTTGATGAGACTGTCGGAGCGCAGAGCCGCAGCATCTGCGGCGAGTTAGGGTCTGCACATCATCGCGCAAGAATTATTTCTAACAAGTGGTAGGAGCCGGAGAACTTAGAGGCGGCCCACAATACTGTAGACTTTTTGCCTGAAAGCAGCACAATATCGAACGTGCTGGTCAGGCTGAATGATTTTAAGGAGATGCTATGCCAGAGGTTTTTCTGCGCTTTATTGGAGTAGGCGTCTTGTGCTGCCTGGCTTTGCCATCCGTAACGCAGGCCCAATCCGATCCTGCGAAACTTTTCGCGACGAACTGCACCCTGTGCCATGGGGCCGATGGAAGCGGCAACACCGGAACTGGCAAGGCAATGCACGCGAAGGATCTGCGATCGGACGACGTTCAGAAGCAGAGCGACGCGGCGCTTAGTGAAGTAATCATCAAGGGCAGAGGGAAAATGCCGGCGTTTGGCGCCAAGATCAAACCCGACGATGTACAGAAACTGATGGCCTACATCCGAAACCTGCCGAGCAAGAAGTAACGAGTCTTGTAAGGGCGCCGAGTTGGAAGCGGCGTTCGATGTTTCCGATGATCAAAATCAGGATCGTTGAGGGATGGCATGTTCGAACGCGAGGGACATCCGGAAAAGACAACACCCAAACCTCCACCATCTGGATCGCGTCTTGAAAGCAGGCGGTCGTTTCTCGGAGTATTGCTGGGACTCGGCTCAGTTCTTATAGGTACGTTGCTTTCGGTGCCGCTGATCCGCTTCGCGCTTTTCCCGTTGTTACGCCGGACAACTGAACTCAAGAGTTCGCCGGTGGGAGAACTCAGCGAGTTTTCGGTCTTCACCGAACCGGCGATGCGTACCATCCAAATTGAACAAGTCGATGGCTGGCGCAAAGCCATATCGGAAAAGGCAGTTTATGTGACGAAAGACAGTCGAGGCCAATTGGTTGTGCTCTCATCTATCTGCCCTCACCTCGGTTGCACGATTCCGTGGAACAAGGAGAAGAAAGAGTTTATCTGTCCATGCCATGGGGCCATTTACGCTGCAGATGGAACTCGTACCGGCGGGCCCTCGCTGCGGGGGATGGATTCGCTACAAACATCGGTTCAGGATGGCCAACTGCTAGTACGATTCCAATACTTCCGGCAACTTGTTTCAGACAAGGAAGTCATAGGCTGAAAGGGAATGCATTTGACGCGTAAAAGCGAAAGTGGTTCTTCTCCAAGAAGCGAGTCAGGACTCTGGGGATGGCTGAACCGCCGCACCGGCGTAGATGATTTGCTCCGGAGTGCCCTCGATGAACCTATTCCTGGCGGGGCACGTTTCGCTTACATGTTCGGCTCCGGTCTGCTCTTTATTTTCATTTCGCAAGTAATCACCGGGATATTTCTTGCACTGTACTACGTTCCTTCCGCCGATCATGCGCACACGACGGTGGCTTACATAACCAAGGCGATTACCGCTGGATCGTTTCTCCGCAGCCTGCACGCGTACGGTGCCAGCGCGATGGTCATCGTTTTGTTTCTGCACCTGTCGCAAACCTACATCTACGGATCGTACAAAGGACGGCGCGAACTTCTGTGGCTTTCTGGATGTGTGCTCTTTGGTCTGGTCCTGGCAATGGCATTCACCGGGTACCTGCTCCCCTGGGACCAGAGGGCTTACTTTGCCACCGTGGTAGGAACCAATGCCGTGAGCGAAATTCCCTGGATTGGTGAGAGCATTCAGCGCCTCATGCGAGGTGGCACTGAAATGGGCACGCTCACGATCTCTCGGTTCTTCGTGGCCCATGTTTTCTTTATTCCGGCATGCATCTTCGCACTTGTAGCCTCTCATATTTTTCTCTTTCGCAAGGCCGGAGCGGCCGGACCGGTCAATGAAGATCCTTACCATCCAAAACAGCAGGCGGAACTCTTCTATCCCCGCCAAGTGCTAATGGATCTTTCGCTGACGGGGCTGCTGATTGTGGGGCTCGGCTTGCTGTGCTTCTTCGTCCCGATGCAACTGGGACCGCCTGCCAACCCAGCGGATGCGCAGTATGTACCGCGGCCAGAGTGGTACTACTTGCCTATATTTCAGTGGCTGAAATACTGGCATGGGTCGGCCGCGATCATCGGCGTGCTTGTGGTTCCAACGCTTCTCGTATTGGCCGTCATGGCGCTGCCTTTTCTGGATCGCAGCGTCGAGCGGCGTCCGTGGAAACGGCCGGCAGCGATGGGAGCGTACGCGTTCGTGTTGTTTTCGCTTGTGGGCCTCGGTCTCCGCAGCCGGTACTTGGATCGGCACGACCCGGGAGTCGATCAGCAATTGGCCAAGCAGAACGCGGAAGAAGACGCATACGCGCGCAAGCCGTTCGAGCCAGAGCTTTCTTCCGCATCGCTGGTTGCCGCAAATGTGACGCTAGCGGACCCGCTAGCTGCGAAAGGGAAGACGATCTTCGAGGGGCAATCGTGCAATGCGTGCCATGGTGATGGCGGAGTCGGCACGGCCGCGGCCCCAGCGCTTGTTGGTATAAGCGCAAAATTCTCGCCCGAGCAGCTAGCCGACCTTTTCAAACACCCCACCGCGAAAATGAACGCTGGTGGTATGCCACCCATCAATCTTCCACCGGATGATTTGAAGGCGTTGATCGCCTACGTGGGGAGTCTCAAGCAGCCTTAAGACTCGGCTGCCAGCAGCGCTATAATGCTACAGGATTACACAACAGTACAATGGCGAGCCGGGGTTGAGATAAGTCCCCGAGTGGAGACTTGCTCTCAACACTCAGATCCACTCACTTTTCCAGAAATGCTTCTTCAGATTGCGGTTCGACGGCCGCTCAGAAGGTTAATGACGAGAACTACAAGCGCCACCACGAGCAGCAAGTGGATCAGGCCGCCGGCCACATGGAGACTGAAGCCAAGAAGCCATAAAACCAGAAGCACCACGAAAATTGTCCAAAGCATATTTATTCTCCTTTGCTCACCTTTAAATCTTGAAGTCTTACGCTTTTCCGTCAACTAAGAGCTTCCGAACGCCTTTCCGCACTCCAAGCAAGATCGCCGGGATCGCGGTGTAATCAGGCTACAGAAGGGACACATCCTCTGTGATCCGAAGTTTTGAGTCGTTGGCTTAATGGTCCCGATCAGCCGTGAGCAGGAATCGGCGATGCCCGCTAGCCTTTTGCGAAAACGATCGCGGAGCCGACCCAGCGTCATAGCTTCACCTCCACCTTTTTCTGCCCCTTGGGAAGACTGTTGCCAGAAGGCCAAACGATCCAAACAATCGAGCAATAGCTCCCGCTTCGAATCTTCTGCAAGTCAACTATGGCACGCCACGGGCAGCGATGCTGTGCAGGATTGCTCACAATCCAACGGGCCTTCGAGTGGCAAGGCGAAACTCGGTGAACTTCGTTTTTGATGGGCAGATGGAAGTGAGCAATTCAGATCAGCTATTGTTTTGGGTCTGAGCGATCATAGTGGCAGAGATGAGCACTTCTTCTCTCTCTTTCAGGTCTTCTGAACTAAGTCAGCCCATCTGAAGTTATCCCTCCTTAGTTCCACAGCTCCGAAAGGAACAATTCATGAAAAAGACAATTTC
>JBAUVJ010000317.1:0-9865 GCA_049583165.1 Candidatus Sulfotelmatobacter sp. | reverse complement strand
GACTTCACCAAGCTGCAAAAAGAGGCTTTCGAGATTGCCGGCATGAAGGTGGACAATCCCACGGTAAATCTTCCTTCGATCCGGCGAACCGGGTTGCCTTCTGCCCACAAGGTTGTATTTGATTTGAAGGTGGGTGAGGTTTCCGCGGTAATTAATGACAATGGCGGACATTACATCTACAAGGTGGTGAGCAAGCAGGTCGCTCCGCTGGATCAGGTGAGCAACGAAATTCTCAATATCCTGAAGAGCCAACGGATGAAGGAGATGATGGATAAGTACCAGAACTCCTATCATGCGGAAACCAACGAGGCGTATTTTGGACCGACGCAGCTGGTACCGGGCGGGCGTCCTCCGGGGCAACTGCCGCCGCATATACCAGTTCAAAATGCGCCCCCTCGAATGCAGCAACAGGCGCAGCCGCAGACCGCTCCTTCGTCCAAGCCGAACTAATGTCAATCGAGAAACTGTCGAGCGAGAAACTACCGAACGAGAAACCTGTCGTCGTGGTGACCGGCATTGCGGGGAACCTGGGCTCCAGGTTGCTTCCGCTGCTGGGCGACTTCTCGGTGATTGGGGTGGATGTGAACCAACCCCATACCGATTTGCCGGTGCAATTCGAGCGATTGGATTTGGGCGAAGAGGCCTCCACGCGGACCCTTTACGAATTGCTGCGCGATACTCGGCCAGTCTCGGTGGTTCATCTTGCGTTTGTGATCGACGCCGTGCGCTCGGGAGTGCTGGACGCGGAGCGCATGTGGCAGATTAACGTGGCCGGCACGGCCCGGGTAATGGAAGCCATAACCGAGGCAAACCGCACTACTGATTCGGGCATTAAGAAATTTATTTTCCCCAGCAGTGTTTCTGTCTATGGCCCCAGCCTTCCGGCCCCGGCGACCGAAGAGTCTCCGATGGCGGCGCACACGCTGCCGTACGCGATTCACAAAAAGCAGAGCGACGAGGTGGTGCAGCAGCGCTCCTCGGCGTTACGCGGATGCAGCGTCTATATTTTGCGGCCACACATTTTTGCCGGCGCCAGCGTGGATAATTATTTATTGGGAGCGTTTCGCGGAACGGCGAACGGCAAGAGCTCGCGCGCGGAGAAGATGCGCCACGAGAGCAAACGGCTGCCTTGCATGCTTCCCCGGGGACAACAATATCTCGACAACAAGATCCAGTTTATTCATGTCGACGATATGGCGCGCCTGATCGCACATATTCAACGTCGCGACCCGGAAATGCAGCGGTTGACCATCCTGAATGTCGCGGGTCGCGGAGAGCCGATTACCTTTGGCCGCTGCGTCGAATTGGCCCATGCGAAGTTGATTCGGGTTCCGGGAAAATGGGCGATGCGGACGGTGCTGGATTTTCTGTGGAAGCGGCAGATCTCGGCGATTCCGCCGGAGGCGCTTCCCTACATGACCGGCGAATACATTATGAACACTGGCCGGCTGCGTACTTTCCTGGGTGCGGAATATGAAAACGTAATGCGACACACCATCGAAGAAGCTTTCGCCGACAGCTTCAAGAAAGAAATCTCGGTGCCGAGCGTGCCCGCTAAAGCTTAGTGAATCCTCTCATTTCCTCCCGCGATACAAGCCGGCAATTCCGAAGGTATAAGGCGTCCATGTCGCTTCGCGGAAGCCGGCTCGGCGCATGCGATCGAGCATTTCGTGCGGCTCGGGGAAGCGCTCGACGGAGGCCGGCAAATATGCGTACGGGCCCCGGACGCCAGAAAGCATGGTGCCCACGCGGGGCAGGACTTGCTTGAAGTAGACGCGATACAAACGGCCCATCAGCCCCTTCGGCTCGCTGAAGTCGAGAATGCCGCACTCACCCCCAGACTTGAGGACACGCACGATCTCATGCAGGCCAGCGTCGTAGTCGGCCAGATTGCGAAAGCCAAAGGCTGACGTCACCAGGTTGAAATGCTCGCTGGGCAATGGAAGAGTGAGAGCGTCGGCTTCGATCCAGCTCGGGGTTGCATGCTGAGATTTCTCGGTGTGCTTGCCGAGAGCTTTCGACCGCGCACGCTGCAACATGGCATTAGAGAAGTCAGCGCCTAAAATTTGCGGACCGGACTTGCCTTCCAGCTTGCGGACCTGCTTACTCAAAGCAAAAGTCATGTCGCCAGTGCCGCAGCACAGGTCAAGAACGCGGCAATCGGGCTGCGTGAAGATATGCACGAAAGTGCGAGCGGTGCGCCGCCACCAAAGCCGATCGATGTTGCATGACAATACGTGATTCAGCAGGTCATAGCGCGGGGCAATCGAAGTGAACATCTCGCGCACGGCGCGCGCGGCTGAATGAGGATCACTGGCGCCGGCAGGCGCGGCGCCGACCACTCGTGGTCTTGGAGCCTCCGCTGTGCGACTCATCTCTTCATCTCTGATCTTTAATTTCTATCCGCAATTTCTATCCACCGAACTATGTTTCTTATTTCTTGGAGAGCCAGCCTCCGTGCGACAGGCGGCGCAATTCTTCAACTGCGTTGAGGATCACCTTGTCCGGAACATCGGAGGCGATTTCGACTTTCCCAATTTCCCGCGGCAGAACAAAATGGACTGCGCCATTTTGTGTCTTCTTATCGGCTTGCAGGCGCGCGAGAATCTTGCGGGCGTTCACTTTCAGTTCTGGCAAGCGTCCGAGACCCAATACCGCGTCGGCAATCCGGCCGGCGGTAACGCTATCCGTGCGGCCGACGCTGAGAGCAATATTTGTCGCGGCGATCATGCCCCAGGCAACGGCTTCGCCGTGCAGCAGGTTGCGGTAGCCGGTTTCCGCCTCCAGCGCGTGTCCGATCGTATGGCCCAGGTTCAGAACGCGCCGCAATCCGCCCTCTTGTTCATCGGCGGAGACAATTTCCGCTTTCAGCTTCACGCTCTGCGCAATGATGCCTTCGACCTCGACAGGATCGCGCTTGAGGATCTGGGCGCGCTTCTGCTCAAAGCGCAGGAAGAGATCGAGATCTCCGATAATGCCGCACTTGAGCGCCTCATATAGGCCGGCGCGATAAGCGCGATCCGAAAGCGTATGAAGCACTTCAGGGTCGATGAGAACCACGCGCGGATGATGATAAGTTCCGAGCAGGTTCTTCCCTGCTCCGAGGTTCACGGCAGTCTTGCCGCCGACCGATGCATCCACCTGGGCCAGGACCGTGGTCGGAATCTGAACTAAATCCACTCCCCGCATGTAGAGCGACGCCAGCAATCCCGTAACATCGCCGACCACGCCTCCCCCCAAGGCAATGAGAACGGCTTTGCGGTCCGCGCCCAGACGGACCAGTCTTTCGGCCATGGTTTCAATCGTGGCTAGCTTTTTGGCAGGCTCACCGTCGGGAATCTGGAGGACTTGAGGTTTGAAACCGGCGGAAGTGAGCGAACTAAGCAGCTTGGCGCCCCAACGGCGGCGAATGGGCGCAGAGGTGACCACAAACAATTTGCTCGACTGCGGCAGCAATTCTGCCAGCAAGGCTCCCGCCCGCGCCAGCGAGCCGTTCTCAATCCGAGCCTGGTAGGGGCGCGGCGGGACATGGATGGTGACTTGAGCCATGGGCTTTAATAATAGCTTATGGGTGCAACGGTTTTGCTGGGGATGCAGGTGAAGTTTATGCTGGCGCCCGTGTAACTCCCTATCGGGGCCCGTTCTTCGCGACCAGCATGGAGGCCGCAATTGAAACTGCCAGAATTCCCGCCACAACCGTAAGCATCGCCAGTGTGGGTATTTTGAAATAGTTGGCCGTCATCATTTTCAAGCCCACCAGAACCAGAATCAGCGCCAGCCCGGTGTGAAGAAAGCGGAAGGCTTTCATCAATCCAGAAACCGCGAAGTACATCGACCGCAGACCCATGATGGCGAACACATTGGAAGCGTAGACGATGAAGGCATTGAGCGTAATCGCCAGGACTGCTGGAATGGAATCGACCGCAAACAGCAGGTCGGAGGTTTCGATTACAGCCAGAACCACCAGCAGTGGCGTGGCATAGAGGCCAGCGTTTCCTTTCCAGCCGCGAACAAAAAACTTGCCTCCCTGGTAACTATCCGTCACCGGCATCAAGCGGCGCAACGCCTTTACTGCCGGATTTCTGGAGGGATCGACCTGGCGTTCGCCCGCGACCCCAAGTCGTAGTCCGCTATACACGAGGAGCGCCCCGAGGGGATAAAAAATCCAGTGAAAGCGTTGGATGAGGCCAACTCCCGCCAGAATGAAACAGCCGCGCATCACCAGCGCCCCGAGAATTCCCCAGAACAATACGCGGTGCTGATTTTCTTCAGGAACGGCGAAGTAGCGAAAGATCAGAAGGAAGATGAAAAGATTGTCAACGCTGAGGGAGAGTTCCAGTACGTAGCCGGTGACGAACTCGATCGCGACCTGGCGGCCTTGCCAGAAAAACATTAGCCCGGCGAATGCGGCAGCCAATCCCAGCCACATTGCGCTGCGACCGAGCGCTTCGCGGGAACGCATGGGGCCGCGCCGATGGAAGACACGGAGATCCAACACCAGCATGCCCAACGCGAAGAGGTTGAAGATAATCCAGAAATAGAGCAAGTCTGATTGCCGATGGTCGTTCGCCAATTAGCGATTGCCAATTCTCCATTGCACCTGGTGGACGGCTCAATTGGCAATTGGAAACCGCGAAATTGATTACTTCTGCCGGCCAATTTCTCCGCGCTGCCACGCGTCCCAGGTGCCGTCGGCCTTGAACGCCTGATCCGAGCCGGTTTCGTGCATGGATTGCTCGATCTGCGCACGAGTGAAACGCGGCCCGATCTTTTCCGGAAGATTCGCCAGGGCGAAGGCAAATTCCGCAGCTTCGGCCACATCTTTCTTGAGCTGCACGAAATCTACTTTGTCGTAAGTATCGGAAACGGCGTGGTAGTTCACCAGGTAATTTGCTTCGTCTTGATCCGCCACGAATGTAGGAACGCCCTCCAGCATGAAATCGAAGTGGTCGGTACCCCATTCCATGTCGGTCTTCAGATCGGTCAGGCCGAATTGCTTCAGAGGCGCGATGATGTGTTTGGCGGTGTCGAGAACATCTTTGCGGCCACCGGTGGCAAATCCCGTAGTCTTGCCAGTACCGGAATCGTAGATGATGACGCCGGCGGCTTTATCGAGTTCCGGCCGGTGTTCGCGCGAGTAGGCGCGTGAACCGAGCAGGCCTTCTTCTTCGCCGGAAAACAGTATGAAGCGGATGGAGCGGCGAGGCTTGAGCCCGGTGGCTTTGATCGCCCGCAGCGCGTCGATCACCAACGCCGCGTTGCAGCCGTTATCGAGCGCACCGGTACCGAGTTCCCAGGAATCGAGATGCGCGCCGAGAATGACGAACTCGTCAGGCTTTTCGCTGCCTTTGATTTCTCCAATCACATTTGCGGTTTTGATTGGCCCGCCGAGTTGGCTCGGGATGCTCAGATCGGCCCATACCGGATGCCCGGAGGCGAGCAGGCGTCCGATGCGTTCTCCATCTTCGCGCGCCACCAGTACCTGGGGGATGCGGTCGATTTCACCTGCGAAGGAGTTCGTGTGCCGGTAGAGAATGTCGTGCTCGCGGGTGGCGATAAAGGCTACCGCCCTCGCCTTGCCATTCACTGCGGCGGTGATCACGGGCGGCGCATTGGTGTATTCGGCGAAAAGGTCGTCCCAGGTCTTTAGCACAGTTGAGTGGACGAGCACGATCTTTCCGGAAATATCTCCGGCCTTTTTGAAGTCGTCGGCACTGCCGTTGCCCACATCGACGACCGGCACATGCTTTACCGGAGCCAGTGCTGGCGCCCAAGCGATGGAAACACAGCGAACACGGAATGCAACTTTGGGGATCTGCTTGAGATCGGGATCAAGCGCAGTTCCGGTCGCGCTGACGGACATCTCGGTTGCGCCCTCGGCCCAGGAGTGAGGAATAGTGAATGTTTCGGTGTGAACGTTGTCGGCTCCGGCGGTGGCCAACATCTGCACGCCCCACTCGATGGCCCATTGCATGGCAGGCGTGCCGGACACCCGGCCGCCAATTTCATCGGTGAGATGGCGGAGGTTGCTTTCGATCGGGGACGGTTGCAGGGCTGATTCTATGATGCGGGCCGAATCGTCATTCTCAGCCGGATTTGCAGCAAGACAAACAGCGGTTAGGACGAAGCACAAAAAAAAGGCCTTCAGGTTTCCCATATCCGGTGAATTAGAAATGAATTCAGGGAAAAGAGCAAAAGAGCTTTCGCTGAGTATGCAGAAGCAATGTACAGAAGCAGCGGGAAGCTGCGGGGAAATTTTTCGCAGACGCCGCGATTTTACTTCGGCGGCAAGGGGTCCATTTTGTCGAGAATGTTGACTGTCTCAAGAATCGTACTACCAACAATTTCCAGGCTCTTGGGGCTGAGCTTGTCCACGGTATCCTGCGGTGTATGCCAGAAGACGTTGTTATAGCCGTAGTCGAAATCAATCAGGTCGGCGCAGGGCACGCCACGTTGCATAAACGGAATGTGATCGTCCTCCACCTGATTGTCCCGCGCGAAGAAATGCGATTGGTAACCCAGACGAGTGGCTGCCTGATAGACGACATTTTCCAGCCAAGGCGTTGAATTCTGATCGTGATCGATGTTGAGGTCCGCGTCGCCGATCATATCCGCCAGCAGATAAGCCTTGATCTTCTTCAGGGTGCCGTCGTCCTGCCATTTCTGCGCGAGATGCCGGATGCCGTATAGACTGTCGGCGTCCGACCAGGTCTTCATCGCTTCCTCGGCATCGTCCCATACCAGCCAAATGCTGTAGCCGTCGAGTTTCTTGCCGCGCATTTGATTGGCAATTTCAAGCAGCAGAGCGCTGGATGAAGCGCCGTCATTGGCGCCGATGTACGAGGTGTTGCGCAGGGGATAGTTTGTATCGTAGTGGCTGGCGATCACGATGATGCCGTCGCGCGTGCCGGGAAACTTCGCGATAATGTTGCGCACCGGAAATTTGCCTTCGGGAGTATCGGCGGTAAAAACGTCATCTTCTACTGTGTCGCCCTTGAGGTGCGAAACGATATATTCTTCGACCTTTTTGTGATTCGCGCTGCCGACGGGGCGCGGGCCGAGAGCTACCATCTCTTTCACATAATGCATGGCTCGTGCCGCATCAATCGCCGGCAGCGGGCCGTTGTCGGGAGGAAGCGAAAGATTGGGGGTTGATGTTTCGGCGGTGGGAAGCGGAGTCTGGGCTTTTACCGAGTTCGCATTGTTGTCACGCCCGCAAGCCAACAATGCGGCGATCGAAAGCAGCGAGATCGAAATCGCAACTCTTTTGTGGATCATTCTTTTGCCGATCATTCTTTTGCCGATCATTTTTTGCTAATCAACGAATGGCCCTCAACGAGCAATGCCCTCGACGCCAAGAAGCTTATGCCGCCTGTTTTTCCTTGCGAGCGCGGCGCTGCTTGGGATGCACCGCCCAGGCGATCCCGATGCTGATGGCGTACAAGGCGACCATGGGCGCGGCAAAAATGCACATATTCAAAACGTCTGGAGTCGGGGTGACGATTGCCGCAATGATGAAAATGACCAGGATGGCGTAGCGAAAATTCTTCCACATGAAGCGGGCGGTAATCATGCCCATCAGAGCCAGAAAAAAAATGAGAATGGGCATTTCGAAGATTAATCCCATGCCGAGAATAATGCTGAGGAAGAGCGACGTATATTCCCCGATGGTGATCATCGGCTGGAACTGCCGTCCGAAATGAATCAGAAAACCGAGCGCCTGGGGATAGACGACTTTGAAACCGAAGTATCCTCCTGTAGTGAACAGGGCGATGGTTGAAGCCATGAAGGGCACAACGTAACGCTTTTCGTTGCGATAGAGTCCCGGAGAAATGAACATCCAAACCTGATAGAGCACAAAGGGCGAGGTGAGGAACAGTCCGGCTAAGGCCGCGATCTTCAGATACAAGTTGAAGGGCTCGGTGGGATTCAGATAGACAAGCCGTTCTGACATCCCATTGTCCTTGAGCGCCTTCACAATCGGGCGCTGCATTATGTCGTAGATGCTTTCCACCTTCCACCAACAGGCGAAAAATCCAACGGCAACGGCGGCGATGGAATACACAAGACGGTTGCGCAACTCCTCGAGGTGATCGAGGAAGCCCATGGTGGGCATGGCGTCGCGCTTGGCGTCGTCGGTGGAAGACTCGGTCTGGGTATCAAACATGCGAGTCCTGAGCGGCGCTGGATGCTACTTCTGTCTCCGCCTCGGGGACGGGCGGAGACGAATCGGCCGGAGGTATTTCCGAATTCTCCGCGATCACATTGGCCACCGCTAAATTCGTAGTGGCTAAATCGTTGCCTGCAAGAGTCGCTTCGGCGGGAGCAGCCAAGGTTGCGCTCGATTCATGCGGGATGGCTTCGCTGGAGGCGGGATTCAGGCTCAGGCTGGCCACCGTTCCTTGCGGGGGAGCGCTGGGCGGCAGAACCTCCTGTTTCTTTTGCATTTCTTTCTGGCCTTGCTTTTCTACTTCCAAATGCGCGATCTCGGTTTCAATCTGCGATCTGAACTCGTTGGAGGCGCGGCGAAGCTCGGCGAGCAGTTTTCCCGCCTGGCGGGCGATCTCCGGCAACTTCTTGGGCCCAAAGATGATGAGGGCCAGGAAGAACAGAAAGACCGTCTCGGAAAAACTCATGGACTCATCATAATGCGGAGCGCAAAAGGCGGCAATGCCGCGGCTCACCATCGATGAAAGCTTCCTTTTGCCGCCGTCACCGTTTATAAGAGAGTTCACCATGCAACTCTGGTTGGCGCGTGAGAGCGAAGTCAGCGTGCGCGAACAACTGGTGACCCAGGTCGTGCTCGGCATCCTAAGCGACGACCTCGCGCCCGGGCAGCGCCTGCCCAGCACCCGCGAACTGGCGCGACGATTCAAACTTCATCCCAACACAATCAGCGCGGGTTACCGTCAATTGCATCGGGATCGCTGGGTAGAACTCCGGCGTGGAAGTGGTGTGTATGTGGCGGCGCGGAAGCCGGAGGCGCAACCGCCCTCCGCCGTGGCGCTGGACGAGATGATTGCAGCACTCGTCCGCAAGGCTCGCGGTTCCGGCATCTCCCTACCCGCATTGCGTTGGCGCTTGCGCCGGTGGCTTGAATTGCAGCCTCCGGACCATTTTCTGCTGGTCGAGCCAGATGAGGAATTGCGGCGCATTCTAGTTGCCGAGGTGCAGCAGGCCGTGAGCTTTCCGATCAGGAGTTGCGGAATGGAAGATTGCCGGAAGGCCTGCGAGGGTGGAGTGCCAATCGCGCTGCCCAATCGCGCGCCAGCCATCCGGAAAGTATTGCCCGAGGGGACGGAATTAATAACGCTCCAGGTTCGCTCTGTTCCGACCTCGCTGGGATCGTGGCTGCCGGCTCCGACGGGAGCGCTGGTTGGCATTGCTTCGCGCTGGCCAGAATTTTTGAAAGTGGCGCGCGCAGTATTGAACGCCGCGGGCTTCCACCCCGACAGCTTGATCTTCCGTGATGCTCGAAGCCCAAACTGGCATCGCGGACTAGCAGAGACGACGGCGGTGGTATGTGATTCCGTCACCGCCACGAAATTGCCGGCAGGATGCCGTGCGATTCCCTTCACTTTACTCTCGCAATCGTCGACCGACGAGCTTTTGCGTTTCGTAAAGTTTGTCAACGATCCAATCGTCGATCCCCACATCGATTCGGTGTGACACTCCGGAAACTGTCACAGAGAGGCAACTGCATCCTTCAGACCGCCGCTAGGATGCGTTCATGAAAAGTGCACAACGATTTCCTCTCTTGATCGGGTCGATCCTGCTGGCATCGAGTGTGCTGGCACAAACTGTGAATTCCTATCACACCGCCAGCCTGCCGGAATCCGACCCGGTGGCTGTGGCTCGGAGTCCT
>JBAUVJ010000316.1:0-11580 GCA_049583165.1 Candidatus Sulfotelmatobacter sp. | reverse complement strand
CCATGCTCCCATTCCAACCACTCCCGCCGATCGCCCAAGCTCCAATTCCGAGGAGGGTGATTTGGAGGGCGCTGTTTCCGAGTTGGCGTGTTTCCATTGTGATCACGTAGCTAGACAGCTACTCAGGACGAAGATGATGAAGACCTTAATGTCTGTGAAATCGCTTGCTCACAAGACCCCGAAAGCAGGCCGGTGAGCAATCAAAGCGGCAGAAGCTGGCAATACTATACTCCATATATTCTTTGCGACGAAGGGCTTGGGTCCGGTCGCCGATGTCAACCATGATTCCAAAAGCGATGTCGTCCCCCTTGGGGCTGAGCCTTCCGTGGATTCGGAGTGCCCTCCGAACACAACCTAAACATGCACGTCGTTACAAATCCGTGTGAGTCTCAAGTCTCTGCCTAAAGTAGAGCTTGCTGGGTATTCTCTCTAGTGTAAATGGCATGCAACCTCGTAACGGCTTTGGAAAAATACTTGACAGTGGCCGACGAATAGGACTATAAGCTGATTGTATTAGTCGAGAAAGCGTTTACTCAAGTTGCTCGCACCAAGTCGTGGGAGGAATTGAATGGTTGGCGTAAAGCCTTGCCTATCCGTCCGCCTGTTGCTCCTGTCAGCTTTGTTGCTTTTCTGCCTTCCAGCCTTCGCTCAATACAGCAGCAATGTTCAAGGCGTGGTTTCGGATCCGGCTGGTGCTGCGATCAATGGAGCTTCGGTTCAGTTGCGCAATCTGGACAATGGAGTGACGGCCGTGATCACCACGAGCGAGTCCGGCAACTACCGCTTCAATAGTCTTCCCTCAGGAAACTATGTGTTGACTGTGGAGGCTCAGGGTTTCCGGAAGACAGAGTCGAAGTTCACGCTCAGCACCTCCGAAACCAAGGGAATTAATCTGGCGTTGCCTCTCGGTTCCACTCAGCAAACAGTCAACGTAGAAGTGGCCCCTCCTGCGGTAGACACCGATGACAGCCGCCTGGAAACGACGCTTTCGTCGAATACCGTGCGTGATCTTCCCGAAGCCAATCGTAATCTTTGGGATATTTTGGCGGTCGCACCAGGTGTTGTGGGAACTGGTACACGCGCCACGGGCGAGTCGCCGGGTGGTTTCGCCGATAACTTCGGCACCCAGACTCCTCAGATCAGCGCAAACGGACGCAGCTACACAGGGAACCTGGTGATGGTGGATGGTCTGAACGTCACCAGCCCCGTTCAAAACGGCAATATCATCCTCGCCCCTATTCCTGATGCAGTGCAAGAAGTCACCATGCAAACCAACTCTTGGGATGGAGAAGACAATTTGGGCAGCTCGATCCTGGTTCAGGTGACAACGAAATCGGGCACTAATAACTTCCACGGCAGCGGCAGCCTGTTTTTCACTAATCAGGATTTCCAGGCCACGCCGGATTTTGTGACCGCGAACGCGTTTACCCCGTTTGCTCGAAAAGATCTGGTGGGGACATTAGGTGGGCCGATCCGGAAGAACAAAACATTCTTTTTCGCCGACTTTGAGAAATTATGGGCGACGACTTCGGCAGCCGCGCCGACAGGCAATCAGACTTTTGAGGATCCGGCGTTTGTTCAGTGGGCGCAAGCTAACTTTCCCAATACGGTGGGAACACAGGTGCTCACGGGGTGGCCAGCCAGTCGTCTGATACCAAACGGAACAGTGAGCAACGCTCAAAGCGTGTTCGGCGCGGCCAATTGTGGTCCGGGTTCGCCCACCGGCATTCCTTGTGATCTTTCCGTCGTTGACCAGGGGAACTTTGTTGCCAGTCCCTACTACAATGCTCTCCAGTATAACTTCCGCCTCGATCAGTATTTTACTCAGAGGGATAGGCTCTATCTAAGCTATTACAACGATTCTTTCGATCAGCAACAGCTCTCCGCCAGGGCTGGTTTGCAGGCCTTGGACATCATGAGAAATCGGTATGGGCAGATCGACTATACCCATACTCTTAAATCCAATCTTCTGTGGGAATCCGCCTTCGGTTTTGCCAGCGTCGGCGGCGCTAACGGGCAGGATGCTAATCTTAAAGTGCCTGCCATTACTATCAAGGACATCAGTGAAGGCTTCCAGGTCGGCGGCGGATTTGGGCCGGGAGAATATCGCGGTCCCATGTATAACTGGCGCTCAGTACTGAGCTGGATTCACGGCCAGCACACCTGGAAGGTCGGCTACGACGGTGCCAAAGGTATTGAGCACGGCGACTTCACTCCTGACTACGTTCGACCCAGTTTCACCTTCAATACTCTGCTGGATCTCGTGCAAGATAATGTCACCGACGGTGAAACTGCCACCTACAACCCCCTGACCGGACAGCCCGCCGTGGTAGCTTTCGGTGGACAAACGAACCCCTTTGGATTCTTCGTACAGGACGACTGGAAGGCGAAGCCGAATCTGTCGTTAACGCTATCAATTCGCTGGGACGATTTTACAAACCACATCCCCTGGGGGAACAGCGGATTCCAGTTTAGCGCTCTGAATCTTGGAACCGCGGGAAATTTCAACGAGCAGGTTGCACAGGCCACCGTGGGCACCGTCTCCCAAGTGTTCGCCAATCCAATGAAAAATCTCATTAGTCCCCGGATTGGTTTCGCGTGGGATCCGTCCAAGACGGGAAACTGGGCCATACGGGGAGGAATTGGTGTCTACCACGACTGGGTCGTGATGGGCCAGAGCGTCGACCAAACTCGTCTTAACCCTCCAGGGATTATCAATGCGACGTTCTTAGAGGGGGGGACTGGGATTCAACCAATTTTTGCTCTTGCGCCCTCCGGAACTTATCCTTTTAACTTCCCGCTGCCAACCATCCCCGCAGGTTCTTTAGACGCGGCAGGAGGACTCCCAGGTAGCCAGGCCAGCGTTGATTCCCTTGATCGGAACATGAAGGCGCCTTTAGCAGTGAACTATGTCATCGGCGTAGAGCACCAACTTCCCTGGAGGCTGGTGGCGGGAGCCAACTACTCCGGCTCGGTTAGCTACAATGGCTTGACCGGCACCGACGTGAATCGATTCCCGGGTGGTGCAGTTGTCACACCGGCCACCGCTACGGCTCCGGCGACCGAAGCCTTGACTCGTCTGAATCCGAACTTCGGTGCCATTACCTACGTCAACAATGCCAATCAATCCACCTACAACGCGATGATTCTTTTTCTCCGCGGAAAGGCGGGATCCCGAGGCAGTTTCCAAGGCTCGTATACGTTGGCGCATGCCAAGGACTATCCCGAGGCTGGCACACGGTTCGATCAGGATACCGCTCCGAACGGAGTTCCATATAGTATTCCCGATCAGAGCGCATATTTCAGCTACTACGGGGATGCTAATTATGACGTGCGGCAGCGCTTCTCGTTCTCCGGTGCTTATACCCTACCCGGCTTAAGCAGCGGGATTGCCCGAGTCCTAACCTCGGGCTGGGAAGCGTCAACCATAGTAGCCGTTCAGACTGGTACGCCGTTCTGGGTCTACAACACGAACTCGGCAACTGCTCCTCAGTACCCCGGTGACTACAACCTCGATGGCAATAACTGGGATGTGCCGGATACACCATCTCAGAACTTCACGGGGTCGCACAGCCGGCAAGCGTACATACACGGAATCTTTACGGCTGCGGATTTCCCGGCTCCTGCCCTAGGTACGGAAGGAAATGAGCCACGCAACATCTACCGCAACCCTGGCATGTTCCAGGTGGATGCCAGCGTGCTAAAAAACAATCACATTCCCTGGATCGGCGAACAAGGTAACCTGCAACTCCGTTTTGATTTCATTAATGTCTTCAATCACGGAAATCTCGGTCCTGTGGATGCCGATATGGCCGATGGAACCTTCGGCAAGTCTACGAACGCCCTACCTGCGAGAGACTTGCAGCTGGGCATCCGAGTCTCTTTCTAGCGGGTATTGAGAGCGCGTTTCAACGGCGAGCCGAAGGGTTCAACCTCGGCTCGCTAGTTTTTTTCGGGCGATGCGAGGTACATTGTTTGCGAAGGTGATCGACGGTCGCGCTCTTTGCCGCGGAGTACTCGCACCTGCGGGTTTTAGAAAACTGATCTTGTAAGGGGACCCATGAAGAAATTCTCTTCCGCTAGAAGGCGATTCCTTAAGCAGGCTACCAACGCGGGCGTGGCAGGTTCGGCCGCGACCCTTTTCCCTAATTTCGCGCACGGTCTTGCGGCGGGGAAGCCCGTCCAGGCTGCTTCCTCGGCAGTCACGAAAAGCGCAGCCAGGGTTTATGTCGACACCCGGCGAACCATTGCGCCGCTGGATCGTAACCTGTTCGGCTCTTTCCTGGAGCATCTCGGTCGCGCCATCTATGAGGGAATTTACGATCCGGGATCGAAGTTGTCGGATGCCAACGGATTCCGCAAAGATGTTCTCGACGAAATCCGGCAGCTTGGAGTACCAATCATTCGCTATCCCGGAGGGAATTTTGTCTCTGGGTACAACTGGCTCGATGGCGTTGGTCCGAAGCAGAACCGTCCGGTAACGCTTGACAAGGCGTGGGACACACTCGAATCGAATCAGTTCGGCACCAATGAGTTTATGGCTTGGTGCAAGGCTGCCGGAACCGAGCCGCTCATGGGATTGAACCTGGGCACGGGCAGCGCGGAAGAGGCGGCGGCCCTCGTGGAGTATTGCAACGTAGAGAAAGGTACGAAATGGAGCGAACTTCGACGCCAGCATGGCATTCAAGATCCTTACAAGGTGCAGCATTGGTGCCTGGGCAATGAGATGGACGGTCCCTGGCAGATCGGACACATGTCGGCCACGGAATATGGGCTCAAGGCGCAGGACGCCGCCCGGCAAATGCGAGACGTCGATTCCTCGCTGAAGCTGATCGCGTGCGGATCGAGCGGGCCGTTCATGCCGAGCTACCTAGAATGGGATCGCGAAGTGCTCGAGCAATGTTACGACTACGTGGATGGCCTGTCACTCCACCGCTATTTTGGCAACAACGAACGCGACTCCGGCGGCGATACCTCGAAGTATCTTGCGCTGAATCTGAGCATGGAGCGCCAGATCACGGAGACGCTCGCGGTTTGCGATATGGTGCGTGGACACAAACGGTCGCCCAAAAAGCTATGGCTTTCTTTCGACGAATGGAACGTATGGTATCGCACCACCAGAGGAGACGCGGTGGATGGCCATCGGCAGGAAGCGCCGCATTTGCTGGAAGAAGTCTACAACCTGGAAGATGCGCTTCTGGTTGGAGGGCTTGTCAATTCGTTGCTGCGCAATGCAGATCGAGTGAAACTCGCCTGTCTCGCTCAATTAGTTAACGTAATCGCTCCGATTATGACGGATGCGAACGGATTATTTCAGCAGACGATTTACTACCCATATAGTTGGGCTCTGCAATTTGCCAGGGGCGCGGTGCTGAATCTGCTGGTGGAATCCTCCACCTACGAAGTTTCTGGCTTAAACGACGTTGCACATGTAGATGTTGCCGGTGCGCTCGATCGCAGCGATGGAAAACTTTCCCTCTTCATTTTGAACCGGGATCTGAACAATTCCCATGAAGTTGAAGTGGTGTGGGAAGATGCTGCTCCTGCTCGTTGGGTTTCAGCTTCTCTGCTGACGGGCGACGATTTGAAGGCGTCGAACAGCTTTGCCGCACCGAAACGAGTTGCGCCACAAACGTTCAAGGTGCCGGGTGCTAGCGGCGACCGGACCAGGTTTGAAGTGCCGGCGCACTCCTACTCAGTGATTCAGTGGTCGTTGTGAGGAGAGCTGAGGAAACTTACCAGGAGAGACGCACGAGCGATAAGCCTTGTCGAGGCAAGGTGAATTTCAGGTGAACGGCGCCATGCTGGAGTGCTACCCAGGCAGGCGAAGTTAATAGTTGCAGTTGGCCAGCATTCTGCAAGTGCTCGTACTCGTTCGCGGAGGGTGATTGTGGTGAGCCCATCTCCTTCCACGCGGTGAATGAATTGCTGTGGTCGGAGTCCACCCGGAAGTGTTCAAGCAGGCCACGTTCTATGTCTGCGGGCAGGCCCGTGACAACCAGTTCGATCGGCGCGGCAGGGAAGGGCACGTCGTCGTCGTGATAGTTCCAGAGTAAAATCTCGATCTCTCGATCTTTACGCGTGGCGACCGCATTGATGTCAGGCGTCGCTCGCACTCCGGTACTCACAATTTCAGTCGCCGGCAATGCTCCTGAGCTGGTTAATTGCAAGCGCGTGCTGCCGAGAAGCCCTAACATGCGAAAGGCGTTCAGAACCGGTTTGTCCATGCCGTCGGTCGCCATCTCCCGAAACCCTGCGAAGGGCGGCTGGTCCTCAAATTCAAAGGCCCAGGTTACCGCTCCTAGAAAATTAATGTGTTCTTGCTGGGCCAGAGCCAAAATATTGTTCAGAACTTCGACCGTGTAGGCGCCGTACAGAGTCCCGTTGCGATATAGGTTCTGCGGATTTTCTTTAGCCGAGCAGGCCGCGCATCCCTCCGGATCGGACTCTCCCAGGATGATCGGCGTCTGCCGCCACTCGGGGAAGGATGCGACGATTTTGAATCCTCGCTCGATCGCGGTCAGCTGACGATTGATCCCCATCTGCACATGATCACCCAACCACTTCGGAGACCCCTTGGGATGAAAACTGATGAAGTCAAGATGCGATCCAACCTTGCCGTTGGCATAATTGTTCTGGTGTGCGCAGTGTTCGAGGAAGGCCCGCAGAAAATCTGCTGCCTTCGAGTTGCCCGGGCCGGTAGTCTCTGGCCCTCCGATTCGCGCCTCGGGGAGGGCCCGCAGTACTCCCTCGACCGCAAAATCGTAGAGCTTGAAATACTCCTCCGGCGTTCCCTTCCAATACCCGATGTCGGGTTCGTTCCATACTTCCCACAACCATGTCTTCACTTCGGCGTCGCCATAACGCTCGCGAAGATGATGAACGAATTGAAAAACCAGTTCCGACCACTTCTGATAATCTTTGGGCGGATAAGCCCATCCCGTGTAAATGTCGGAGACGGGAGTCCGCGGAAAGTTGTGGCGGTAGGGATCGGGATGAGTGGAAAGCGCCTGTGGCATGAAGCCGATTTCGACCAGCGGTTTGACGCCAGCGGCGCGAAACGTGTCGAAGATCCGATCCAGAATTATCCAACTGTAAATCGGATTTCCGGAGGCATCCTCCGAGTAAACGTTGGTCGATCCCCATTTCAGGGAGGCCGAACCGTCGCCGCTGGTCAGCAGATTGTGAGTCCGCACATACACCGGCGCGGCATCCAGTCCGGCCAATTCGCCGAGCAACTTCTTGCCGTTTGGCGCGTAAGTGTAATTGGGTTCGTCGTATCCGAAATAGTTCCAGATCGGCGAGAGCGTCCCTTCGGACCGGTCGGCCTGCACCCGGATGTTCACCTGCGGCGCTGCTTGTTGAGAAAAGCACTGCTGCCCGACCAGAACAGAGAAAGCAAGGCTTGCGAGCAGACGCACCAGCTTTTTATCCAGCTTCCCATCTCGCATTCGGACAAAATCACTCAATCAAGAAATTTTCGATAGTCGTTAGACAGGGCTGTTCAGCGGGCCGAGAAACTGAATACGGTGACGGTGTGATAACGCTGACCAGCTTTCAGCTCGGTGGTTGGAAAATCCGGGTGATTCGGCGAATCCGGGAAGTGCTGCGTCTCCAGGCATAGTGCCGCGCGATGCTCATCCGGCTTTCCGCCCTTACCTTTGATCGTGCCGTCGAGGAAGTTGCCACTATAGAACTGGATTCCCGGCTGATCCGTTAGAACTTTCAGCACACGTCCGCTCGCGGGATCGTACACTTCCGCTGCTTCCGCCAGTTTTCCGCCGCTGTTATCCAGCACCCAGTTGTGATCGTAACCGTGGCCGAGATGAAGCTGTTCGTCGTTGGCATCGATTCGCGCACCAACGGCAGTCGCTTTCCGAAAATCGAAGGGAGTCGATTCCACTGACTTCAACTCACCCGTCGGAATCAGGCCGGCGTCCACGGGTGTGTAGCGAGACGCGTGGAGAGTGAGTTGATGGTTCAGAATGTCACCCTGCCCCGCGAGATTGAAATAAGAATGATTGGTGAGATTCACCACGGTGTCTTTGTCCGTTGTGGCTGAATACTCAATCCGCAGATCGCCTTTCAGCAATGTGTACCGGACCACGGCCGTAAGGTTCCCTGGAAAGCCCGCCTCGCCATCCTTGCTCAGATAAGTCAGCTCCACTCCGTCCGCGACCGGCTTTGCCTTCCAGACAACATTATTGAAGCCGTGCGGACCACCGTGCAGCGTATTCTCGCCGTTGTTCAGAGGCAGGGTATATTTGTTGTCATCGAGAACAAAGCTTCCATGCGCAATGCGATTCGCATAACGGCCGATAATTGCTCCGAAGAAGGCGTCCGCCGCTCCATTGAAGTTGGCCACGTAGCCATCCACGTTGTCGAAGCCAAGCACAACGTCGGCCGGTTTTCCGTTGCGGTCGGGAGTTTTGAGCGAAACCAAAATACCGCCGTAGGTTGCAACGCGAGCTTCGTAAGCGCCGTCACTCAGCGTGAAAATTTCCACCGGCGTTCCATCCGGCATCTTCCCAAACGGCTCGCTGCTCACTTTTGTCTTGGCCTCCACGGACATGGAAAACAGAACGACCGCAAATCCGCTGATTGCGATCGTTCGCAGGACTTTCAGAACGCTCATTGCTGCTCCTCGCTGGTTGCGTCTGCTAGCTACTGGGCCGCAGACTCTGCTATGGCGATCAGCGTTGGCAGGATTTCTCCCAGACCTTTGTTCTCGCGCTCGCCCAATGTGAAATACAACTCGCTAAATAAAGGATACAACTGATCGTAAGTGCGTTGTGCCGATTCGTCCGGAAGGAATGTTCGATAGGAAGGGCAAATCTTATCTTGCGCTTCCTCTACCGTCTTAAATGTACCGGCAGCCAGAAAAGCAAAAATTGCAGAACCCAGACTGACGACACTCTTGCTCGGAACCAGGACTGGACGCGCAAACACATTAGCATAGACCTGGTTCAGCACATCATTCTTCTGCGGAATACCACCCGCGTTGATCACGCGTTTAATCTCTACGCCGTTCCCGGCCATGCGATCCAGGATCACGCGAGTGTGGAACGCAGTTCCTTCGATGGCCGCAAAAAGTTCGTCCTGGGCCGTGCTTTGCAAATTCCATCCCAGCGTGACGCCGCGGAGGTTGGGATTCACCAGCACCGTGCGGTCTCCGTTATCCCAGGTCATGCGCAGCAAGCCCGTCTGTCCTGCACGATAATTTTCCAGGCCGGCGCTCAGCGTCTTGACATCGCTTCCGGCGCGGGAAGCAATCGCATTAAAGATGTCTCCCACGGCGGAGAGCCCCGCTTCAATTCCCGTGCGCAAAGGATGCACACTGCCTTGAACCACGCCGCACACTCCCGGCACCAGGCTCACCGACGGAGTAATTCCAATGATGCAGGTCGATGTGCCGACCACGTTCACCATGTCGTCGGTACGGCACCCGGCGCCAATCGCATCCCAATGCGCGTCGAAGGCGCCCACCGGGATCGGAATCCCAGCCTTAAGGCCAAGTTTCTCAGCCCAGAATGGAGAAAGTTTGCCGGCGATGTGATCGGAGGTTTCGTAGTCTCCGTCCAGTTTGTCGCGAACTCCCTTCAACAAAGGATCTACCTTGACCAGGAAATCCTCTGGGGGAAGGCCGCCCAATTGCGCATTCCACAGCCATTTGTGGCCCATGGCGCAGATACTGCGCTTCACCTTTTTGGGATCAGTGATGCCGCACAGCGTGGCGGCCACCATATCGCAATGTTCGAAGGCGGAGACGAATTGTGCTCGCTTGTCGGGATTGTGCCGCAGCCAGTGCAAGAGCTTCGAAAATCCCCACTCCGACGAATAAACCCCACCGCACCACTTGATGGCCTCGAGATTTTCCTTGTGAGCCGCCTCTGTAATTTCGGCAGCTTCCCCTTTTGCGCGATGGTCGCACCACAGGTAGTACTCGCCGAGAGGCTGAAGGTCTTTGCCGACCGGAATCACCGACGATCCGGTAGTATCGAGCGCAATGGCCTGCACTTGATCTCCCGCTATGCCGGCCTTCTTCAGCGCTTCGCGCGTGGCGGAAGCCAGCGCACGCATGTGATCCTCGTGAGATTGCGTGGCGTATTCGGGATCTTCGCGCTTGCGGTGCAACGGGTACTCGGCGATGGCCGAGCTGATCAGCCCCCGTTCGCTATCGACCAGAGAAACACGAACGCTGAGGGTTCCGAAGTCGACTCCTGCAACGATCGCCATCAGCAGGCTCCATTGTCGCGGCCGTGATAGTGCATGTCCCAACCCAGATAGCGGGTGGTGGCTTCGTGCACCGAGGAGGCGACAGTTGAAAGGTTGGCGGCAACGTGATGCTCGAAGCCGCGCTCACAAATGAAATGCAATAGCCGCTGCAGGTTGGGAATCTCGACAACTCCGGCGCCGCCAAACGTGTTCAGCGGATCGTCGGTGAATCGTCCTTCACCCACGTAGCCGCGCATCTTGCCCGACGTGTCGTCGGTGGAAAAGCGGGCGAAGCTCATCTTCTCTGGATTGATCAGTCCGACACAGGTACCGAAGGTGTTCTCCTTGCCCACGGTGCCGGCAATGATCTCTTGAAAATCCATTTTCACCGAACGGAAAAAATGTTTTGGCAAGTTTGAGCAATGGAAGCAGACCGCCTTGTTCGGATCCGATCCGTAGTTATTGTTCCAGTCAAGAAGCGCTGACGGAGTGCCGGAGGCGAGTTGCAGAGCGTGCATGCCCAGCACGCCGCAAATGTCTACTTCGCAGGCGCTGGAAAGGAGCTCGTTGCTCATCATGCTCATCACGGTGCAGGGAACCACGCCCAGGTTCTCCTCAATCGAGGTCCAGCATTGCACCGCGCTGATGGTGACTTCGGTTGCCGCCATCCATTGATCGACCACCGCTCCCAGCTTCGCCATCTTCAACAAAGCGGGTGCGGGCACGCTGCTCGAGTCGACGTATTTCTTGATGGCGCCAAGCTTGGCTTGCGCATGGTCGTCGTTATCTTTCATGCGCTCGATGCGGCCCAATACTTCGGAGAGATCAAGCGTCTCGATCGAAATCCCTTGCGACTCCAATATCTTTTCGCTATAGCGCACCGTATTGAAGGCGGTGGGCCGCGCGCCGATTGCTCCCACGCGCAAGTTGCGGAAACCCTTGACCACGCGGCATACTCCAGCGAACCATTCCAGGTCCTTGGCAAACTCCGGCGAGTCCAGACTCACAGTGTGCAAAGTCGTGAGGGAGTAGGGAATGCCGTACTGCCTTAGATTGTTGCAGGCCGACATCTTGCCGCAGAAACTGTCACGACGATGAGCGATGGCCATCTTCTTGGGATCGTCGGGGGTAGCTTGAATCAGCACCGGCACACGGAGATCGGCCAGGCGCAAGGCGTCTGCGATCGCACGTTCTTCGCCAAAGTTCGGCAGGGTGACGATGACTCCATCGATCCGCTCGCGGTTGCGTTTGAATAGTTCTGCGCAGCGCCGCGACTCCTCCCGTGTTTCTACAGCCCCGTATTTGCTCTCTTCCGGAGTGAGAGCAACCACGTCCATGTCAGCCGATTTCAGAGCATTCAAAATG
>JBAUVJ010000315.1:0-7239 GCA_049583165.1 Candidatus Sulfotelmatobacter sp. | reverse complement strand
CCCATGAGGGATGCGAGAGTTGTCACGGCCCGGCTTCAAATCACGTGGGCGGCGGCGGCGGCCGCGGCGTGGGCGGCCTGATGAACTTCACGAAGGAAAAACCAACGGCCGCCAAGAATGCGGTTTGTCTGCAATGTCACACCCGTGGCTATGTGGCCTTATGGCATGGCAGCAAGCACGACGAAGCCAAGCTGGCTTGCGTTGATTGCCATCAGATTCACGGCGGAAACCAGAAACTTCTGGCCCAGCCCACGCAATTGCAGCTTTGCACCAGATGCCACGAACAAATCCGCACATCTTTGCTTAAACCTTCCCATCACCCTCTTCGGGAAGGAAAGATGGTCTGCACCAACTGCCATAATCCTCATGGCACGCAGACGGAGAGGCTAATCGCGGCGAACTCGGTGAATGACAAGTGTTACGAGTGTCATGGCGAGAAGCGCGGACCTTTCCTTTGGGAACACCCGCCGGTTCGCGAGAGCTGCCTCAACTGCCATGATCCCCACGGCACCTCACACGAACCCTTGCTAGTCGTCAAGAAGCCGATGCTTTGTCAGCGTTGCCACTCCAACGTGTTTCATCCTGGACAACTTCTCACAATACCGGCAGGTCAGGGCACAAGCGTCTATCAACAACCTGCCATGCTCCAGTACCGAGCCTGCACCAACTGTCACATCATGATTCACGGCAGCAATCATCCTTCAGGAAAATTTTTCCATCGCTGAGGGGGATACCGAATGACTCGAGGAATGGGAATGAATCGGGGAATCAGAAGAATGACGTCGCTGTTGCTGGTCGTGGCTGGAATCCTCGCATGCGCTTGCGCAGGCGGCACGGCAATGGCCCAGTCGTCACAGGCTCCGGGAGCCGTTACTGTGGCTGCCGCGTCGGAACCCCCTGCTCCTGGAAGCGCGAGTTCCAGCGCCCTTTCGGCTGATGTAGCGTCAGGGGATCTCAAGCAGCCTGGCGACGGTGCTGGTGCATCGTCGCAGCCAGCCGGGCCCCCACTATATGCGGCGCAAAGGCATCCCTTCAAATTATACCGGCCGGCATTGCTGAACACCGATCCCATCTATCCGGGGATTTACTCTAACGTTATGGCGTCGAGCGCTGATGAAGGATCGGACGCGAATCAGCCGCCGGCACCGGATTCGTCGAGCGCCGGTCAGTCCGTTCAGTCAAATTCGCCTCCGCCAGGCGAGTTGGGGGTTGCGCGTGTCGCGGAGGATGCTAATCAGCCCGGCTCCAATTTCCCGCCGTGGGCTACGTATTCCACCCAGGATGACATCGATCCCCGGGTGAAGCCCAACGCAGGACTGCGCGAGCAGCAATTTATGGAGGGTTTACCAGGTCTTCAGCAGCTACCTCGGTCATCCCGTCCCCGTTTGTTTGCCAACTTTTCGCCGGTCGTGCCCGATTTCGACCGGACGCTGTTAGCTACGAGGACTTGGTCGGTGAAAGTTTCACTGGCTGACTTTGTGGTTTATACAGATCCAAACTCCTCGAAATTCAATGAGTTTCGTGACGTACACGACGGAGTGGTAGCCGGCGTCGAAGCACACTTCCGTGATGGTATGCATTACCTCAATGTCATCGGGCGAAACCTGGGCCGGAAAGACGAGGACCTGAACATCGAAGGTGGCACGGCAAGGAAGATCTTCGTCAATTTTTTTGACACTCAAGTTCCGCACAATTATATGTTCGGGGCACAATCACTGTACTCGGGTGTTGGTACCGGCAATCTGACTATTTCCAACAGCATTCGCACCGACATTCAGAATTCAACCTCGATTACCGATGCGAATGCCAAGCTGTCAACCTACGTCAGTCAGCAGGGTCAATCGGTCTCCTTATCCCATGAGCGCGAAAAGATTGGTGGTGACGTAACCATCGCCGCGACCTTCCCGTGGCAAATCAAGTTTGGAGCTCAGGATGAATCCAGAGACGGCGAAAGGCCGTGGAGCGCGTCGTTTGGATTTTCCGAGTTTGTGGAGATTCCCTGGGCCGTCCACTACGACCAGTACGACCTCCACGTCAGCGCTGAGTGGAACAAGTCGGACAGCCGCGTTTATTTCCTGGCAGGCTTCAGGACGAACCTGTTCGACAACCACGTTCAAACTCAGACCTTCAGCAATCCTTTCCGCATCACCGACAGCGCCAATCTAGTGGGCACTTATGACGGCGGTCCGGCGACGGGGCGCATGGCACTCTACCCGAGCAACCAGCTCTATGAGCCGACGGCCATGATGGTGATAAAGGATTTGCCTTGGGACAGTTCGCTCAGCTGGACGCTTTCTTCAGGCTTGATGTACTCGAACCAGACACTGCAACCATTTTCGACCAACACCGCCGACACTGTCTTCAACACCGCGGGAGCCGCATTTAATGCCACCGATCCGGCTGCGCTTCCGCGAGCCACGACGCAAGGCAGGATCAACACCGAAAACGCGCAATTGCGGTGGAATGCGAAGCCAACCGATCATCTGCATTTGAATCTGGAGTACCGCGCTTATCGCAATGCCGTGACTACTCCACGGTTCTATATTGCCGACTTTGTTCGTGAAGACCAGGATGTCCGCACTCCCCAGTCACCTGGGGAAACATTCAGTAATCTGGATATCGGCTATGCCCGGCAGACGGCGACACTTGGCGCGAGCTATGACCTCGGCCACGACAGTAAGATTGGCCTGACCTATACGTTTGACGACTGGAATCGCCGCTATCGCGAAGTCAAGTACATGGCCGATAACAAGGTGAAGGTTTCGTACGACACCAAAGCCAAGCAGTGGCTGGATCTAAAATCGTTTTATGAGCACACAGAACGCACGGCTTCCGCGTATCACTTTAATCAAGCGCACGTTGCGGAGGGCGATGGGGATGAATTTACGGCGCTGCCGATGCTGCACAAATTCGACGAGGCGCCCTACCATAAAGATGACATCCAGGTGATGGGCACATTCGCGCTGGGAGACTCGATGAGCATCTCCACGCACGGACTTTTCGGAATGACACAGTTCGACGGCCAGACATTCGGTGTGCTCAACAATTCGCACCAGGCCTACGGCGTGGACTACAGCTACGATGCCAGCGACCGGCTGGGCTTCTTTGCCGATTACAGTTACGAACAGTTTCGCCAAAAGCTGCATGATCGTCCGTTCAGTCTCGGCGACGCATGCGATCCCTACTCCAATGCTCCCGGTTATGCCTCCCCTTGTAACTGGTTCGGAATTCCGCAGGACGCCTATAACACGGCGGGAGTGGGAATGGATAGCTACCTCATTCCGAAACGGTTTCACAATACCTTGTCATTCACGTTTTCCAAGAGCCACGGGAAGCAATCGTATTCTGGCGGTGGAGGCGTGGATGATCCCTTCACGCCCACGAACTTCAACAATGTCGACAGCGTGACCAATTTCACAATCAACAACGAAATGGAATACAAATTCAGCAAGACGGTCGCTCTCGACGCCGGGTACCAGTACGAATTCTGGCATGACAACGATTATAACTACGTCGGATTCAATTACGTGAACCAGTACAACTCCTTCAATTTCATCCCCGGCCTCCCGGGGACGAACTTGCTGATGGGTGGACTGCTTCCCCCCTACTATCACGCGAACCTTGCCTATTTCCGATTGAAGGTTGGCTTATAAAGGACAGTGATCTACTGAGTATGCGCAAAAATCACGCATTCAAGACCGCCAAGCTGTCTCGGCCCTCCCTCCTTATTATGGTCGTCGTGCTTCTTGCGCTGCCTGGGTTCAAGGGAACGGATCTGACTGCACGGGCAAATAGCGCGCAGCCGGATGCGGCGATGCAGGATCAAGCTGCAACGTCACAGTCCTCACCTTGCAAGGGGATTCTGGCTCACCCCGACGCGCTCAAGAAAACACTTCCGGAGGTCCCTAAATATCAGAAGACCTATGTCTTGGTGCTGGGAGGCAGCGCAAAAGACAAAATCACGGATCCCACCTCCCCGGCCATACGGGATCTCTCCGTCGAAATTAACGACGACCCGGAGTCCGCCGCTGTTGCCAGTGACCTGCATATCGCGAACGTCCATCGGGTGCAAGCCTCAGATCAATCGCCGGTGCAGCCTTTGGTGGATCTTGGCGCTGGAAAAACTGACGCTGCCATCCTCTGGGCGCCGCTGGCTGGAGCAGCCATGAGTGATCTGGGGCTGGAAGACAAAATATCCCTGTATAGCGTTGATCGGCCGCAGCCGGCTCCCGCCCCCTACACAGGCGCGTGGACGGGAAATACCGACCCGTGTGCTGCCTCCATTTCGGACGACCTCGACTCCTTCGGCGTTCTACCGGGCGAGCTATTGGTGCCGGTGCATATTCGAGACCTGTTCGATACGCCCACGCCGACGTTCAGCATGAAAGGCGCAGAGCGGGGCCAGCAGGCGTTTCAGCAAATTTGTGCGCGGTGCCACGGGCAGTACGCGGTCTGGGACCGTTCCCTTGCCCCGGTTAACTTGTTAATATCAATTCGGAGATTTCAGTTTGTCGGTTTCAAGTACATCGTGATGAACGGCCGGCCGCAAAAAGGCATGCCGCCGTTGCGTGGCACGGTTTCGGAAGATCAGATAGCGCTGATCTATCAATATCTGGTGGCACGATCCAAGCACGAACTGGCTGCTGGTGGCTCGACTCCTGTTGCCAGTAAGTAAAGCAAACGAGCGAATCATAAATTTCACGGAGGCTCAAATGCAAGTTATCTGTCTACCCCGGGTTCAAAGACTTTTTGTAAGTATTACGTTCTTCATCTTGGCCGTCGGTTTAGCGTGGGGCCAGGGAGGTACGGTGATCGGCACGATTCACCTTACCGCGACACCGCCTCCCAATCCTGCCATCAGAATGGGTGCCGATCCCAATTGCCTCAAGATTAATGCGGGAAAACGCATATTTCTGCCTCTCGTAAACCGTAGCAGTGATGGAGGTTTGGAAAACGTCTTTGTTTATGTCCAAGGCTCCTTTCCGCAGGCACACGGCGGTTCTGGCAACGTCACCCTCGAGCAACAAGGATGCATGTATCATCCGGATATCATGGGCGCCCAGGTCGGCCAGACGCTCATTATAAAAAACGATGATTCCACTCTCCACAACATCCACGCCGTCGACCCTTCCAAGAAGTATGACTTCAATCAGAGCCAGCCGGGCGCGGGTCTCAGCTTCAGTGTTCCCTTGAAGTCTGAAGAAGTGCTGTTGCACGTGAAGTGCAATGTTCATCCCTGGATGTCTGGTTATATTGGAATCGTTTCCAGTCCTTATTTCGCGGTCAGCGACGATGCAGGTAAGTTCAAAATTGAGAATGTGCCGGCCGGTAAGCAGACAATTGAAGTCTGGCACCAGATGTATGGGCCGCTAACCGCGACAGTGGACGTCAAAGCTGGTGGTACGACGACGGCGGATTTCACCTATACCGGGAACGAAAAGCCCGCCGCCAGTATGTCTTTGCCGATGCAGGAAATCACAATTCCAGACGGAACGACTACGGCTACCTTTATTCCCCCAGCGCGATAAGAGAGCAACTAGGGTTCCGAAACCTGCCAGCCGCAGATTTCGGAACCCGAAATTATTTTATAGAGACTCGTGATAATCATTCGCGTCCCATTTTCGCGGCGAGTTGCCTTTCAAGAAATTGTCGCCTATTGTTGTCTATCTTCGCGATGCTGATATTCGGAGCCGCTTTCTCGTTTGGCCGAACGCTTACGGGAAACGGTCAAGAACTTGACCGAAAACAAACCCGGTGCAAAAGATGATGTTGTCCTGGTCAAACTCGGCCAAGGGGTGGAAGAAGCGGACCGTGTTAAGACGGACAGCCGCGGTAACTTCAGGTTCAAGTTCAACTATGCTCAGTCGCCCCATTTAGTGCGCGCGATTCACCAAGGCGTGATCTATCACCACCTGGCTCCTCCCGGAACGCCTTCCGTAGAAGTTCAAGTCTGAACTTCAAGTCTATGATTCGGCGCAAGAAATCCAAGGTATTTCAACGGCCTGCCGAGATCACGCGCTTGCAACTAGGCGGCCAGTGAGTTTGCGTACTGCCGTTTACAATTGGGCTGCAAATGTATTCCGAGCAGATACTCGATCCTTTTCAGAACCCGCGCAAATGCCGGAGATATCGCCGGTGCGGATGGCACGGCAGAAATTGAAAAATGCCGCTTGCGGAGACGTGTTGCGGCTAACCTTGAACGCAAGAGGAGGCCGAATTGCCCTGGCTCGGTTCAAGGCCAAAGGATGCGTCGCGGCGATCGCCCGCGGGTCGGTATTGACGGAATTGGTTGTGGGGAAGACGTTGAAGGAAGCCCAGCATCTTCGACCCGAGGACGTCAGTGCGGCGGTCGCTTTGTGATCGCTCGTTATCCGACGGACTTCGAGGATCAGGTGATGTACGGGGCGGCGGTAAAGATGCGGTAAAATACGCGCCTGACCCGCGGAATGTCAGGTTTCAACCAAGGCCGCCAACATGGTCACTCGGCGGAGTCTGAAATTGTGAGCGCCAAACATTCATGACGCGAATTATTCTCATCGGAGCCGGCCGCGGGGGAAGGGCACTGATAGAACTATGCCACCAGGATCCAACCGTCGAGATTGTGGGAGTCGCGGACAAGGATGAAGGCGCGCCCGGCATTGTGCTGGCCCATGAGCTCGGCTTGCCGGTTGCCGCCAACTACAGAAAATTTCTGAAAGCCGACACCGCCGACCTTATCATCGACGTAACCGGCGATCCTGACGTGGGCCGGGAACTTTACCTCCTGCGGCCTCAAGGGACGGAACTGGTGGGCGGCAAAACCGCTCACCTTATTTCAAAATTTGCCGGCAAAACGAATCGAGCTGACTCTCTCCAGGGCCAGCTGGCCCTGCGTGAACTTCAAGCGCGGGAGGAAGGCGAGTTTATTATCGGCAGCAACCTGAAGATGAAGGAAATCTCGGGACTGATTTCCAAGGTTGCGCCCACGCCCACAACCGTATTGATCCGCGGCGAAAGCGGGACAGGGAAGGAGTTGGTGGCGCGGGCCATCCACCGCAACAGCACCCGCAGCCATCATCCACTGGTCATCCTGAACTGCACGGCATTGTCTCCAGCCCTGCTTGAAAGCGAACTCTTCGGCTACAAGCGAGGTGCCTTTACCGGCGCTTATAACGACAGTAAAGGACTGTTTGAAAAAGCCGAGGGCGGCACAATGTTCCTCGATGAGATTGGTGATATGTCACTGGAGATTCAGGCCAA
>JBAUVJ010000314.1:0-9038 GCA_049583165.1 Candidatus Sulfotelmatobacter sp. | reverse complement strand
CGAAAACTTCTTCCAGCAAATCCGGCGGGACAATCTGCTTTTTCAGCTGCCCTGAGGAACGGGCCTGCTCAGTTGCCGATTTTGACTGCTCTTCCAGTTCCACGCCTTCCAGCTTCAAAAGGTACTGGGTTCGTTTGATCGGGTCTTTCAAGGTGCGATGAGCGTCGTTCAGCAACGAACTTTGTTGCAGACTCCACTCCTGCTCCTGGCTGCCGGCGCGGGCATTGAGGTCGGGATGCAGTTTGCGGCTGAGCTCGTAGAAATCTTTTTCCAAGGCAGCTACATCAAGATTCAACTTGCGCGGCAGACCAAAGAAGGTGAAATAATCCACCGGCGCGGGTGGCTGAACCTTGCCGCAAGACTCGCAGAAGTGAACCGCCCGCATGGTTCCGCACGACCAGCAGGATTGAGTTCCCTCGGGCGCGGACTTCGCGGTAATCGTAGTGAAAGACGAATTGGTCATACCTTCTGCATTCCTAACCAAAGCAGCCACACGGCAACCTCCGAACAGGCAATGTGCCGGGCGAGGACAAATGGCGCCTGGGACTTTCGCGGGCGTGGCGCCCGCGCCGCACGATCAAGCCGAAAACGAAGTTCCGCAGCCACAGGACTTCGTGGCTTGGGGATTCACGAAAACAAATCCCTGCTGTATCAAAGTTTCCTGGTAGTCGAGGATCATCCCGTGCAGATAAATAAATGACTTGGGATCGACGAAAACCCGCACATCGCCGAACTGGAATATGCGGTCGCGTTCCCGCGGCTGGGTGTCGAAGCGCACGTTGTAGCTAAGACCGGAACAACCTCCGCCCTGCACACCCAGGCGCAATCCACCCTGCTCGGGCGAAATGCCTTCCTTTGCCATTGCGCTCTTCACTCGGGCCAGAGCTTTGTCAGTTACCTGAATGCCCTTGGCCGGCGCGCCCTGCAATGGCGGAGCGGATTGTTCTGTTGCCGTCGTCATGTAGTTCTCGTGCGCACACCTCAACTCGTTTTCTCAGCGGCTAAAACCGGCGATGAAACGGACCCGCCGATCGCAACGCTGATGCGCTGCGCCCCCCAATCTACTGTGCCACTGCGGAAGTAACCGGCTTGGCGCTCTCCTGCTTCTTCTTCCAATCGCCGATTGCGGCGCGGATGGCGTCCTCGGCCAACACAGAACAATGGATCTTCACGGGAGGAAGCGACAGCTCCTTCACGATATCCATGTTCTTGATGGCAAGGGCTTCATCAACCGTCTTGCCCTTGACCCATTCGGTGGCCAATGAGGAGGAAGCGATCGCGGAGCCGCAGCCGAAGGTCTTGAACTTGGCTTCTTCAATGACGTTAGTCTCGCGGTTGACCTTGATCTGCAATTTCATGACGTCACCGCACTCCGGTGCACCAACCAGGCCGGTGCCAACGTCAGCGCTGCTCTTGTCCATGGAGCCGACGTTGCGGGGATTGTTGTAGTGATCGATTACCTTGTCGCTGTATGACATTTTTGTATGCTCCCGAATTCAAATTTTCAAAGCTGTCAATATCAAAGTCGAAAACCCGCACTCAGTGGCTGGCGTCTCCCGCCCACTTCACATCCGCCAGGTTGATGCCTTCTTTCGCCATTTCGTATAGCGGAGAAAGCTCGCGTAGGCGCTCAACGGTTTCGATGACACGATCGGCGACATAGTCGACCTCGGCCGCAGTATTGAAGCGGCCGATGCCGAAGCGGATCGAACTGTGCGCCAGGTCATCACCCGTTCCCAGAGCCTTTAATACGTAAGATGGCTCCAGAGTCGCGGAGGTGCAGGCCGAACCACTGGAAACTGCAATGTCGTTGATGCCCATCAAGAGCGATTCGCCTTCCACGTAGGCGAAGCTGATGTTCAAGTTGCCGGGCAAGCGATGCTCCATGGTCCCATTGATGTAAGTCTCATCCAGGCGGTTCATAATCCGGTCGCGCAGGCGATCGCGCAAAGCGCTCAACTGAGCAGCCTCGCGAGACATTTCCTCCGAAGCGATGGCGCAAGCTTTTCCAAGGCCAACGATGCCGGCAACATTGAGCGTTCCGGAGCGCATACCCCGCTCGTGGCCGCCGCCATCGATGATGGCGGAAATCTGAACCCGAGGATTCTTGCGGCGGACGTACAACGCGCCCACGCCCTTGGGACCGTACATCTTATGACCGGAAATCGACATGAGGTCGATGTTCTGCTTGTTCACATCGATGGGAATCTTGCCGATCGCCTGGGTGGCGTCAGTGTGGAAAATGATGCCGCGCTCGTGACAGAGTTTGCCGATTTCAGCGATCGGCTGCACCACTCCGATCTCGTTATTCGCGGCCATGATGGTGACGAGTATGGTTTTGTCATCCATGGCGCGCTTGAGTTCATCGAGGTCGATCAGGCCATTCTTCTGCACCGGAAGATAGGTGACTCGATAGCCATACTTTTCGAGTCGCTTACAGGTATCGAGCACTGCCTTGTGCTCGGTGACGGCTGTAATGATGTGGTTGCCCTTCTCGCGGTACATCTCGGCCACGCCTTTGATCGCGAGGTTGTCGCTCTCAGTCGCCCCCGAAGTAAAAATGATTTCTTTTGTGGTGGCGCCGATCAACTTGGCAATGCGCTCGCGAGCGGTTTCCACGCCCTCTTCGCCCGCCCACCCGAATGAGTGGTTGCGGCTGGCGGCGTTGCCAAACTTCTCCATAAAATATGGCAGCATCTCTTCCAGCACCCGCGGATCCATGGGGGTGGTGGCGTGGTTATCCATATAGATAGGCAGCTTCACTCCCTTAGGAACGGAGTGTTGCGTGACGGGAAGCTGCTGGGGGACCTTCACATCGGTGCTCATAATTGCTTCTCCTACCGGGTTATTGAATCCTGGTTCCATGCCTTAACTTCAAAATTCTAGAAACATTGCTAAACGATCGTGACCAACTCAGCCGGCTTGACCACCGCATCTCCGGCAGTTTCTGGCTCTTCTCTCATATGTGAAATCTTGATGCGCTTTAGCACGGCTTCGATGCTTTCGTTTACCTTGCGCAACGGCTCGCGAATGTTGCAACGGTTGCTTTGCCCACATTCGCCGCGAACTGTAACG
The DNA here is from genome assembly GCA_049583165.1 of Candidatus Sulfotelmatobacter sp. GTDB lineage: Bacteria > Acidobacteriota > Terriglobia > Terriglobales > Acidobacteriaceae > Sulfotelmatobacter. The sequence goes on along the minus strand of JBAUVJ010000314.1, from coordinate 5,963 downwards.
CAGGAGGTAATGAACAACGGGCCATCAATGGCCCGAATCACCTCAAATGCTGAAATCGTGTGCGCCGCGCGAGCAAGGCGGTAGCCGCCATTCGTGCCATGCTGCGAGTGCAACAGTCCCGCCTTGGCCAGCCTCTGCAAAATCTTAGCCAAAGCTTCAGGCGGAATTCCAAAGGAGTCCGCAACGTCCTTGGCACTGGCGCTGCTGGTTCCCTCGTGCGCGTGGTCGGCCAAGTGCTTCATGGCCATCAACGCATAATCTGCCTTTTTAGTCAGTTTGAGCATTTACTTCTCAAAACCGGAACCGCCACTGGCTTTTAAAATCCGACCGATTGAGTCGGAGTTAATTGCGACCTTTTTCGTCGTAATTCATTCTATGTCCAAACTCCATGAGAACGCAAGGCCTTCCAGTCAGCGGGGGAAACGGGAAGTGGACAGCAGCAATCAGGCATTGAACGGCTTAGGCCTCAACGAATAGTCCGAGTCGGATTTGAGAAACCGGCGTTTTCCCACGCGATTATCATTGCGGATAGCCGTAAATTTCATATAAAACGGACTTGACAAGTGAAAAAGCGGGGCTAGAATACCGGGAAATTCCCGCGAATCGAACCCTCGGTTGATTTCATAAGGGCGAAACTTCCGGATTTATGACCTCAAAGCCGTTACCCCAGCCCCAAGATTCAAAGAACCAGCCCTGCAAGCACCCGCGCGTGCAGATTGTGAGCCGCGACGAGGATGCTGAGTTTGTGGAATGCCTTGAGTGCCGCGAGATCTTCGAATCCAGCGAACTGAAAGACATGAGCATCGAAGAGAGATCCGAAAGCGAATCTCGGGAATCGTAAAGACCCTCGAATAAATGGAAGCACTACGGTAACCGGTTAGCTCCGATTTTCGCTTGATGGTGCCGCAACAGCACTGCTAGTCTTGCACCCCGGGGGCGTGCGTTTTCGCACGTTTGTAAGTCCATGCCGTCAGTAGCGTTGGTGGTCGACGACTCGATGCTGATTCGTTATACCGTTTGCCGTTCTCTGGAAGAGCGCGGCTTTGCGGTGGAGTCCGCAACCAATGGGCTTGAGGCTTTGCAGATTCTCGAGCGAGTGCACCCCGCGGTGATCGTCACCGACATGCAGATGCCGAAAATGTCGGGCAGCGAATTGATTACGGCTCTGAAAAAAAATCCGTCGACCTGTGACATTCCGATCATTATCGTGGCCGGGCGCGCCGGCGGTTTCGACGTAAACGAAAAACGCGCCAACTTCGCTATCTATAAAGATATCGACATCCAGAGCCAGCTGGAAAAGGCGCTCGATGCGGTGATCGGAAAAAAGCAGAGTCAGGGCGCTGGAAAGTAAGCAGTTTCAATTCAGATTTTTTCTGGCTTAGCGCAATGCCAGGCTGGCTTCAGCCGAGAAATCCATCGCCGCAAAATCTCTCGCCAAAAATTTAGGATAGGCCGCGGCGGCGATCATGGCCGCATTGTCGGTGGAGAGCACCCGTGAGGGGAAATATACCGGCACTCCCTCCTGCGCGGCATCCCGTTCGAATGTCTGCCGCAATTCGCTGTTGGCAGCCACCCCGCCCGTAACCAGAAGCGTGGCCACGTTACAGGTACGACCCGCCGTCAGGGTTTTCGCGACGAGATCGGTAACGATGGCACGTTGAAACGAGGCGACGAGATCGAGGGTTTGCCGATCGCAAGCTGTCAGAAAATCTTCGAGCTTTGGCTTGGCAATGTTGGCCAGCGTTTTGCGGCGCGTCTCGATGGCATCGCGCATGCCGTGAACTTCGACGTAACGCAGAACGGCGGTCTTGATTCCACTGTACGAAAAGTCGAAGCGCGGTCGATCCACATCAATTTCCTTTTGTCCACGCGGTTCGCGGCGATCACGGTGTTTGATTTGGGATGGCTGAAATCCCACAGCGGCGGGATCGCCATGCGGAGCGAGCCGGTCAATGATTGGGCCTCCGGGATAACCCAAGCCAATCAGCTTGGCAACTTTGTCGAAAGCTTCGCCAGCCGCGTCGTCGCGAGTGTGGCCGATATTTTCGTAGGTCCAGGCATCGTTGTTCTGTTCGGCCAGATAAAGATGCGTGTGTCCGCCAGACACGACCAAAGCCAGCACGGGAAATTGCAATTCGTGATTACCCCTCTGCCGCTCTTCCAGCAGCACCGCATGGATATGGCCTTCGAGGTGGTTGACGGCTATCAGCGGCGTTTCGAGCGCGAAAGCCAGAGCCTTGGCGTAGCTGATGCCGACCAGCAAGGCTCCGGCAAGGCCCGGACCTTGTGTCACGGCAATCGCGTCCACAGAGTTGTAAGTCTGGTTGGCTTCCGACAGCGCCTGGCGAATGACCGGAACGATCGCGCGCAAATGCTCTCGCGATGCGAGTTCCGGAACCACCCCGCCATAAGGCTGATGGGTTGCAATCTGCGAGGCTACCACGTTCGAAATGAGTTGCTCACCCGAACGCACCACCGCCGCCGCGGTTTCGTCGCACGAGCTTTCGATTCCGAGAATGTAAGCGTCGGGCATGGGACTTTATAGTATTAGATTTAGAAAGTGAATGACGAACACGCCATGCCACACTCTTAGAGCCAGCCCTTGGTTCTGGCGATTATTCCCAAGGTATTTTCGAAGACGACGCAACGCGAAACCGCCGAATTTTTGCGTTTTCGGCGTTTCTCTGTTACGAAATCCGAACAAACGTTGGTGATTCGCGCGTTCGGCACTTGCACACGAGGCCCGCTATTGCCATGGCGATATCGGAGGATCGCCAAGCAGGACGCATAGAGAATGTTGTTCGCGAATCGTAACAAACCTTGCTCCATGAAATTTTGGGCGCAAAATCATGACAGAAAACGTCACTCCCTGATATGATTCGGCCAATTCACATGATGGCCCACACTTCCATGGAGGTCCGCCATGCTCCCGGCCGGTAAAAGTCTCAGGACGCTTCGCGAAAAACTTGGTTTGACGATGCGCGACATCGAAACCTCGAGCGCGCGTATGGCTGAGAAGTATCGTAACGAGGAATATTCAATTCCTCCCAGCCGTTTGTCGGACATTGAAACCAAGGGAGTTCTGCCCAGTATCTTTCGCCTGTACACAATGGCCGTGATCTATCGGCGCGATCTGCGTGAGTTGTTGGCGTGGTACGGCGTGGATATGAGCAATATGGCGGCGGATCTCGGTGTGATTGCTCCGCCGCGATCGCATATCTCGGACGCTCTTTCCGGACTCGCGTCCGTGCAAGTCCCGGTTCGACTCGATCCGGCTTTTGACCAGCAACGCACGGCCAACCTTGGCCGTATGGTCGAACAGTGGGGATTGGTGCCTCTTTCTTATTTAGCTCAATTCGCCCATAGCGATTTCACTTACGGATACATTGGCACCCAGGATTTTACGATGTACCCGATCCTTCCGCCGGGCAGCTTCGTCCAGGTCGACGAGGAGAAGAATAAAGTGGTGGAGGGAACGTGGCGTTCAGAGTACGAACGGCCAATCTACTTCGTGGAAACCCGCGATGGCCACACTTGCTGCTGGTGCAGCATGCTTCGCGACGAATTGATCCTTCAGCCACACCCACTTTCTCCGGTACAGGTCCGCATTTTGCGGCATCCTCAGGAAGCTGAAATCCTTGGACAGGTTGTGGGGGTCGCTATGAAGCTGACGGAGTGGCAGGCTTTCGGTTCTTCTCCAAGTTCGAAAGTGCAACCAGCACTGAATTAAGATGGCGGGCTGAAACTGCGTCTTCAGAAGGGAGCAATTCCTCGAATTGCTCCTGCATGCCTTTAATATAAGCCTCTTCGCTTTGCTTATTCGCTCGACTCGACGCGCGCAAATCCTCTTCCAACTCTGAAATCGGCGTTCTCAGCACACTAGACAGCACTTCGGTATGAGCGGTTTTGAGCGCACGTTCCGACGACTCTTCTCCATGGACGTGGGCCATTCCCCAGTGTTGGTATCCACCGTCGCGCTTCACTGAACCCAGATAAGCCAGTTTCGCAAGCAGCCCGGAGACGGCGGCCAGCGTAGTGTCGCGAAGGTCTTGTAGGGCGGATTTGAGGGTCATTTGTTACGAATTCCGAACAGAGAATGGCTCTGAAAATGAGCTCACCGACGCACGACCGCCATGAAAGTATCACGGCTCGATTTCCCGAACAAGGAGAAAACAACCGTGAAACGTACACTGCTCATGCTCGCCGCCGCCGTCCTCTTTTTGAGCACTTTTGTCGTTCCAACCGTGACCCATGCCGATGGCGGATTGCCGAATGGCAATTGTTCCGGCCAGGACTCCAACTGCAAGCCGTAAGTCGGCCGCTGCTAAGTTACGAAAAACGAACAGGGCCCACGGTGGTGTTGCCGACGCGAGGTCTCCGCGCTATAGTGAGCGGCTACGGTTATGTTTCAACCGCACTCACTTTTATGGCACTACCTGTGGATCGCACCCTGTGCCCTCCTGCTGGTCCTTGCCTTCTTGATGTGGAATCGGGGACTGCACAAGGAGTTCCCTGTTTTCTTTTCGTATGCGATTTTTGAAGGCGCAGGAGGAGGATTTCTCTATGCCGTAGATGTTATTCCGTCCGTCTCGCCCAGGATCTATTGGTGGAGTTATCTTTTTTTCCTGGTGCTTGAGGCGTTTATAAAATTCGTCGTGATTGGAGAAGTATTCACGCACTTATTGCGTCGCTATCCACCGCTTGGGAAATTTGCCCGGTCGCTTATAACCCGTGTCGGCCTCATTCTCGTATTCACAGCAACAATCATCGCAGCCTACGCGAACTCCAAGCCGGCCTGGCTCATCTCGGAAACCCGCATCTTGGCTAGAAGCGTCAGTGTGGTTCAGTGTGGGCTAATTCTTTTTATTTTTGTCTTCGCAGCTCACTTCCGCTTGAGGTGGGGTCGTGCAGTTTTTGGGATTACTCTAGGCTTTGCTGTTGTTGCGTCGGTTTATTTGGCCTATTGGGCTCTAATGGCTGACTGGTTGTTCGGGCAGAAAAGTTATCTTCTTGATTTCCTAAACGCAGCCACCTACCACGTCTGTGTTTTGATTTGGTTTTACTATCTCCTTGCCCCGCAGAAGAGCGAAGTCACCTCTGCCGATGCGCTGCCGGAGCACAATCTCGAGCTCTGGAATCGTGAATTGGAGCGCTTACTCCGATGAATTTAGCTGTCATCCTGATCATCGCTGCTGTAGTCGTGCTGGGCATTGTTGTGCGCCTGGCTGTGGCGCAAAGTTTGCAGGGCAAGAGAAGCGCCAGTCTAGCGGCCGCAGTCCGCCCCATCGATATCGAAGCGTTTCGCAATCTAATTAATCCGGCAGAGGATGAGTATCTTAGGCGCTGTTTGCCTCCCGCTCGGTTCCGCTCGGTTCGTCGGGCCCGATTGCGCGCCATGGCGGCGTATGTCCAAGTCGCAAGTAGAAATGCCTCTGTGCTGATGCGCTTGGGTGAATCGGCTTTGGCTAGTGGCGATCCGCGAATTGGCGAGGCGGCGCAACAGTTGATTAATCATGCGCTGCTGCTTCGTCGCAATACCACAATCGCGCTGGTGCGGATCTACATCGCGTTGGCATATCCGAAGTCCGGCTTCGCAGCCTTGCGTGTAGTTGACCGCTACGAGCAATTGAGCGGCTCGGCGATGCTGTTGGGACGATTGCAAAATCCCGCGGCCACGGTTCGCCTCTCCTCGCGAAGTTAGTTGGTGATGTGACGTCCGTCACATCACTACAGCGACACTGATGCTATCGTACGCAACGGCGTCGCCGTGCCTGAGCATTCGCCCAGGAGTTACTGACAAACCACCTCAGAACATTCCTGCCTTGTTTTCACCACTCATTCTGGTGTAAAAACCAGCGGGACGCGTCACCTCAAGAAAACCCTGTGCCCATCTCGGCTCTCTGCCGCTGCATCTGTTTTTGCCAAAAACTTGAAGTGTCGGAATCAAGGGAGACCCTATGATC
>JBAUVJ010000313.1:0-3511 GCA_049583165.1 Candidatus Sulfotelmatobacter sp. | reverse complement strand
CCGCAGAGAAGACCCTTGTCCGCATGACGCAGCTGCAAATGGACGTGTGGAAGAAAACTCCTCTAGCTGTCAACACCGAACCGGATATCAGCAGTGTGGGCAACCGTCAGGTACAGGATCTGGCAGTTCGTTCCGGGTGCTGGCTGCGCTCCGATAGCCTGGCCATGGACGAACCCATTCAGATCGAGGAACTCGCGCATCGGCCTTGCTGGCTCGCCACTGTCCTTGAAGACGGCGAAAATCGGCACTATGTGCTGCCCGAATATGTGGCCGAGGAGCAGGCCTGCTTAAGCAAGCTGCCGGGCTCGATGTTGGCATTCGTCGGGCAAGACAGCGAAATTCAGCCGAGTGATGACTACCCCCATCGGATCGGCGGTCCGATGGCCCGCCCGTATCGCGAGTCCGCAGGTTTTCACGCCCTGGATATCGGCACAAACTACTTCGGCCTCTGGACCGAAGGCAATAACATTCGGCGGTACTACGAGAAGTATCCCGATTCGCTTCAAGCCATGGAGCAAAGGCTCGGTTACCGCGTGCGTCCTTCGCTCATCTGGCAGAGAAAACGCTATGACACGATGGAACTGATTCTGGGCATCGTCAACGACGGAGTGGCGGGCGTTCCCGGAGTGTTAGGAATCTATGCCGAGACTCTGGACGGTCGAGTCAAAGTGGGAGGAAATCTGGATGCGGGCCAGCCGCGTGCGGGCCAAATTCGCCTGGTATCCATCATTCTTCCGAGAGGCATGGACGGACAACAGATCGTTCTTCGCGCTGAATTGGAGACGAAGGGCGTGCGGCGTCCTGTCCGGTGGGCGTGCTACGAGCCAACTAATCCCGACGGCTCCCTGACGATTCGTCTTAAGAAGGGCACCGACTCAGACTGGAGAAAGGGAGTATGAACATCCTCGCCGTCTTTTTGTAACCGCGGTACTCGAAGCCACACCACTCCACGCCACAGTTGTTTCGGGATTCGGTTTCCACTGTATCGAGCGGCGCTACCCGCGCTTCTTTGAATTATGCCACCTTCACCGAAAGCTCGGTTCCGCTCTTGAGCGGCAGGGTCGCCGAAATAAACCCGTTGCCCGGATCGCGAATAAACTCCAGAAAATCCGGCTCCCCATTGTCGTTCATCACATACCCGCCAACGCGAAGTTGTGGAGCGACGATCTCAATTACCTCGCGCGCCAGCGAGGGCTCTTCATCGCGCGGCCAGCCGTCGATCAAGGCAAAATCCAGCGAACCGCCCAGATCGCGCAGCGTCTGCCGCGCATCGCCCTCGCGAATCTCCGCATAGTCGGCGAGACCGGCGTCCGCCAGATTGCGCTTGGCCGTCGCGACCTTCTCCGAAAGGAGTTCCGAACCAATGACGGTACCGCCGCCATTGTCACGCATGGCCGCGGCAAAATAGATGGCTGACATGCCTATCGAAGTCGCAAAATCGACGACGCGTGTCGCACGCATGCCGCGGCATAGCAGGTAGATGAGATTACCTTGGTCCGGGACAATGGAAAATCCGTATTCGGCATAGTCATAGGGATCGCGGCTCATTTCCGAATGATTGCTTGGGCTCCCGCCCGATGGGAGGCGGGGCGATTCTATTAGCCGCTTGATAACAGCACGGACCCGTTCATCCTGAATTACGCTCTTGAAGGTTTCATTGAGCAAAGTATTTGGCATGAATCCTCTTTCTGTTGGTCTGTTTTTTCAGGTTTGATGTGTGCCTGCGGTCACCGCTACTTTCCTAGTATCTCCGCCGCAGCCTGATCGAGAATTTTGGCGATCCGCTTCGCTTCCTCGGGATTGCACCCATGTTTGCTGCGCAGCGCGTGCTTTAGAGCGTGGCGCGCGCGATGCACTTCATCGGACGCGCCTCCGTCAGAATCGCCCACGCCGGCAAATGCTTCGCGGACCTGCTCCATTCGTCCGCCAATTCGCGCCAGAGCTTCGAGAATCGCCTCGGCGTTGGCGCGATTTGCTTCCAGATGGGCCTTGCCCTCGGGCGTAATGCTGTAGAGCTTGCGCGTACCCTGCTGCTCCACGCTGGTGTGACCGATCTCATGCAGGTAAGTCAACGCGGGATAAATCACGCCCGGGCTGGGCGTATAGAATCCGCTCGAACGTTCTTCGAGCGTCTTGATCAGCTCATAGCCGTGCGCGGGCTGTTCGGCGAGCAGCGCGAGGATGACCAGTTGAATGTCGATTGCGTCGAGTTTGCGCCCGCCGGGAAAATCGCCGCCGGCGAAGTCTCCCATAAACCCAGGGCCTCCGCGACGGAATCCGCGGCGCCCCTGATGACGGTCGTGTCCTCGGGCGTGTTCGCGGCTGTGTTCGCGGCTGTGTTCGCGGCCGAAGCCGCAATCGAAACGTGTTGAGGTTGAAGAGTCATTGAAATAGTTTTGTCTAAACATGTCTCACAATATATCGTACGATGTATCGTATGGCAATACAATTCGTATTTCCTGCTCAAAATGGTCACAAACAACTCAATTTAAATGGCTTAATGCAACTCGATACGCCAGAAAATAAATCGGCCTTCGGCCTTGTGGCAATCTCGCTGAGCCGTGCCTTTTTTTCCCCCCTGAAAAGCCTCCCCGATTTGAGATGGAGGATGGCGGTGCTTCCTTTGCGAAAAGGAAGCTCATTCAATTAGCGAACAGCCATACACGCGAATGGAGGCAAGCGCAATCCCACGTTTCCACGAGCGGATCGGAGCGGTGATGTTTGACCTGGCTGTACCGTGGGACCTCCAAGGGTGAAAGGTTTGTGCACTCGTCGCAGGGTTGTTTTGTGCAAGCGCGCAGAAGCACATTTGCGTGGGGATCCATAAGGCGAAATATCGTGGGCCTCTACTAGAACCATGCGCTCCATCCTCTCGCGCTCTTTGCAAAAGCTTTGTACGCCCCGGTTGAAAGAGCAAGAACACAGGAGAAGAAGTGAAGTCGGTGGCAGAGCATTCAGTCAGCTTAAACTAGCCGCTTCGCGATCATGCAGTACAAGTCGATCGCCTCCGCGAGCTGCTTTTTATCGATGAACTCGCCGTCAGTATGTGCTACGTGAATCGATCCGGGACCGATCAGCAGCGGCTCGCCCCAGTTGGTTAGCTTGGGAATGTCAGTGGTGAACGCCGCAATCATCGTGGGCAAACCATCGACGGTGCGCAGGCGCAGGAAGGGAAGTTCCAGCGGAAACTCGATTTTTACTTGATCGCCCGCAGTCTCTAGAATCTGTCGGCGTAAATCCTGCGACGGACCGACCAGGCGATAGAGCAGATCGGCGTGGGCGTAGTCAGGAATCACATTCGGTGCGCGGCCTCCCTCGATCAATCCAATATTCAGCGTGCAGGGGCCGACCTCGGGATCGCTGGGCAGCGGCATGGCTCGCAAACGCGTGAGCACCGCGATCAGCTTGTCGATTGCGGATTCTCCAAGCTCTGGATAGGCCGAATGCGCCATGCGTCCCGAAGCAATCACTTCTACTCGCAATGTTCCTTTGGACGCGAGCGCAATGAGGT
>JBAUVJ010000312.1:0-2691 GCA_049583165.1 Candidatus Sulfotelmatobacter sp. | reverse complement strand
CCGCTACCAACCGGAATCTGGAGACTGCCATTCGCGACGGCTTCTTCCGCGAAGACTTGCTTTACCGGATCAATACCTTCTCTATCACTCTGCCGCCATTGCGCGAGCGGCTTGAAGATATTCCTTTCCTGGCAGAGTATTTCTTGCTGCGCGCGCGCGCCAAGGTCAACAAGAAAGTGGAAACCATCGCTCCGCAGGCGCTTGCATTGTTGAAGAATTATTCATGGCCGGGCAATCTTCGCGAACTGGAAAACATTATTGAACGCGCTGTCGTTCTGACGTCGTCCTCGAGTGTGGAAGCTGAGCACCTTCCGCTTCATGTTCAGGATATAGTTTCGTTCAAGTCGCAGATGGGATTCATGCCGAGCAAAGCCAGCGCAATCGAGAAGTTTGAACGAGAAGCATTGTCTACTTATTTGGTCAGAGCTGGCGGAAATATTTCCAAAGCAGCGGTGCTGGCCAGAGTGCCACGCCGCACCTTTCATCGCCTACTGAGAAAGCACAAAATCTCCAACCGCTCCAGCGGCCCGAGGGCGTGAGATGATGTTGTCCCATATATGTGACATGCATGACCATCATTAGCTTGTAAGGCTAACCTGTCGCTTATCATTAAGTTATAGGGTGCATAGCTGTCCTCATGTGAGACCATTATGTCACGGTAAGCCTGTCTGCCACTAGATGCCTGCGTTCAATTCTCCTAGTTCGACAGTTGCCTCAACTTACACAATTTACAGATGGTTGGTGGGTAATCGATCGCTCTTCACAGAATCCGCGCGGCATTGGAATGGGAATTGCCTTAAGCGATTATGCGGTGGCAAGGGTTGGCTAACCAACCGAACTCTCTGAAGTCAGTCGGAAAAGCAAAAGGCATGGGCGCAGCTGGGTCAACCAGCCTGGCTGCGGTCTGCGCATCCCAATCACTGCGGTCAGTTGTAAATACTCGTCATTAGATCCGTCGCTTCGCTAAAGAATGTTCCGCGGTTGTGTGATGGCTGCGCCAACGTCGCTGGCTTTCAGCGATTCTTTCAGGAGACACAAATGGCAGGTAACAATAGTTCGAGCACAAAGAAAAGCCGTTGGGCCGCAGGCATCACCCCCTACGCGCAAATGGGCTATTACGACGCCGATTACGAACCCAAAGATACGGATATTTTATGCGCCTTCCGTCTGGTTCCACAGGCGGGTGTGGACCCCATTGAAGCCTCCGCAGCCGTTGCTGGCGAGTCCTCGACGGCGACCTGGACGGTGGTCTGGACCGACCGCCTCACGCCCTACGAAAATTACCAGGCGAAGTGCTACCAAGTCGATCCCGTTCCCGGCACCGACCAGTACATCGCTTACATCGCTTACGATATCGACCTTTTCGAGGAAGCCTCGATTGCCAATCTGACTTCTTCGATTATCGGTAACGTTTTCGGCTTCAAAGCGCTCAAGTCTTTGCGTCTGGAAGACATGCGAATTCCTCCGCACTACGCGAAAACGTTCCAGGGGCCGGCTCACGGCATCGTGATGGAACGCGAGTATCTGAATAAGTTCGGGCGGCCGCTGCTGGGCGCCACCGTGAAACCGAAGCTCGGCCTTTCCGCCCGCAACTATGGGCGGGTTGTCTACGAAGCGTTGCGTGGCGGACTCGACTTCACCAAAGACGATGAAAACATCAACAGCCAGCCGTTTATGCGCTGGCGGGACCGCTATTTGTTTTGCATGGAAGCAGTGAATCGCGCTACGGCCGCGACCGGGGAGATCAAAGGGCATTATTTGAACGTCACCGCCGGAACCATGGAAGAAATGTACGAACGCGCCGATTTCGCCAAAGATCTGGGCACAGTGATCGTGATGATCGATCTCACCGTCGGCTATACCGCAATTCAGTCGATGGCTAAGTGGGCGCGCCGCAATGGAGTGATTCTGCACTTGCACCGTGCCGGTCACGGGACTTACACGCGGCAGAAGACGCACGGTGTAAACTTCCGCGTGATCGCCAAATGGATGCGTCTCGCAGGTGTCGACCACATTCATGCCGGCACCGTGGTTGGCAAGCTGGAGGGCGATCCCAACGCGATTCGGGGCTACTACAGCACGTTGCGCTCTAACAAAATCGATGCCGACCCATCGCAAGGGTTGTATTTTGAACAGGACTGGGCCTCGCTGCCGGCAGTCATGCCGGTGGCTTCCGGCGGCATCCACGCGGGACAGATGCACCAACTGCTGCACTTTCTTGGCGAAGACGTCGTGCTGCAATTCGGCGGCGGGACGATCGGCCATCCCGACGGGATTGCCCAAGGCGCGACGGCGAATCGCGTGGCCACCGAGGTCATCATCCAGGCCCGCAACGAAGGCCGCGATTTTCTAAACGAAGGGCCGGAGATATTGAACAAGGCTGCCCGATGGTCGCCGGAACTACGCAAGGCGTTGGACATCTGGAAAGACGTCAGTTTCGACTTTGAGTCAACGGACGTGCCCGACGCGGTCGCCACGGTCACCGTCGCATAAGAAACGCGCCACACTCGTTGAGATAGCTTCTGGACGAGCGGCGTTTTTGAATGGAGAAGAAACCATGCGCGTCACCCAAGGAACGTTTTCTTACCTACCCGACTTTACCGAGGACCAGATCAAGGCGCAGGTGCGCTACTGCTTCGATAATGGATGGGCGTTCTCGATCGAGCACACCGACGATCCTCACCCGCGGAA
>JBAUVJ010000311.1:0-29081 GCA_049583165.1 Candidatus Sulfotelmatobacter sp. | reverse complement strand
CGCGAGATGGGCGTACAACAGTGCCGTTTTGGAGTTCAAAAAGGAGATTCCCGGTATATTGCGTAGGATTACCGGACAGGTTCTTTAAGAAACCGTCGGGTGATACGATGACGGCGATGCGATATTTCCTGGGACTGATTTGCTGCCTGTCACTGAGCGCCGCTGACGTCACGCAGCTACGCCAGTTCCAGGAGAACAGCCAGTTCTTCCAACTGCGTGAAGCGCTTCAGCGGCCAGGCTGGAATAATTCCGAGACTCTCTTCTATGGCGCGCTGGTAGAAAGCCGCTTCGGCCAAGATACAGCCGCGATTAAGGATCTCAAGAAGTTCCTGGCGGCCCCTGGCCAGCCGTTTGTGCGGCGGAAAGCCTATGAAGAACTTGCTTCCGCGCTCGGACGCGTCGGGCGTTATGGCGATTCCGCACATGCGATGACCGAGGCGCTAAGGTTGACCCCTTTCGATGATGTCGATCGCGCCGGCGAGGTGAATACGCGAACGCTCTACGAGTCACTGGCGGATGTCGCTCCCCAGACCGTCGAGTTCGGGGAAGAGGTTCCGACTCAAGCCAGCTTCAACCCGCTCGGCTCTTGGGACGTACCGGTGGAAGTGAATGGTCATCAAGGAGCATGGATTTTCGATACGGGCGCCAACCTGTCGACCGTCTCTGAATCCGAAGCGGCCAAAATGGGACTCGCGCCGCGCGAAACGAGCACCTACGTCAACGGGTCCACCGGCAAGAAGAATCCGCTTCGTTTGGCCGTGGCCCGCGATCTCCGCGTCGGAAGCGCGCACCTAAGTAACGTGGTTTTCCTCGTGATTTCTGACCAGGCGCTGTTCATCGATCCGTTGAAGTATCAAATTCGGGGTATCCTGGGGCTCCCCGTTCTTCGCGCGCTAGGATGCGTGGCGGTATCCGCGAAAGGCGTGGTTCGTATAGAAACCAAGGAAGCTGCCGCAGCCGGGAATCCCAATTTATTTTTGGACGGGTGGGATCTCATTGTGGAGGTTCGGCACGGGGATCGGCGGCTGCAGATGTTCCTGGATACAGGAGCAAACTCAACCTCCATTAATCCTTCCTTCCGCGATGCTTTGATGCCCGACGAAATCGCCTCGCTGAAGAGCAAGCGGGATAAGACGGGTGGCGCGGGGGGCGTTGTGAGTCGTAAGACAGAGGTCATTCCCACGCTTCGCTTAGAGATTCTCGGACGCGCCGAGGAACTGACCAAGGTCAGTCTGCTCCTCAAGCAGCCCGCTGGAGACAGGAGTTACCGCGACGGAGTGCTCGGAATGGATGGTTTGGCTGCAGGCTTCACGCTCGATCTCCGCGCGATGCAGTTGCGACTCGATTAACAACTCTCCGAATTAAGCAAGTGGGGAAATGCCGTCCAAGATCTTCTACTGCCTTTGAACTGCCTGCTCGGACTGCTCGGCGTATGGCGAAAGTTCGGCCTTATGCTAAATTCTCGTTGAGAATTCGTGCTGAGCCTTCGAGACTCGTTCCGGTTCTTCGTTCTTAGCTCGGCACTTGCGTGCCCGGCTATCATATGCGGCCCTCCGGGCTGGAATCGGATGGTTCTGTTCATCATCTTTCGGCAAAACCACTTCTCTTGTGTGCACTAATGCACGAAGTAAGTTAGAGCCCGCGTGTTAGACTGAGCTCAAATCCCACATCAAGGAACTGAAGATGAAATTTGGAGTCCTCATCTTTCCCGGCTCGAATTGTGATCACGATGCTTATTGGACCATCGAGCAGGTCCTCAAGCAGCCGGTATGTTTTCTCTGGCATGAATCGCATGACCTGGAAAATTGCGACGCCATTATCGTGCCCGGAGGATTCGCCTATGGAGATTACTTGCGAACGGGCGCGATCGCGAAGTTTTCGCCGGTCATGGAATCGGTGCGCCGCTTTGCGGATGGCGGCGGTCTGGTGCTGGGAATCTGCAACGGCTTCCAGATCCTTTGCGAATCGGGACTCTTGCCCGGCGCACTCATGCGCAATACCGGGCTTAAGTACGTTTGTAAGCCGGTTCAGGTGCGGGTTGAAAATACGGCCACCCCTTTCACCAACGCCTGTTCGCAAGGCGAGGTGTTGACCATTCCGATCGGCCACATGGAGGGAAATTACTTCTGCGACGCGGAGACACGTGCCCAATTGCTCCGCGAAAATCGCATTGTGTTTCGCTATTGCACTCCCGCCGGTGAAATCTCAGATTCAACAAATCCCAACGGCTCTCTGGATAATATCGCCGGCATCTGCAGCGCCGGCGGCAACGTGGTGGGCATGATGCCCCATCCCGAGCGCTCTGCCGAACCGGAACTCGGCTGCATCGACGGGATCAAAGTCTTCCAGTCGATGGTTGGCGCCATGGCCAGCCGGTAGAGCGTAATCGAAGTATCAACTTTACCCACACATCGATCACGAAATTCCGTTTGATAATCAGTAAATTTCCTGCTACTGTCTCCGCGAAGCAATTCCCCCATCGCACACAGGAATTAAAAAGCTCAATAAAAATTCAGGGAGGAGTGTGCGTAAATGAAGTCAAAGCAAATTCTTGACGCTTTTTCGGAAACTTTAATGCAGGATGAACGCATCCTGAGTGCGCGGGAGCGGGAGTTGTTGACGAATCTCCTGCAAAACGCGAGAGAAGCATCCAGCAACCCGGAGACTCAGTCGGCCGTAACCGCCGTGATAGCGCGTTCTGTGGGAGAGACGGTTTCACAACGCGCTTTCACGCTGCTCGGCAGTAGCATTGTGGAGCAGATTGTGGAGCGCGGCACGCCGTCGGACACCGTCGAAGAAGCCAATACCGTAACCATGTCTCCAGGACCGGGCACCGGACCTCAACCGCCCTCGGCGCCGGGACCGCATAGCGTGCCAGCACCCCAACCGCAGAAAGTACCAAGCGGCCCGCAACCCCCCAGTATCAGCTTGCGGAACCAGGACGCGGCAACGAGCCAAGGGGTTCGCCAGCAATCTAAGGGTGCCGCTGCTGTTATGGAAGCGCCTCGGACCGCTCGAGCGCAATGCGTCGTCCTGGATGAATTCCTGGCTCCAAAAGAGATCGAGGAATTGATTCGCTACACGCTGGAGCACGAAGCGGAATTCAAAAACAGCGAAGTGATCTCGCCCAGTGGGGAAATGGGGGTTACCGACCACAGCCATCGCCGGTCGCGTGTTCTGACAGAGTTGGGCAGGCATGAGCAATTAATTCTGGATCGGATCCAAAAAGTGCTGCCAGCGGTGCTCGAAGAACTCGGAGTCGAGGAGTTTCCGGTGACTCGGACGGAAGTGCAGGTCACGGCGAGCAACGACGGAGATTTCTTTCGTGCCCACTGCGACGATGCACAAGAACTGATCGCATCCCGGCGGATGACGTTTGTTTACTTTTTCCACCGCGAGCCGAGCCAGTTCGAGGGCGGCGAGTTGCGGCTGCACGATGCGCGGAAGAACGGTGGCCAGCCTCTTAGCGCGGGCAGCTATGAAACGATCGTGCCGCAGCAAAACCAGATTGTATTTTTTCCTTGTTCGACACTGCATGAAATCACCCCTGTGCGCTGTGGTGCGCGGGTTTTCGCAGACAGTCGCTTCACGGTAAACGGATGGCTGCACCAATAGATGGCTACGCCGGTGAAAGACAACGCATGGCTTGAGTGGATTGCAGGCCTCGTGGGGACGGCGTCGCGGCAAAGACTGACCGCGACGCTGCCTCCGCATCAGTTCCATTGCCTGCTGGACGAATTGCCGCTTCACTTGGTTCCGCGACGGCTTCTCAATCGGCGGGATTGGCAATTCGGCTACGCCCAAAATTTATCGCTTAACCCACAATGTTCTTTTCTGCCGGCTGGAGCAGTGCCAGAGGAATTGGAATCGCGCCGAGATCTGCTCGAAGGATTCTGTTTGCAGGGTACCGTTGCTTGGGTGCGTGGTCCTGCGCTCGGCATGCTTTATCCGTTCTGGTTGGGGCCGCGCCTGGAAGAGGTAGTCGCGCGACTTCGAGTGGGCGAAACCGCGTCCTCTCTGCCCGATGGCGTGCGAGAAGTGCTGGCTCGCGCTGGCATTTTAATCACAGAGGATCATTCCGCTCGATGGGTCGCCGAATGGTCGGAGAGCGCCAAAATCAAGGCGCAATCGTTTCAAGAACGGAACTACGTTCCACTCAGCGGTCTGATTCATCCTTTCCATCTCGCCGCGTTGCGGCGGTACTATCGCCATGCCATTCGGCGAGGAGCAATCCCGCTGGGAGATGAGCAGAGCCCGCGGCGTTATGTGGCACACAATGAACCCG
Source organism: Candidatus Sulfotelmatobacter sp. (assembly GCA_049583165.1). Lineage (GTDB taxonomy): Bacteria > Acidobacteriota > Terriglobia > Terriglobales > Acidobacteriaceae > Sulfotelmatobacter. The sequence goes on along the minus strand of JBAUVJ010000311.1, from coordinate 24,796 downwards.
TAGCTCGCTATTTCCACCACCAGATCGCGCATGCCGTGAGCGCCATCGCGGGTGAGCCGGTCAAACCTTCCTACGTTTATCTTGCGTCCTATCAGGGCGGCGCTGAATTGAAAAAGCACACGGACCGCGAGCAATGCGAATTCAGCGTCACACTGTGCCTGGATTTTTCTCCCGAACCCGAGAATGCAACTTCGTGGCCGATCCGCCTCGACACACCTGGCGGCACGGTTACTGTCTATCAGGCGTTGGGGGATGCCTTAGTCTACCGGGGAACGAAGGTGCCGCATTACCGAAGCGCTCTTGCCGAGGAGTACGCCTCGACGTCGATTTTCCTCCATTACGTGGCGGCGGATTTTTCCGGGCCGCTCGACTAGGCCTTGTCCGACGGATGATTTGGGGAGCATGCATCTGCCGTGCGAGGGAAAGGAGCATCGGAAATGAAGTATTTACTCGATCGATTGTTCGGAGCGGCGCAGGAGATCAGCGGAATGGAGGGTTGCCCGACCCATCTCTACCGCTGGCGGCTCATTCAGTGGGGCGATCACGTCACGGCGTATCTCCACCATTTTGTGGCCGGCGATTGGAGCCGCGACTTTCACGATCATCCCCGGCGATTAATTTCCATCGGGCTGTGGGGCTGGTATCTGGAAGAAACGCCAGAGCGCATTCGCAAGTATCGAGCACCCTGGATCCGAACGTTCCCCGCCACACACATTCATCGCATCTCCGTGCCTTCAAAAAACTGCTGGACGATGATCATCGTTTTCAAGACGGTTCGTGAATGGGGTTTCTGGCACCTTGGCCGATTCATTCCTTGGCACAGCTATATCGGCGGAGCGGATTCTGCCGTTGCGGAGAAGATGAAGGCGTGTGAGTGAAGCGGCAACACAAGCGGTTTAGCGCAGACCGGAAAGTTCATAAAGCACGGAATTGACCTCATAGTAGCTATAAGCGAAACGCGAAGCATCGCGAGTAACGACGATCGGAGCGATCAAAACTACGCCAACGGAGGTTCTTGGCTGTAAAACCTGAACCAACGTTTTTTCGCCCGTAACCAAATTAACCTCGTAAACGTTGGATGGCACCTCCCCAGGCCGGTATCCGTAGACGGCTGAGTTATCCTCCGACCACTGGAGAGGAGTGAATCCGGGCTCAAGGTTGGGAATGACACGCGGAGCGCCTCCGGCAATGGGATAGAGCGCGTCTGTCCGGCCGTTCTTGGCAAGAATGTATTGGCCACTGGGTGAAACCAGTCCACAGCTAGTTCCTTCGGGCGTGATCGGGGTCAGCTTGCCCCCATCCAAATCGACGAGATAGCAGCGCACTCCGTGACCGCTCCGATTGCCATTGATCGTGATCCGCTTTCCGTCCGCCAGAAAGCGGGAAGACCCGTTATGAATTCGTTCCAGGCCACTGACCGGAATCGCGCGCGGCTGGCCGGGGCCGATAGGGTATAACATGATTCGCCCGGGACTGCCGGCGATAATGGCGATCGCCCATTTGCCGTCCGGCGAAAGCCCACCTGCACTGCCTTCGCCCAGTTGGATGGGCGGCGTTCCATCGATTCTACGAATGGCCACCGAATAGTTGGGGGGCGCGGCTTCGCTGGCATCCTCGAACAATACCGACTGCCCATCGTTCGAGATGTCTTTCGCGACATCCCAATCATGCCAGGAAATGTTTACGGCTTCGCCAGTGCGCGCCGAAGTTGCCATGGCCAGGCGTTCGATGTCCAGGCTCACCAGCACGCGGCCGTCCGGCGCCATGTCCTGCAATGTCAACCCCGCCGGAATTCTTAGGACGGTTCGAAGTTGTCCCGTGGTATCTACGGCAAACAAGCTACGGGTGTAGCCATTTTCAGCGGCTGTAAACCAGATTTCTTTGCCGTCGGCTTTCCAGCCCAGCCCGTCCGCTGAGTCCCATTTCTTGGTCAGGGTTTTGACCTGTCCGTCCAGATCCATGAGGCAGACAACGCCGCGGTCGTCCCCCATTGATAGATGGCTTATGAACGCAATCTTGTCGCCCTGCGGAGAAAAACGGACGTGACTGATCCAGGCATCGCTTTGATACAAGACGTGACCGAGCGGATATTCAATCCGGTAACGTCCATCGGCATAGTGAACCACAGCCAGTTCACCGTCCGGTCCCCAATCCGCCCAGCGCACGTCCTCCAGTAGTTCGCGTGGAGAACCTCCGGCTAGGGGCGCACGCGCCAACGTGCCCTGCTGAATCTCAAGATGCGGCCCGTGCGCACCGTGCAGCACCAGCGCCAATTCGCCGGATTTAGAAATGGCCAGTAAGTTCGCGTCTGTGAGGTTCAGCGGTTGAGTGAGGTGCGAGTCGCCAATGGTCGAGAAAAGTTGCAGCGGCTTGCCGTTCCACGCTGCGCCGTAGATCACCGAGCGAAAGTCGGGCGTAAAACGCGCTGAATAGAGGGTGCCCTCGTCAAAGGTGAGGCGCTGATATTCGAGTGCTAGATTGGCCTGCGGTGTCTGGCGCGTCGCCAGCACAAGGGTCGCGACCAGAAGCAGCCCTGCGATAGCCCAGGGCAGTAACTTGGCTTGCAACTTTGGCGGACCCTTAAGATTTGCCCGCTTGCCCGAGGCACCGGCCAGGGTCTCCAAAGCGAATCCAAGATCGCGAGCTGATTGAAAGCGCTTTTCGGGTTGCTTCTCCAGGCAATGGCGTACGATCTGGCGGAATGGCAAGGGAATTTGCGCCTGCTCCAGACCAATCTCCGGAGCATCTTCGCGCAGAACGGCTGTGATGGTGTCGACTTCGGTTTCGCCGCGGAAGGCTCGCCGGGCCGCCACCATTTCGTAAAGAATCGCACCCACGCTGAAGAGATCGCTGCGATGATCAACAGCCTTACTCCGCAGTTGCTCGGGAGACATATAAGCGACCGTGCCGATTACCGCGCCGCTCTTGGTCACCGTGGTGAGATCTTCCACGGTTCGATCGGATTCTTGTGGTGTAGATTGCAGCTTGGCCACGCCAAAATCGAGAATCTTGACCCGGCCATCGGTAGTCACAAACAAATTTTCGGGCTTCAGATCCCGATGAATGATGCGATGGTCGTGAGCCGCAATCAGGCCTTGCACGATTTGCAGGGAGTAGTCGACAGCTTGACTGGGAGGCAAAGCGCCTTCCGAGAGCCGCGTGCGCAACGTCTTGCCGTGTAACAGTTCGCAAACAATGTATGGAGATCCGTCGTCAAAACCGACATCATAAATGGCGACGATGTTGGGATGATTGAGCGCAGCCGCCGCGCGGGCTTCCAGTTCGAAGCGGCGAAGATGATCGGCATTCCCGCTGGAACTGGGACGAATGAGTTTCAGAGCAACGTCGCGGCCCAACCTCTCGTCGCGGGCCCGGTAGACTTCGCCCATCGCCCCGGCCCCAATTCTTTCCAGGACCCGATAATGACCTATGACCCGGTCTTTCATGCGGAACAATTGCCCCGCAGTATGTTAGGGGTGCACCTGCACCGCCGTCAATGACCCACTAAGGCGGTGCTTCCCCCGAGGGTGGCGGCAGGTGAATGTTCCCCTCTGACTTACAGCATGCTCCTGTGACGGATTTCCCGTCGCTCTCCGGATCGCATCATGCTATAATCTCTGTTCGCCTGCATCCTTATCGAGGCAACCTGTGTGCTTTCTACGGGCGAATCCCGCGTTAAAACGAAATAATAGATACGAGGTCTAGCCATGTCTGGCCATTCAAAATGGGCCACAATCAAGCATAAAAAGGGTGCGCTCGACGCCAAGCGCGGCAAGATTTTTACCCGTCTCATCAAGGAAATCAGCATCGCCGCGAAGAATGGCGGCGGCGATCCTGATTCCAACCCGCGCCTGCGCGGCGCCATTGTCGCGGCTAAGGCTGAGAATATGCCGGCCGATAACATCAAGCGCGCGATTCAGCGCGGCACTGGCGAACTTCCCGGAGCCACCTACGAGGAATTTTCTCTCGAGGGCTACGGTCCGGGCGGAGTAGCGGTTCTGTTGGACATCAACACCGACAATCGCAACCGCACCGTAAGTGAAATACGCCACTGCTTTGGCAAGAATGGCGGCAACATGGCCGAAGCCGGCGCCGTTTCCTGGATGTTCCACAAAAAGGGCGACATCGTCATTCCAAAAAGCGCGGCCAAGGAGGACGATCTGATGAATATCGTTCTCGAAGCCGGCGGCGAAGATCTGAATGACGACGGCGAGAATTGGGAAATCCTGACTGAGCCTTCAGCTTTCGAGGTGGTGCTGGAAGCCGTAAAGAAGGCCGGGATTGAGCCAGCATCGTCGAGCGTGGCCATGATTCCTCAGAATTACATCAAGCTGGAAGGCCAGGCAGCCAACACCATGATCCGGTTGATGGAAGCGCTTGAAGATCAGGATGATGTGCAGAATGTACACTCCAACTTCGACATCGACCAGAAGTTGCTGGAAGAAGTGGCTGGCTGATTTCCGGCGCAGGATTTTAGAGCCGCTCTTCGGGGCGGCTCTTGTTTTTTCTCATGTCATAATTTTCTATTCATCATTTCCATTCGTTACTCAGTTCAAAAAAAGTTTTCAACACAACCGTGGAAAATACTGTGGAAAAGGCTAGCACTATCTTTGTAAGTGATTCAGCGAGAGACGGTTCAGCATTTTGCACCGGAGCGAGGGCTGGCACTTTCGTGCGGTGTCTGCAATGCGTCGTCTCGCCGATCGCCGCTTCCAGCGCGGAGCTCCAGTGAAGCTGAGATTGGACAAACTTCTGGTCGATCGCGGACTCGCCGCATCGCGGGAGCGCGCGCAGGCTCTAATCATCGCTGGAAAAGTTTTGGTCAACGAGCAGAAGCTCGACAAAGCTGGAGTGCAAGTTGTATTGGACGCTGAAGTGCGCTTGCTCGGCGAGGATCTCAAATATGTTGGGCGCGGCGGCCTGAAGCTTGAACGCGCTCTCGAACATTGGAATATCAACGTCAGCGGCAAAGTTTGTCTGGATGTCGGCGCCTCCACCGGCGGCTTTACCGATTGCCTGCTGCAGCACACCGCCGCTCGCGTAATTGCAATTGACGCCGGTTATGGGCAGATGGATTTCAAGCTTCGCCAGGATCCTCGGGTTCGACTTCTGGAGAAGACCAACGCGCGCTTTCTGACGAGAGAGATCGTCGGTGAAACGGTTGATCTTATTGCGGTCGATGTAGCGTTTATTTCCGCGACTCTGGTTATTCCTCCCGCAGTCAGCGCCGCTTTCCCCCCGGTTTCGGAAAAACGCGGCGACCGGCAGTTGATCGTCCTGGTCAAACCGCAGTTCGAAGCGGGAAGGGAATTCGTTGGCAAGGGCGGCATCGTGCGCGATGAGGCCGCTCAACTGGCTTGCGTCGAAAAGGTGAAGCGAAATCTGTTGGATGTTGGCGGTACCGAGCCGGAGGTAATCGATTCGCCGATCCTCGGCGCGGAAGGGAACCGCGAATTTCTCCTGCGGGGAGTCTTCTAGCTCCCTCGGCCTGTCTCCTAAAGATTTTCCGCTGAATTCTGTACAATCTTTCTTTCTCGCTTTCATCATGGGAATGTCGCCTTCATCCGTCCATTCGAAACTTGCGGCCGTCATCTCGCGTCCGGCGCGTTCAGAGGTCGCTCGCACCGTCCCGGAGCTACTGGTATACCTGCACGCGCACGGTTACAACGTTATCGTTGATCCGGAGACCGCTAAATACTCCAACGGAGAAGAGGCAGTTCCGCGCGCGGAGATGTCCTCGCGATCGCTGGATCTGGTTGTGGTGCTGGGCGGCGACGGAACTTTGCTCTCTGCGGCGCGAGCCACGGCGCCAATTGATGCGCCGCTGCTGGGCGTGAACCTGGGTTCGCTGGGCTTTCTTACGGATGTGCCGCTGTCTTCGCTCTTCCCCATGCTCGATCAGATTGTCCAAGGGCGCGCCGCCGTGGAACAGCGTTGTTTGATGCAGTGCGACTTGTTACGTGGCGAACAGACCTTGGGCAGTTATCTGGTCTTCAACGACGCCGTGGTTAATAAGACGGCCCTGGCGCGGCTGAACAACTACGATCTCTTCGTCGATACGAACTTCGTCTCCAGCTACCGGGCGGATGGAATGATTGTGGCCACGCCTACGGGTTCCACTGCTTACTCACTCTCCGCCGGCGGCCCTGTATTGATGCCGACGGTCAATGCTTTCGTAATCACACCGGTGGCGCCGCACTCGCTCACTCATCGCCCGCTAGTTGTGCCGGATTCGGCAGTCGTGGAACTTCTGCTCCGCAGTGACGAGGAAGTCGCCTACCTCAGTCTGGATGGCCAGCCCGGCCTTGATCTGTGCGATGGAGACAGGGTTCGATGCCGCCGCTCAGAACATAGCGTCAGCTTGTTTCGCACGGAGCATGATTTTTTTCACGTGCTGCGTACGAAGTTGAAGTGGGGAGAAAGATAGCTTCTGATGACGACGTCGTCGTTACAACTCTGCCGCGTAAAGTTCCTGGATCTCTTCCCGCCGACGAATTATTTTTGCCGACTTCCCGCGAACCAGTATCTCCGCGGGCCTCGGACGCGAGTTATAGTTCGACGCCAACGCCATTCCATAAGCGCCAGCATCAAGAATGGCAAGCAAAGCGCCCTCTTCCACGCGCGGTAGTTCCCGATCGCGAGCGAAAAAATCGCCAGATTCGCAAACCGGACCGACGACATCCGTCGTCTCTCTCTTGCTCGAATATTTTCCTGTCTGATTAACCGGAACGATTTCGTGATAAGCCCCATAAAGTGCCGGCCGAATCAGATCGTTCATCGCCGCATCCACAACCAGAAAGCGTTTGCCATCGTTTTCTTTTCTGTAAATAACCTGGGTGAGCAAAGCGCCGGCGGGACCGATGATCGAACGCCCCGGTTCGAGGAGTAGGCGTACATTCAGCCCGCGCAACGGAGTTGTGACTGCCTTAGCGTAACGCGCAACCTGATCGGAAAATACCAGCCCCGGTTGCTGATAATCAATACCGAGTCCGCCCCCGATGTCGACAAAGTCGATGGTGTGTCCGTCCGTGCGAAGCTGGCGAACAACGGCAGCCACTCGATCGACAGCTTCCGCGAAGGGCGCAACTTCGGTGATCTGCGAGCCGATATGAACGCTGACGCCCGCAACTTTCACGTATCTCGCGCCGGAGGCCTTGGCGTAAAGTTCGCGGGCGCTTCGGATTGGCACGCCGAATTTATGCTTGCGCAAGCCCGTGGAAATATAGGGATGCGTATCGGCCGCGACGTCGGGATTCACCCGGAGAGCCACCCGCGCAACCGTCCGGCACTGCGTCGCACATTCCGCTAATGCCCACAATTCTGATTCGCTCTCGACATTGAACAGCAGGATGCCGGCTTTCAGGGTGGCGATGATCTCATCGCGAGATTTCCCCACGCCCGAGAAGACAACTTTTTTCGCCGCCTTGCGGTCGGCGACCAACACGCGTTCCAGTTCGCCACCGGAAACCACGTCGAAGCCGCAACCCTTCCGCCCCAACAGCCGCAAGATACTCAAGTTGGAATTGGACTTAACGGAGTAGCAGATGATGTGAGGAAAATAGTGGAAGGCGCCCTCAAACGCTGCCAGCCGCTCCAGGATTGCGCTTGCCGAATAAACGTAAAGAGGCGTTCCGTAACGCTCCGCAAGCTTGGCCAGAGGAACTCCCTCGCAATACAGCCCAAATGCCGATGCACGGTGAAACAATCCAGTATGGCCCTCGCGAAAAATAAACCCCGGTGGCCGCTCAGTATTAGTAATTTCGCGGGGCCGTTTCATTTTCGCTTTGTGAAGATCGGAGTCGCACTGTCCTTGACCTTGATGGCCACCACAGTCTGGTCATCGAACGGCTCCGCCCCGGCGGAATACTCGGCGACGGCCTTAAATAAAGTATTGACTACACAGTCCGCCGACTTGCCGGCGCACCCTGCGACCAGTTGTTCCACGCGTCCCCGGCCAAATAATTCGCCGCGGCGGTTACGAGCGTCCAGAATGCCGTCGCTAAAGAAAACAAAAATATCTCCGGGCTTCATTTTGAAACGAAACTCATCGTAATCGGCATCGTCAAAAAGCCCGAGCGGCAGACCGGTAGCTTCGATCACATTATTTTTTCCAGCGTGGACATGAATCGGACGAGGCAAGCCCGAGTTCGCCACTACCAGCGTTCGATGTGCGTCGTCCCACACCGCATAGATGAGGGAAACGAATTGTGCCTCGATGCGGCGCTCGGCGAGAGATAGATTCACGGCTCTCAGCATCTCGGCTGGACCCGGTTCGATCGGCGCATGAGAGCGAAGAATTCCGCTGACCAGGGCGGCGTAAATCGCCGCAGGCGCTCCCTTGCCGCTCACATCCCCAATGACAATACCAAGGCGCGAGAGCGAGTAAGGAATAAAGTCGTATAGATCTCCGCCGATGGCACGCGCGGGAATAAATTTTGCCGCGAGCTCCAGATTTGCCAGCTTGGGAAGAGTTTGCGGCAGCAACCGCATTTGCAACTCCCGGGCGAGCGCCAAATCCCGCTCCAAACGGCGCTCCTGCCGCGCGATCTCCTCATAAAGGCGCGCGTTTTCAATCGCGATGGCAACCTGGGCCGCGAGCGTTATCATGGTGCGGCGATGCTCGTCGGTGAAAAAACCACGCCGCGTGTGCTCTAAATCAAGCACCCCGATGACGTTGTCCTTGTAAATGAGCGGCACCGCCAGTTCCGAGCGCGTCTCCGGATTGGCTTCAATGTAGCGGGGATCGTTACGAACATCAGGCACCAGAACCGCTTCTTTGTTTTGCGCCGCATAGCCGACCACGCCGTGTCCGAACGTAACCTCGCGCTTCAGATGAATATTTTCGTTGAAGCGCAACGAGAAACGGTGTTGCAGCTTTTCGCCGGAAGAATCCAGCAACAGAATGCTGAAGATCTGATAATCGATCAGCTTGCGCAGAAGTTCCGCGACCCGGTTCAGTAGTTCGTCCAGATTCAAAATGGACGACAGTTCGCGCGCAATTTCATTGAGCAATAACAGAATGCGAGCCTGCCGCGTGGTGCGCGTATAGAGTTGGGCGTTCTCAATGCCGCCCGCGATCCGCGAACCCACCAGAGTCAGAAGCCGGCTATGTTCTTCCGTGAAATACCCGGGGTTCTTGGCTTCCAGATCGATCACACCAATCACGCGACTCTTGCGGATCAGCGGCACGGCCAGTTCCGAGCGCACATTGGGAACAGCCGCGATGTAACTTGGATCCTTCGTGACATCGTCCACCAGGATCGCCTTCCTCAACTGCGCTGCCTGTCCGGTTACTCCTTCGCCCACTTTGACCCGCGCTCGTTCGGTGAAATCCGGAGGGTATCCAACCTGAAAGCGGAAACGTAACTCCTGCGTGGTCTCGTTCAGAAGCAGGATGGCGAAGATCTCATAATCGATGACCTTCCGCACCACTTCGGCGACCCTGCGCAGAGTGGTATCCAGATCGAGCGATGTCGCCAACACATCGGCAACTTCCAGCAACAACGGCTCAACCGGCAAATGACTTTCAGGCTCGCTCAGAACAGTCCCCATGGTTTTTTCTATGATAGCAGCCGTGCCCCGAGTGCCTAGTTGCGAGTTTCGAGTACCGAGTGCAAAGCAGGGCCTCCGCACTAAAATCAGGGAAGCGTTCTCGGTACCTGCTACTCGGTGCTGGCTCTATTCTCGCGGCACGATGCAGATGTCGGCCAGGTTTCGATAGCGCTCGGCATAATCGAGGCCGTAGCCCACGACGAATTCATCGGGAATTGTGAATCCGACGTAGTCGCCGATCAGAGGCAGCTTGCGGCGGGAGGGCTTGTCCAGAAGAGCGGCGATCTTGAGTGATTTGGGTTGGTGGGCCAGTAGTAGCTTCTTCAGAACAGTAAGCGTCAATCCGGTATCCAGAATATCTTCCACGACGATTACGTTTTTGTCTTTCATGGTTTGATCGACGTCCTTCGTCAACTTCACTTCACCGGTGGAGTCCCATCCGCTCTTGAGTTCCTGCGTCGGGCTGGGGCGATTTCCATAGCTGGAGACGCCGACAAAATCGAAAGTTGCGTCCAGGGCTATCTGCCGCGCCAGATCGGCGAGAAAAATTGCCGAACCTTTCAATACGCCGACCAGAATTACCGGTTGTCCCGCGAAGTCACGCGTGATATCGGCACCCAGTTCGGCGACTCGTTTTGTAATTTGATCGCGGGAAATTAGCACCTTGAGTTCGGTCATGGCGTTTCATATTAAACTAAAGTTCAGCCGCTGCCCACGCTGTGCGTCGGTTGACGAGTAAGTCGATCATGCCAGGGCAGCGAACCGGAGCTCGTTCATGAATTTGAAAGGCATTCATCTCACGTGGCTGGGCCACGCGACGTTTCGCATCGAAACCCCCGGCGGCCAAACCGTCATCATCGATCCGTGGATCATCAACAATCCTGCTTGCCCTTCGGCAGATAAGAAGGTGAAAAAACTCGATACTCTTCTGGTCACGCACGGTCATGGCGACCACATTGGCGATGCCGTGGAGATCATCAAAGAGCACAATCCGCAGGTTATTGGCATTCCTGAAATGTGCAGATGGCTGGAGAAAAAAGGAGCCAAGAAAACCTCCGAGATGAATAAGGGCGGCACGCAGAAAATTGGCGATATCAAAATCACCATGGTGCACGCCGACCACTCCTGCGGCATTCAGGATGGCGACCAGATCATTTATGGCGGCGAAGCCTGCGGATACGTGATCGAATTCGAAAATGGTGTCAAGATTTACCACGCTGGCGACACTAACGTATTCGGCGATATGGCGATTATTCGCGAACTTTACGCACCTGAAATCGTCATGCTGCCGATCGGCGACCACTACACCATGGGACCGCGCGAGGCGGCTTACGCTTGCAATCTGCTCAAACCAAAAATCGTAATCCCCATGCACTTCGGCACGTTCCCGGTGTTGACGGGAAGTCCTGCTGAATTGAAGAAGCTGGTAACCGGGATGGAAATTGTGACGATGAAACCTGGCGTACCTGTCCGCGACTGAAAACCCGCAACCAGTAGCACATTCGCAAATCCGAGGTGACCGCGTGCCTGCAAAGAAAGCGAAAAAAGAAAAGAGACCGAATTGGCGGCATTACAACTTCACTACCGCCGGTCCGGTTGACGATTATCTCTATTCCATGCTTCCCAAGCGTGACGAGGTGCTGGCGGAGATGGAAGAGTACGCGGGCAAGCACGACGTGCCCATCGTTGGCCCGGCGGTGGCGCGCGTGCTCCAGCAACTTGCCTTGACCATAAACGCCAAGACGGTGTTCGAGTTGGGTTCGGCTATCGGATACTCAACCGTTTGGTGGGCGCGGGCGGTAGGGGAAAAAGGACGCGTCATCTACACCGATGGCGATCCTAAGAATGCCGAGCGCGCCCGCGGCTACTTCGACCGTGCCGGGGTGAAAGATCGCATCTCGCTCCACACTGGCGACGCGCTGGAATTTCTTTCCGAGCAGAAGCAGGAGTTCGATATCATCTTCAACGATGTCGACAAGGAAGATTATCCCCGCGTGCTGCGACTGGTGGCGCCACGCCTGCGAAAGGGTGGATTGTTCATCACGGACAATGTTTTGTGGAGCGGCCGGGTAGCACAGAAAAACCCCAAGGAAGGACCAACGAAGGCGATCATTGAGTTCAACCGCAAGCTTTACGAATCGGGAGATTTCTTTACTACGATCCTGCCCATTCGCGACGGATTGGCGGTTGCGCTGAAGAAGTAGAAGAACTAAATCGACTTCACGGGAAGCGCCAATAGATGCTCTATCAGCCAGACTTCTTTTTGCAGGAACGGTTCGGCATAGGTTACGCCGCCTAACGAACCGTAATACCGCGCCATCGATTCCACCCGCGCGTGAATTTCGTCCTGGGCAGGGAAAAGGTCTTTACCTGCTTCCTGGTCGCTGAACTGGGACTTGTAGGCCATGATCGATGCAAACTTCTGCTCGAATTGCGAGCTGATATCGACGACAAAGGTTGGCCGTACGTCATAGTAAAGCGTCGCGTAAATTATTTTGAACGGACGATGCGGCGCGAGCTTGGTCGCGCCCGCTGCCGCTGGAGCTTCCCCTGAGCTTGCCGAAGGGACCGCGGCGCTGCTATCCAGCTTGGACAATCCCGCGAGAAAGCAGGCTTCGTATCCCAACACGGAGCAGGTGTAGTGATCCGGATGCCGTCCCTTCCAGTAAGGCAGAATCACCACGCGTGGGCGTGTTTCGCGGATTACGTTCGCAACTTTCAGCCGGTTCTCCCAGGTATTTTCCACACGGCCGTCGGGGATATCCAGCGCCCGCCGCCAACCTGCACCGAGAATTGTTGCCGCATCGGCCGCTTCGCGGGCGCGATCCTCGGCGCTGCCGCGCGTACCCATTTCGCCCTGAGTGAGATCGAGAATGCCGGTGCGCTGGCCGCGTTGCGCGGCTTTCAGCAGAGTCCCACCGCAGGTCTGTTCGACGTCGTCGCGATGAGCGGCGATCGCCAGAATATCGAGGGAAGTCGAGGGCATATCAGTCGATTTTCCCTTGATCCAGCACGACATTTTGGCGCACCATAAATGGAAACTCGGCTCTATTGCGAACCGTACGCCCGCCGCTTGACAGCTCCTGCTCGTACGTCAAAGTCTCCCCATTGGCAGAGCAAGATATCCGTTCCATCATCTCAAGCTCCTGGCTGGTAAAAAATTGCAGCGTTTGATGGACGAGAGCCTTGTCGTCCCAGTAATGAAACGCGTTTCGTCCGTATGTCGTTCCGTCGTCTTTAGGGGATAAGCCTCCGCCTCCGCTCATTCCCGAGATCGTACCGGGCTTGCGAGTTTCCCTATACCGTTGCTCGACCTGTTTTCGAAATTCCCTCCCACGGTCAAGCGCCTGCCCGATTTCAGGGCGTTGTAAGTGCGGCCTCAATAGACCATTCAGAAACGCCCGTGCGGGTTGGAGCTGGTCTTCGGGAAGCTGATCAAGCAGCGAGTGAAGTTCATCTCGAATACCCATGACTCCTCCTGCCTGATGACAGTCTACGCGAAACGATCAGGTCACTTTTTCCGTTCCACGAGATACCGCGCTAACGCCTTCAGTGTTTCCGCCCGTTCGCCGAAACCGTCCACTTCGGCAAACGCAGCGCCCACCAGCGCATCTGCTTTCCGCACGGATTCTTCAATCCCGAACAACGCGGGATAAGTGGCCTTTTGCGAGGCGGTATCTTTGCCGGCGGTTTTACCGAGCTGCTCGGAAGTTTGGGTCACATCGAGGACGTCGTCGACAATTTGAAAGGCCAGACCGATTGACTCGCCAAAGGCCCGCAATTTTTTAACTTCGCCATCTTTGGCTCCGGCATAAATTCCACCGCTCACCAGGCTGGCCGTGATCAACGCGGCGGTCTTGGCGCGGTGGATATACTCCAGCATCTCAGCCGTGGGCTTCGTCTGCTCGGCCTCGATATCCACGACCTGCCCGCCGATCATGCCATCCACGGTACCCGTGCCACGCGCAATCTGTTCGATGATACGTACACGCGATTCTGCCGGACACTGCAACCGCGCCAGCACTTCGTAGGCTTGCGTCTGCAAGGCGTCTCCGGCAAGGATGGCGATGGCGTCTCCGAAAACTTTGTGGCATGTGGGGCGTCCGCGGCGCAAGTCGTCGTTGTCGAGCGCCGGGAGATCGTCGTGGATGAGCGAATAGGTGTGCAGCATCTCTAGCGCAGCGCCCAGTTCTTCAATTTTCACCGGCAACGTTCCTGCGATCATGCGTCCGGCCTCGATGCAGAGCACGGGCCGCAGCCGCTTGCCCCCGGCGAATACACTATGGCGCATGGCCTTGTGAATGGATGTAGGAGGCTGCGTCTCCAACGGAATCAGGCGGTCAAGTGCCGCGTCCGTGAGAGCCTGGCCTTGATCGAGAGTTTCCTTCAGCATTGAGCAGTGAGTATAACAAGGCACAGCTGGCGCGGCACGAAGGCAGGCGACCATTTGAACGGCCCCGATAGTAGCGACTCCTCTTGCCAGTGCAGTAGCATCAACGCATAGCGATTGACACGGCAGGTTGTTTCTCTGCTATTCCGAAAGGACTGATATGAGTGACGACACGAAGAAAGAAAATTTCTCGAGACGCGGATTCTTAGGCGTGGGATCGGCAGCGCTGATGGCTGCGGGAATGATGGCGACCGCCGACGCCGAAGCGCAGGATCAGAAGCCCTATCCGACGAAGAACGATCGCAGCGCCAGCGCTCCTGGGCCCGGCAATCCCCCGCTGGATGAGCAGAATCCGGATTCCTTCCTGCCGCCACCCACCGATGCAGGCGGAGTTCAGACTTTCAAATATCCTTTCGCAATTTCGCATAAGCGCATGCAGGAAGGTGGATGGTCGCGCGAGGTGACGGTCCGCGAGCTTGCGGTTTCCAAGTCGATGGCCGGCGTGGATATGAGGTTGACCGCGGGAGGCATACGGGAACTCCACTGGCACACCGCCGCGGAGTGGGCATTCATGCTTTACGGAAACGCGCGCATCACCGGTCTCGACGCCGAGGGTAAAAGCTTCGTCAGCGATGTAACGGAAGGCGATCTTTGGTATTTTCCCACCGGAATTCCGCATTCCATTCAAGGCCTGAAACCCGATGGTTGCGAATTTCTTCTTGTATTCGATGACGGCAATTTTTCGGAATACGAGACCGTATTGCTTACCGACTGGATGGCGCACACGCCCCACGATGTGCTCGCGAAAAATTTCGGCGTGACCCAGCAGGCGCTGGAGAATATGCCCAGGCGGGAAAAATTTATCTTTCAGGCCGAGGTTCCGGGCGCGCTCTCCGCGGATCAGAAGGCAGCGGCCGGTTCGCGGGGATTGTCGACCCAGGACTTCGCTTTTCGCGTGGCCCAACAGTCGGCGCCCATACGCACGAAGGGTGGCGAGGTGCGGATTATCGATTCCAGCAAGTTTAAGGTGTCCACCACGATTGCGGCGGCGATCGTCACCGTGCATCCGGGAGGAATTCGCGAACTGCACTGGCATCCCAATGCCGATGAATGGCAGTACTACATCAGCGGAGCGGCAAGGATGACTGTGTTTAATACCGGAGGCCGCGCGCGCACCATGGATTTTCAAGCGGGGGACGTAGGCTATGTGCTCAAGACTTTGCCCCACTACGTCGAGAACACCGGCAACACCGATCTCAAATTTCTGGAAATGTTCAAGAGCAGTTTCTATCAGGATCTTGCGCTCTCTCAATGGCTCACTCACACGCCCCCGGAGCTGGTGATGGCTCATCTGGGAATCGACAAGGCGACGCTTGACGCGCTACCCAAGGAAGAAGTGGTCGTGATGCCGAAATAAAGCGGTTTTCCGTAATCGGAAACAAACGAGGACGCCTCAAGGCGTCCTCGTTTCGAGAGTCGGATTGTTTCTGCGCCTAGCGCACGCGCTTACACCACGGCGGCCCTTGCAGTCTCCACGCTGCGCAGCACTGAAGTCAAAACATTCTGCACATCATCGGAGCGGCACAGGTCACTGGCGCCGGCTTCCATGGCTTCAATCCACAAATTCTCGTCGGCAATGCGATGCGTACACACGATCGGCAGCGAAGGAAAATCGTTGCGTAGGTTGCGCACATCCGTCAGACGAGAGGATTCCACATCAACAACCACCACTTCGGGGCGTTTCTCGGCGACACGGTGCCGGAACTCGTCGCCCGAACGAGTCAAGTGAACGTTATGAAAATGGGAAGAAAGTTTACCGGCCAGAGATTTTGCGACCCTGGCGTCGTTTTCCAGAACTACAACACTAACGCCCATAGATCCTCCTGACTTAAAAACCGTCAACAACGGCGGACTAGGGCTGCGGGGAAGGGTTCGAAACCTTTACTCCACAGACGTTTTTATAAATGAACTGCCTGCGACGGCACGGACTACCTGCGGGCAGATGCTTTTTCCGCCGCAGGTTCAAACGGTTCGGCCTGGAGCTTCCCGTTTTTCTTCAACAAAATTTCCACTTTACCCTCCGCCTGCTCCAATTCCTTGCGGCAGGCGGAAGAGAGATTCATGCCCTCTTCAAAGAGGGTCAGGGACGTCTCCAAGGGTACGTCGCCCTTTTCCAGCTCCTGAACAATCTTTTCCAGTCGCTGAAGGCATTCTTCGAACTTAGCCAACGGGTTTTCGCTCCATCTCTATTGTAATGCTACCAAAGCGGGTGTGGTGTCCAGTCTTTTATTGTAAACACTCGGTGAATGTACTCTCCGTCTAACCATTAAGGGAACGTCAGGCGCTGGCGGAATCGCCGGTGCTTCCCAACGCCTCCAACACATCCACTGCCGAACTGTAACGCCCCTGCGGCGCGCTGATTTGCGCTCCTTGAACGGTATGCCGCACTGCAACCAGCATCTCTCGCGCAATCGCAACGCCTTCGCCTCTGGCGGTTTCCGGCGTCTGCGCGCGCGCCATGCGCTCCAGAATCGAGTCCGGTACCGAAACCCGGAGTTCGTTCTTCATGAACTCGGCGTTGCGCACGCTGGTCAGTGGCCAGATTCCGGCTACCAAGGGGATTCGACAGTGCTCGATACGCCGCAGAAAATTCTCCAGCAGCCGGATATCGAACACCGGCTGGGTCACCACATACTCGGCTCCGGCAGCGACTTTGTATTCAAAGCGCCGGATTTCTTCGTCCAGGTCGGTGAGGCCGGGATTTGCTCCCACTCCAATTACGAAGCCGGTCCCCGGTCCGATGGGATTTCCGCCCAGATCCAGCCCGCGGTTCAAGTTGTGAACGATGTTCACCAACCCGATGGCATCCACATCGAACACCGCCGTCGCATCCGGGTAGTTGCCCATCTTCGGCGGATCGCCCGTGATACAGATCAGATTTTTGATGCCCACGGCCGCCGCGCCCAGCAGGTCGCTTTGGATCCCCAGCACGTTGCGGTCTCGGCAGGTATAGTGCAACACCGCATCCATCCCGGTTTCGCGCTGCACCAGCAAGGAGAGCGCCTGATTGCTCATGCGCGCCGATGCCCTGGGGCTATCGGGAATATTGACCGCATCCACTCCCACTGATTTCAGAAAGCGCGAACCCTCCAGTTCCTTGCGGATATCCGTTCCCTTGGGAGGAACCACCTCGACCATGGTGACAAATTCTCCGCGCGCCAACTTCGTGCCCATCGGGGATCGTTCCTCCAAAGATTGCGCCGGGGCTGGCCGAGGCGGCGCTGCGCCTCCCGCTACATGGGTAGAGGCTACCTTGCCTCTGGCTTCCCCGACTCGAAGAGCGGACTTCATCACCCGGATGTGGTCTGGCGTGGTACCACAGCAGCCGCCGACGATCTTCGCCCCGGCGGCGACAAACTTACGCGCATAACTCGCCATGTACTCCGGCGAGCATAGATAAATGTTTCTGCCTTCTACCGAGCGCGGAATACCTGCGTTCGGCTGGGCGGCCAGCGGTAGGGAAGTGACCGCGCGCACGCGTTCGATGGCATCCAGCATGGCCACCGGGCCCACACTACAGTTGCAGCCGATCACATCCGCGCCCCAGTCTTCGAGCCGAGGCGTAAAGTTCTCCGGATCAGAACCGTCCAGGCAGTTACCCTCTTCATCGATCGTGACCTGCACGACCAAAGGCAGCTTCGCGCCCACATCTTTGGCGGCCAACATCGCCTGATGGAGTTCCTCGAGATATCCAAAGGTCTCCATCATCAGCAGGTCGACTCCGCCCTCGGCCAGGGCGGCAATCTGTTCGCGGAAAGCCTGGCGAGCCTCCTCGAAAGAGGTTTTTCCCAGGGGCTCGATTCTTGTTCCCAGCGGGCCAACCGATCCCGCAACCCACACATCGAAACTTTTAGCGGCTTCGCGGGCAAGCCGCGCACCCATTTTATTTACTTCCTGTACTTTGTCGGCCAGGCTGTGCCGGCCCAGACGGAACGCATTTGCTCCGAAGGTGTTGGTTTCAACAATTTCGGCGCCTGCCTGTAAGTATTCGTGATGGACCCCGCGAATGAGATCGGGCTGGGAGAGGTTCAACTCGTCGTAGCAGCGGTTGATGAAGACGCCTTTGGCGTACAGCAGCGTTCCCATCGCGCCATCGCAAAGCACCGGGGAGCGCTTGATGCGTGCAAGAATGTCTTCCGCCATATACAAAGAGCATACAAGATGAACTTGGATTCTTGCATCTGACGGTAAAGCACGAATGTAGGTGAGTTCGCGACAGAGCTGCGCAAGTGTTCGCTGCAAGGCTCTGTTATAATCCGCTATTTCGCACATAAATCTCTGGTTTTCCTGTAGTTAGGAGCCTGACGTTTGAAGAAATTCGCTCTTTTGCATGCTCTGCTCGTGGTTGTGGCCGGTTTAAGTCTCGTCTCCTGCGGCGGTGGAGTAAGTGTAGCCAAGCCGCCCAGCAAATTAACCGAACGGGTTTTCATTTCGCAGAGCGCGTCGAGTCCCACCGCATTTGGGGGCTTGATCATTATCGACGGCCAATACGACACCGTAGGCCGAGGCGAAGTGAGTGCCGGTACGTCTCCCGGATATATGGCGATCGCGCCAGACAGGTCAACCCTGCTGGCCTTTGATATCGCGACCAACAAAATCGATGTAGTCAATACTTCCAAGGAATCGTTGACCGGCAGCATCCAGCTTGCCGGCCCCACCACCAGCATGGTCGTTCCAACGCCTAGCGTTGGCTACACAGCGGTCCCTTCGACGCCCATCAACGCAACGTCACCGGGTGCGGTTATATTCCTAAATCTTGCCTCCGGCGGCATCGCGGCCCAAGTCAGCGTGCCCAATGCCCAAACCGTGGTCTCGAATCCGAATGGAACTCAGCTGCTAGCTTTCAGCGCCGATTCGGATTCCATGACGGTTCTCTCGCCGGCTTTGCTGAATAGCGGCAGTCCGGTGACGGTCGCGGTGCCGGGCTTCGACCGCCCGGTAAGTGCAATCGTCAGCAGCGATGCCAGCACTGCCTACGTTCTGAACTGCGGTGCCGAGTGCGGGGGGACGCAGGCCAGCGTACAGGTTGTGAATCTAGTCACTTCGCCGCCTTCGCTCTCCGGCGCGCCAGTTCCCGTCGATGGCGCGACCATCGCATTTCTGAACGGCTCAACTCTCTATGTGGCGGGAAACTCTCCTACCAACAGCGCGTGTACTGGCGAGACTACGGCGGCCACAACCTGCGGACGTCTCGACCTGGTGAATCTCAATTCGATGACGGTTACGGGGACTGCCGTGATCACTGACGGCTACCACGACCGCATCGACATGGGCAATGGCGGTCAGCTTTTCATTGGCTCGATGGACTGCACCAACATCGGTAACGTCAATAATATTCAGGGAGAAGTTCGGGGATGTCTCTCCATCTTCAACACAACGAACTCGAGTGTGGTGATCCCTCCGGATAACGGCGATGTGACCGGTTTGCAAAGCTTTACCACCCGTTATGTGGAGTACGTTGCCGAGGGCGGGAACCTGCGCGTCTACGACCTGTTTACCGATCAGTTGCTGCCGCCCAACCAATATATTGAAACCGGAACCATCATCGTTACAGGCTTCATCACGGACGCGAAGGCGGTCGACTTTTTCTGATCGGAAAGCCGTTCTTTAATTTTTCTTATCTTGTCTTTTATCTGGCGGGCTGTAGGACCAACCGGTGCGCGCCGCTGCTCTCCACCGCTTGCGCCGTGAAGGGCAACTTGAAGGTTGAGCCCTCATACCACGCTTTCCACTGGTCCATGTAGTAGGGGCTTAGGAAATTTCCGCCCTGCCCGGTCACCGTGTTCAGCGTAGATTGATCGAGGTCCGCAAGGTTCGCGGTAAATCGTTCGGACGGTCCATGGTGGCGGGTGACGGCCTTTACGGTATAGCCGCTGCCCGATTGCTCATTGACGCCGGGTGCGGTCCAACGGCTCAGAAGAGGAATCTCCCCCAGTACCGGATGTTCAATTTCAATTGCGTTGACCGCGCCCCAATGCCACGTCGCCAGATCCTTTGGGGCATCTGCGCTGTCCACTGCGGCTTCCACGGCGGCGGTCAGCAGTTCATCGTAGCTGGGATATTTCTCCGGCAACCAGCGCTTGGGCTGGTGCAGCATGACATTCTGTAGCCACACGGTTCGCATCTGCCAGCTGTAGGTCTTCCAACTCAGCGTTGCATCTTCCTGCTTAGGATCCGCTGGGGCGGAGCCTAAATGGGGCTCAAGGAGCAGGCGCGTCAGCTCGCGGGCGGAACGCACAGCGATTGTCGGAGCAGTGGCACTGGCTATCATGCGGCCATCCCAGTTCCGCATGATGTCGGCAGCTTGCTTAGCGCGGTACGAGGGCTTGGACGCATGGTCGACGGCATACACAAAGCGGTCCGCAGCAAACAGATCGTTTTCCGACTGCACATCGTTCTCCAGCGTCAGCATGTCCGAGGCGGCGAATTTTCGTCCGGACTCCAACACATGGTAAATACGGGCAGTCCGCCATGGTGCTTCCCACGCAGTGCTGATGGAATAGGCATAGTCATCTGGCGTGATGCGCCCGTTGGCCGTGGCAATGACGCCCGACGCGGGATTGTAAATATTCGGCAGTTTGTCGAAAGGAATGTATCCCGTCCACTCATGAGCATCGTCCGCGCCGCTGACCGGGAGACTACCGTCTCCGGCTGCCCGAATCGGAATATGCCCGGTGGTCTGATAGCCGATGTTGCCGTCCACATCGGCGTAAACGACATTCTGTCCAGGCGCGTCGAGCTGTGAAAACGCCTTGCGAAATTCCTCCCAGTTCTGCGCCGTATCGACATCGAAAAACGGCATGTGCAGCCCGTCGTAAAGCGTCCAGCGCAACGCCACCTGCCGCGACTCACCCGGAATCAGTTCGCTGATAATCGGTCCATGCCGCGTGATCTTCACATCGACCGTGACATCAGGTTTCTCTTTGACATGAATCACCTCGGTGCGATGCTCCGGCTGCTGCCAGCCTTGCGGCGTCTGATACGCACCCTGCGCATTAAAGTTCTCGATGAACGCGTCCGCCACGGTGGGGCCAACATTGGTAAATCCCCAGGCGACGCTCTGATTGTGGCCGACAATTACGTACGGCATTCCCGGCAACGTCACGCCCGCTACATCCAGAGCGCCGGACTTCAGATGTGCCTCATACCAGAGGTTCGGCATCTGATGCCCGAGATGCATATCGTTCGAGAGCAGCGGCTTGCCCGTGACGGTATGCGCTCCCGAGACGACCCAATCATTCGATCCGTTCATCGCTTCCGGAGCGTGCTGCGCCCAGATTTCAAGCCCATGGCCGCGCTGCGTCACCGCATTGTCTGGACCCGAATCGTCGTCGTTATCATCATCCTCGTCATCGTTGGAATCGCCCTGGTTCTGCTGATCGTTGATGTCGGCTCGCATCACGGTCGGCGGACGGTCATGCCATGATTTATTGACGTAAAGATCGGCGGTCAATTCAGGTCCAAGCTTGGCCAGAATCTTCTCTCGCTCGACGGTGTCTTCGAAGGTGTAGAAATTGAGATCCTTCACCATCTGGTTGGCGATAACGATGGAGTCTTCCGCCTGCCACGGCTTTGGCCGGTACTTCAAAATGCGGAACTCAATCGGAAGCGAGCTTCCACGAGTTGCGATGAATTCATTCACCCCTCGCGCGTAGGCTTCGAAATAAGAGCGGTCGCGCGCGCTGGCCATGCCGAGAGATTTTTTCGCAGCGGCCCGCAGTCCGAGAATGCGCTGCTCGCGGTCGATCTTGAGCGTGTCCTCACCCAGAATTTCGGATAGCTCCCCGGCTCCAAAACGCCGCATCACATCCATCTGCCACAGCCGGTCCTGCGCCGTCACATATCCCTGCGCGAAAAATAAATCCTCTAGAGTCGCGGCTTCGATCGCGGGAACCCCGTGCCCGTCCCGCGTTACCTTTACCGGTCCCGAAAGCCCCTTCACCGCCAGGCTTCCATCCAACTGCGGCAGGGCAGAGCGGGTCACAAAATAGGCGTAGGCCACCACGCCGACGACCAGCAGAATCAGGATGAAACCAAGCCAGACGAAAATACGCAGCCCGGTTGACCGCCGCGATGTAGGAACTCCGGTCGCAATGAGGGTGCTCATGAGCAATTCGATTCTAGGGCGTGAGAGGCATGCGGCACAAATGCAGGGATGGCCCGAACGGGCGGTCGCCGGTTCTGAAAATGAATTTCATTTTCAAGATGCCGATGCTATCCTGAGCCTTCATGCTGCAGAAGCGCATCGATGATCAGCCATCCATCTCGCGGGAGATGGTACGAGAGGCCCAGGGAATCCTTCACCAGCATCTCAAGCGCGTGGGCCTGAAGCAGACGGCCCAGCGAGACACGATTCTGCGAACATTTCTGGAGACCCGCGACCATCTCTCCACCGATGAACTGCACCGCCTGGTGCAGAAAAAAGATGCCGGCATCGGGTATACCACCGTGTATCGCACCCTGAAATTGCTGGCCGAGTGCGGACTGGCCAGCGAAGTTGCTTTTCACGACGGCATTGCGCGTTACGAGCACCAGTACAACCGCCGCAGCCATCACCACATGGTCTGCACCGAGTGCGGCAGCTCCGTGGAGTTTTTCTCCCACGAAGTAGACTTGCTGGAGCAGGAGATTGGACGCCGCCACAACTACGCGACCACGCGGCACACGTTTCAGATTTACGGCGTTTGCGAAGACTGCCGAAAAGCGTAAAACTCGAGCGGGAGCTTTTGGGCCGGGTCTCGGTTGCGATCTTACCGGATTTGAAGTGGGTACTCCACTCTTCCCTGCGCCTTTGCAGGGACGTGGTGAGGATCTTGACTCTGGCGTTAGCTACGATCTCTGGCTAAAACTTACCCTCCGCATTCTGATGCATCACGGAAACCTGTCGGTCCGAACGAGCTCCTCGCCCCAACCGCATCTTAGCTGGTAGAGTGTTGAAAGAAGTTCCCTCGCTTCCGACGCGATCAGAGCGTGGACCTCTCAATCAGCTGGGCTGATCAATTGGAGTTGGAGCCATCATCAATTTGAAACTGACCTTTTCAGCGCGTGTAGGCCTACTAACCGTGTCGATCTTATCCGCTGTGGCCTTTTGCACAGCTCAAAGCGCCCCGCGAACACAAACATCCGATCCTTCCCCAGCCGCCCAATCGCCCTCTCGGAATTCTCCGGCTCAAACCAGCCCGGTCCGGACAGATTCGAAGAAGAAGGATGATCCGAAAAAGGACGACCGGATGTTTTACGTGATGCCGAACTACTTGACGGTAGATAGTCAATCGCAAGTGAAACCTATCTCCTGGAAAGAGAAATTTGCCATTTCAGCGAAAGGCTCCTTCGACCCATACGAATTTACCGTCGTGGGCATTGTGGCGGGCATTCGCCAGGCGGAGAATTCTTCTCCGGCCTTCGGCCAGGGAGCCGAGGGATACGCGAAACGATACGGAGCTGCTTTTGCCGATCAGGTAGATGGCAATGTCATGGTGGGTGGCGTTTACCCCACAATCCTGAAAGTCGATCCTCGCTATTTTCAACTGGGCAGGGGATCCTTCATTCACCGCTTCGACTATGCTATCAGCCGTATTTTCGTCGCTCGAAAAGACTCTGGCGGGCATATCTTCAACGTTCCCGAGTTTGCCGGCAACGCAACGGCGATTGCTATTTCCAATTTCTATTATCCCGCAGCCGATCGCAGTTTTTCGTCGAGTTTCTCAGACTGGGGAACACAAATGGGTCTCGACGCGTTTGGGAATGAGCTCAAGGAGTTTTGGCCCGACGTTCACCGCTATTTGCAGAAACGACAGGAACGCCACCGAGAGAAAAAGCAGCAGAAGGCATCCCAGTAACCCTCCCAATCCGGATTTCGGACCTGCTCGTTTTCTGCCCCAAGGTGCATCCAAACGCAGGTTCAAACAATCCAACGCTGGATGGCTGTCAGGAATCGTTTGAAAGCGCGCCAGATAGAACCCGAATGGGAAAATATCGATGTGGGGGATATTTGAAATCGATTCGATCATTTTGCATGCCGGTAGCGCTGGTCGGAATGTTGTCAGCGGTGTCTCTTCAAGCTCAGGAACCATCCAGCCCGCGAGAGCCACGCCCGAAAGCAACGCTACCGTCGGGGCTGGTCGACGTTTCGCAGACCGCCGATTCTTTGCTTACCGACGGTGCACAAGACGACTCCGCGCAAAACCAGGATCCACCACGAAGCAATGATGGAAAGTCCCTGCCCAGCGCGCCCACTCCCCAGGTCAGTCCTGCCACTCCAACTAACCCAAATGACCAGGTTGGTAAACAGCCCAAGAGAATATTGGGGATCATACCCAATTACCGTGCGGTCAGCGCCAACACTCATTTGCCTCCCCTGAATTTCAAGGGTGAGCTCTGGTTGGCGACCCAGGACACATTCGACTACTCCAGTTTCATTTTCGTGGGAGTGCTCGCTGGAGTCGACATGGCCGAGAAGTCGCAGCCGACCTTTGGGCAAGGCGCCGAGGGCTTCGGTAAATACTACTGGCACGTCTTCGTCGATAGCGGCATTGAGAACTACATGACGGAAGCGATCGTCCCAGCGGCGACCAAAGAAGATCCGAGATACTACACGTTGGCCAAAGGCGGATTAGTGAAGCGCACCGGTTATGCCGTAAGTCGGCTGTTCATCACCCGCACCAACTCGGGAGGCAGCACCGTCAATCTTTCGGAGATCGTCGGGGCCGGAGCCGCCGCGGGTATTGGCAACGCCTATTATCCGGCAGAATCCAACCCGTGGGTGAAAACCTACCAACGCTGGGGAACGCAGGT
>JBAUVJ010000310.1:0-39698 GCA_049583165.1 Candidatus Sulfotelmatobacter sp. | reverse complement strand
CGCCATAGCCGCCTGTGCACTTTATCTTGGTCCTTTCGGTCCTGGCGGGCAGCCTGATCCAACGATCATTCAGACCTCACCGCGTCCCGATTTCTTTTTTTTGTGGCTGTATGCATTGCTCTCGTTTCTGCCTCCATCAGCCGAGACACCTATCTTGCTGATTGGTCCCGCGATCGGAATTATTGTCCTGCTTGTACTTCCGTTCGTAGCGGGAGAAGGCGAGAAGCATTGGAAGCGCAGGCCGATTGCGGTCCTCACGATTCTATTGGCCGCCGTCGCCCTGGGCACTCTGACGCATTTGGCCTTGCACACGCCCTGGAGCCCGGTGATGAACGCCTGGAGCAGCGAGCCGATTCCGCAGCAGTATCTGCAAGGTCGAACGGCTTTGCAGCGGCGCGGCGCGCTCGTGTTTCAGGCCAAGCAGTGTCACAACTGTCACTCGCTGGATCAGAAAGGAGGTCAGCGCGGCCCGGCGCTCGATCAGGTTGCTCTGCGTCTCACCCCGGATCAACTCATTCGCCAGGTAATTCAGGGCGGCGGCAATATGCCCGCCTACGGAAAAAACTTAAGCCCGGCGGAGACCACTGCTCTTGTGGCATTCCTGGAGACGCTGCACCCGGCGAATCAACCACCAGCACGCAATGCTTCTCAAGCACTGGCGCTGGGCGCAAGCGAGGTCCCGCCACGCTAGACCGAGTCATGTCCGAGACTCACGTACACATGCAGGCATCGTTTTTTTCGCTCGCCACTACATCCGGATTGGTGGTGATGGAGACCGTTTACTTGCGCGGCTGGCTTTCTCTTCGCAAGGCCTTCCCAGATCTGATCGGTGGTTGGCGACTGGCCGCATTTACGACCGGACTTATTTCAATTTGGGCGGCGCTCGCGTCTCCGCTTGCCACTCTCGATCACCAGTCACTCACGATTCACATGATGAAACACCTGCTGTTGATGACGGTGGCTGCTCCTCTAGTTCTAGCGGGGGCCCCCGCGTTTACGGTGACGTGCGGGTTGCCGAAACTCCTCATTCAGAGCAATCCGCCCCTCGTCAGTCTATCGACACGATGGCTCGGACGCAGTCTTATGCATCCGGTGTCGTGTTGGCTGGCGGGGACGGCTGTCGTGATCGGGTGGCATCTTCCCACTGCTTTTCAGCTGGGCATGCGCTCCCACTGGGCGCACAACGTGGAGGACATCTGTTTTCTGTTGGCCGGCCTTTTGTTCTGGTCGCCCATCGTGCAGCTCTCACCAGGTGCAACCAGCTCACCGCAGTGGTTCATGGCTTTATATCTCTTCCTCGCTACACTACCTTGCGACGTTCTGTCAGCCTTCCTTGTGTTCTGTAACCGACTCGTTTACCCCTGCTATCTCTCCTCAACTCACCTGTTCGGTTTCTCTCCACTTCAAGATCAGGAGTGCGCGGGCGCTTTGATGTGGGTCTGGGTAACGTTCGCCTATCTGATTCCAGCCGTCGTCATCACCGTTCACATCCTCTCGTTTTCAAATAGTTACTCATTCACGCCGGCGCAAGCTGCGCGGGCAAGACTCGCGGCAAGGTCGAGGAGTGCTGGAGGGACGGAGGTGGTCTAGAAGTGGCAACTGAGTCCATCTTTATTAATACCTCTCCGCGTGCAATCGGATCGATGCGCCCGGGCAATACTCGCGGTTCGCGCCGGCGTCGCAGCGTCCGACTATTGGAGCTCACCAAGCCGGAATCTTTCGAGCGGTGCCCGAGTTGAATCCGGTCGAACAACGATGCTCGGCTCTCCAGCCCATCCTTTGGTATTGATCGATACGTTCGTCCAATAGATTCGTCGTCGCGCTTCTGGCTTAATCAACCTGCCGCCGATTGGAGCAACTATGAGCACTGCAACGACCGCCTCTCAAATTCAGCGAAAACCGGAACTCGTGGGTCAAACCGTTATCGTGATCGGCGGAAGCGCCGGCATCAGGCTCGAGACTGCCCGGCGGGCAAGCGCCGAGGGCGCAAAGCTAATCCTCACCGGTCGCAATCCCGAGCAGCTCCAGCGGGCAGGGACCGAGGTCGATGCGCTTAGCACCATGGCCTTCGACGCCACGGATCCTGCACAGCTCGAGCAGTTCTTCCGTGACCTGCCGACCTCGATCGATCACGTGATGGTGACGGCTGGCCGGCCTCATTATGGCCGCCTCGTCGACCTAGATTTCGCACAAGCGCGCCGCGCTCTTGATGAGCACCTTACGCTCTTCCTCGACGTCGCGCGGAACGCGGCCCACAAGGTGAGAGCTGGAGGCACGCTGGTATTTATGGGCGGCACCGGGGGCCGCCGTCCAGCCGTCGGCTTCGGGATCGCGTCGACAGTGACCGCCGCACTCCCGGCGCTCACAGCTAACCTGGCGCTCGAGCTCGCTCCCGTCCGAGTGAACCTGATCGCCGCCGGATTCGTCGACACAGGCTTGTCCGCATCACTCCTCGGCGATGAACTGGAAAATCGCCGCAACCAACTTCGAGCGAAGCTTCCCATCCGCCGGGTTGTGGAGCCGGCGGATGTCGCCGCGCTGGCCGTACACATCATGACCAACACGGCCCTGACGGGCGCAACCTACGACATCGATGGGGGCCAGCAATTCGTCGCCGCTTAAGCTCAGCGAGTGATCTGGCCAACGGCTTTCGCCGAGCGGTAGCCGCGCACGGTCAACATGAGGCGCGGACTGGGCGATGCGACGAGAACTGGCGAGACTGCCGCGCGGTTCCTGGCTGCGGAGCAAGAAATCACAAAACTACCAAAATGAGCGACATCCACCGTTCCCCATCGAAGGACCTCAACCATGCGTTCTGATATCGCACCCGGAGCCGTTTTTCCCGACTACGAGCTGCCCGATCACACGGGCACGCTGCGCAAGCTCAGCGAGCTACAGGGCGACGACCCACTGATCCTTACGCTCTCACGCGGCCATTACTGCCCAAAGGAGCACCAGCAACATTTAGAACTCGCCGCGTTTTACCCGAAGATCGCCGTGGCGTACACCCAGATCGCGACAATTTCAACTGACGACCATCACACGCTCCAGGAGTTTCGAGCATCGGTCGGAGCCGTGTGGACCTTTCTCTCCGATCCCGGCCGCGTCGTTCAAAAGGACCTCGACATCCAGGAGTACACCGACCCGGAGAACAATCCGATGATTCCGCACACGCTCGTGCTCAAGCCGGGCCTTGTGATTTACCGGATTTATAACGGCTATTGGTTTTGGGGTCGTCCGTCGGTCGTCGATCTGTGGCACGACCTGCGCGCCGTCTCGAGCGAAATCCGCCCCGACTGGGATCTGAGCAAACCCGGACTCCGTGAGACGTGGAACGCAGGCGACTACTCCCCTTTCCATGGGTGGAACAAGCACGCCAGTGTGGAAGCGGCCTCAATCGGGCGGAAGGAATAGATGCTATTACGATTGCAGAGTCAGCTCGACTGGCGGATTAGGGCGATGCCGCGCAACATCTTCAAAAGTCTCTCGCTTCGTCGAACGTTACCAATGTATCGCCAATGCCATCAACCAATTGCTCCGCTTGGACTCACGAACGAACACGCAGGCAAGACGAATTTGGAATCCAATTGAAGGGAAATAAAATGTCTAGAGAAATCAACAAGGACCGCCGTAGCTTTATGCGCAATGCCGCCATGACAGTGGCTGCCGCCGAGCTCGCCATGATCAGCTCTGGGCATGCACAGTCCACCAAGATACTTAACCCGACAGCTCTGCCTTCTATTAAGCCAGGGACGAACACATCGTTCGGCCCACTAAAGCAGATCGATGCCGGCCTTCTGAATGTCGGCTACGCCGAAGCCGGCCCTGCCACGGGTCCGGCGGTGATCCTTCTGCATGGGTGGCCCTACGACATTTACAGCTTTGTCGATGTCGCTCCTTTGCTGGCGTCGGCGGGCTACCGGGTGATCGTCCCGTATCTGCGCGGCTATGGCACGACGAGCTTTCTTTCCAGCGCAACCATGCGCAACGGCGAGCAAGCTGCGGTCGCTCTCGACATCATCGCTCTTATGGACGCTCTCAAGATCCAGAAGGCCGTCCTCGGCGGCTTTGATTGGGGCGCGCGCACAGCCGCCATCATTGCCGCTCTGTGGCCCGATCGCTGCAAGGCTCTGGTCTCCGTCAGTGGCTATCTCATCGGCAGCCGGAAAGCTGCTCAGACGCCGCTCCCCCCGGCTGCCGAGCACGCATTTTGGTACCAATGCTATTTCGCTACGGACTACGGCCGGGCCGGCTACGCCAAATACACGCACGACTTTAACAAGATGACCTGGCAACTCTCTTCGCCGAAGTGGAACTTCGATGACGCCACCTTCGAACGCAGCGCGGCGTCGTTCAACAATCCCGACCACGTCGACATCGTGATCCACAACTACCGTTGGCGGCTCAGTTTCGCCAATGGCGAAGCGAAGTACGACGATCTGGAACAGAAGCTTGCCGAAGGCCCAACGATCGCAGTGCCCACCATCACCATGGAGGGCGACACGAATGGTGCGCTTCACGCGCCCGCTGCGGCCTATCGCGGAAAGTTCACCGGCAAATATGAATACCGGCTTGTCACCGGCGGCGTCGGTCACAATCTGCCGCAGGAGGCTCCGCAGGCCTTTGCCAAAGCTGTCATCGACGTCGACCATTTCTGATCGGGAGGGACGCTGGAATTCGGAAGGAGCAACAATTATGAAGTGGATCACTTTGTTGCTGGCTGTGGCCGCAGCAGTGGTCGGCGTTGCCGCCCTCACGGCCCTCGCATCTGGACACGCCGCCCCGATCTTTGGAATCAAAATCTATCCCGGCTACCGCGACTGGAGATTGATCTCCGTGGCTCACGAAGAAGGGGAATTCAACGATATTCGCGCGATTCTGGGCAACGATGTAGCGATCAAGGCGTATCGTGACGACAAGCTTCCGTTTCCGGACGGCACCGTGATTGCCCGGATCGCCTGGAAGTACGTCCCGTCGGAGGAAAACGACAAAGTCTTTGGCCGGGCCCAATCTTTTGTCGCCGGGCCCGCCCCAGAGTGGTACTTGCAGTTTATGGTCAAGGACTCAAAAAAGTACGCGGCGACGGGCGGCTGGGGGTTCGCTCAATTTGACAGAGACGGTAAACCTGCCGGCGAGACGAAGCTCAAAACCTGCTTCCCTTGCCACGAGCCAATCAAAGCTCGCGACTTTGTCTTCACGCATTACGCACCTTAATAGCGAGATTTTACCTTGACTTTCGCATTCGACAAATTTGACCGCCAAAGTACCGGGCTAGAACTGCCAGCATCGGACCTCGCCTAGCCGGCGGGCTGGCTCCTCGCTATTCTTTAGTCCACTACGCACGGGCTTTGCTATGACGAAGACGTACACGATTCCGAACATCGACGAATACTTGCGTGATCGCTTGATGCCGGTTGAGGGTGATATTCCGAATATTCCAGGCATCGAGATGTACGGTAATTCGATCCCGGCAGGAATTGTTGGCGGTGACTTGTATGAATACATCAACTTTCAACAACGTTACGATATTGCTGCGCGGATTCAGCAGGCCCAACGCCTCTCAAAGGAGTTCCTCGAACCACTTCCTTCCGGCGTCGCAGTGCGTAATTCCGTCGACGATCACGTGCAGTGGTTAAAAGGAATCCCAGGGTACCGGCCCGAGATGGAAACGTGGTACCGGTTCGCGAGGAGTTCGGAGCAACAGCGAGTTGCGGAAAAACTGCATGATCTTTATTCGACTGCGGGAGTTCTGGTGGTAGACGCGCAAGGACACGGGATCATCTCAGCCAAGATCGCATCTACGGTTCATGACACATTCCATGCCTTAATGCTCACTGAGCTGGATCGATATGGAAAGACCACGCCCGAGCTATTCGAGAATCTCAACCTCCGCTTGGCGCAATCGAAGACAGCCCGTAACGCGCTGGGGATCAATGAGAAAGAGAATGCGCGCGAAATCGCGACCATGTTATATGGTGAAGTCCACCCTGGCGGTCATTTTCGGTTTGCCAACTTCGGGCATCCTCCTCCCCTGGTGTTTTCCGCGGAATATTCGAAATTGGTAAAGATCGATCAAGCGCGCATGGTGCAATTCATGCCGCTCGGCTTGCAACTCCCTGCGGACCACCCGGATCGCCAGAGATACTACTCGATCGACAGTCGGCCAAGAGAGTTCACGGCGTCCGATCTCGCTGAGATCACGCTGATGAGCCCAGGAGACTTTCTGGTCCTCTATACCGATGGCGTTTACGACGGCAGCGACGAAGAAGTGGGCGATCAGCTTGGCGCGATCTTGCGCGAACACTATCGAAAGCCCGCCAGGGACATTTGCAATGCTTTGCTGGATTACGCGGTCCGGCAAGACAACCACCTCCGAGAGCGCGGCGACGGAGCTTTGATCGATGACAAAACCGTGTTCATCGTTAAACGAAGTCAATCGTAGCCTTAAGCGAAAGTGCGGGCGATACCATCCTCCAATTGCGCAGTTGATTTTGTTCTGGCTCAATGGGGAAGCTATATGGCGCAGGTTGGTTTGTGTCTCTCGATCGGAAAATCTCGGACTGATTCGATGCGCTCTTGAGATTGTCGCTGGCCACGTGTGCATTTGCTGCGATGAATGAACTACAAACGGCCGACCATCACTCTCGGCTTCAATCACCGCTTTCCGAGACTAACGAACACGGAGGAGAATCCGATGACAGCTGTGAACGCACCTAAGAAAGTCGCAGAAATGAAGATGAACGCAACAAAACCCGCGCAGATTCGCCTGTCTAGGCGGTCGCCCGCCTATTGGCGCGTGACGATCGACAACCCGCCGATCAACGTCATGGGCCCGGAAATGGTCCGGCAGTTCCAGGAACTGATCGACGCTCTCGAGGCCGACGAGCAGGTCAGGGTCGTGGTCTTCGACAGCGCGGTCGACGACTACTTCCTGAATCACTCCGATTTCACGGCCAAGCTTGAGGATCTGACCTCGATGCCGGCCGGTCCCACAGGCTTGCCGCCCTGGCCAGATTTTCTCGTGCGCCTGACCCGGCTGCCAGTCGCATCCATCGCCCTCATTCGCGGCCGCGCAACAGGCAACGGCAGCGAGATCACGCTGGCCTGCGACATGAGTTTCGCCAGCCGCGAAAAAACCATCATCTCGCAATGGGAGGTGGGTGTAGGGATGGTCGCCGGCGGTGGCCCCATGGCCCGGCTGCCCCAACTCATCGGTCGAAACCGCGCCCTCGAGGTGCTCTTGAGCTCAGAAGACATCCGGGGAGAACAGGCCGAGGCCTACGGTTACGTGAATCGTGCCCTGCCCGACGCCGATCTGGACGCGTTCGTTGAGGCGCTCGCCACCCGGATCGCCAAGTTCGACAAATGGGCGATCGCAAACACCAAGCGCCTCGTCAACACCAGCCTGCCGCCGGATGTCGAGCTCGGCGCTGGGTGGGATGCGTGCATCGCTTCGCTCGGGCGACCTGCTGCGCAGGATGGGATCAAAGCGCTGATGGAGCGTGGCTTCCACAAGCCGGGCGATGCTGAAAATCGCCTTGGGTATTACCTGGGCCAAATCCCGCGCTAGTCACTCGCTCTGACACCGAAAGGACTACCAAATGGACCGCACAAATGCACCGCACAAATGCACCGAAAGAGACTCCCGCATGACCGCGCCTGCCGCGTCGAACACGCCTGGGTCGAACACGCTGAGTGTGAACGTTTTTACCGCCCCGGGAAAGACCATGGTCGGCGAGCGGCCAAAGCCCTTCGGCGAACCGCTGGGCTTTGACCCGATCACGTCGACTTTAATCTTCGGCGAGTACGACGCGGTGCTGGTCGACGCGATGCTGACGGTGGCTGAGGCCAACGCTCTCGCGGATTGGGTTGCTCTGCACAACCGCAACCTGGAGACTATCTACATAACGCACGCCCATTTCGACCACTTCTATGGCCTCAGCATTCTGCTCGACCGCTTCCCGCGCGCCCGCGCGATAGCGACGCCCAAGGCGTTGAATGCCATGCAGCAAATCTATCTCTCTCCCACAGTGCAGCGGTTAGCCCGCCGGTTGTTTCCTGGGCAAGTGCCCACTAAGTTGGTTGCGCCTGAGCCCTATGAGCGCGACACATTTACTCTCGAGGGCCACGAATTGCGCATTATCGAGCAGGGCCACACCGATAGCGCCGATACGACGTCTCTGCACGTTCCATCGATCAACCTGATCGTCGCTGGCGACGTGGTGTACAACCAATGCCGCATGTACGTCGGCGACACCACGCCCGAGAGCCGAAGGAATTGGATCGCGGCGCTAGACCGCTTAGCCGCGCTGAACCCGGCGATGGTTGTCGCCGGCCACAAGAAGCCAAGCGCGCCCGACTCCCCCTCGACGATCCAGGACACCAAGCGTTACCTGCAGGATTTCGATCGGTTGCAGAAAACCGCGAAGTCCGACCAGGAGCTGTTCGATCAGATGACGGAGCTATATCCGCATTGGGTAGCCAATCAGTCGTGGTTGATGTTCGGATTCCCGGGGGCATAACCCACCAATCTCCATTCGTCGAGAAACTGCGGGACGCTCCGTCCGTCCCCAGTTCTCGGTCGCGGCAGCCCCGGTTACTTCTCCTCGATCGTCAAATTCACACTCTTCACTTCCTTAATCTCGGCGATTACTATCGCGCGTGTCCCCTTCCGCTCAAATGCGGTTCCGCTAGCCCGCACGTACTTGCCCACGAATGGCATCAATTTCTCCCGCTGATCGGTGTCCGGCATTTTGTCGGAGATCGGCAGATACAGGTCACCATCCTTGGTCAGAATCACGAGCGGCGATCCGCCCCTCACACATGCCAGCACGCACTTCATGCTGAGGTGAGTCGCGTTCCCATCGAGGTTCTGAATGGGGCACGCGATATCGCGAACCAAGCCCTCAATCGTTGCCTGCGATGCATTGGCTCGGGCACCCTCCATCGACGTGTGCTGTTGAGGTTTGGCAACCGCCAGCACTGCGCCGATACCGCACCCAGCCAGCAAGCAAAGACGCTGAAATCGGTTCATGACTTCTCCTTGTCACTGTGCATTCATTTTCGACGTTGTGATCGGGTTATCGTTGTCGCGTTATCCTCGGCGTTTGGCCCAGCCTTCGATCTCTTGGAC
Source organism: Candidatus Sulfotelmatobacter sp. (assembly GCA_049583165.1). Lineage (GTDB taxonomy): Bacteria > Acidobacteriota > Terriglobia > Terriglobales > Acidobacteriaceae > Sulfotelmatobacter. The sequence goes on along the minus strand of JBAUVJ010000310.1, from coordinate 30,565 downwards.
GCACCACTGAAAGCGGGGCCCCACTCTTCGCGTTCTTGGCGATGAGCCTGCCCTGAGCGGAGCCGATGGGGTGAGCACGATGCCGCGCGCAGCGCCTATTTTGATTCTGCTGGAGTGCCACGCCACAGACAGCATCTTACCCGCCATTGCAAAGAACGCAAGAGCCGGGCACCCCCGTCCCGGATCGTGGAGGCGAGGGCAAAAGCCCGGCCACGCTGTCTCTGCTGAGGAACGCGGGGACAAAGGGTGGGGCAGCCGCATCATGTGAAAGTTCAGGAGAGGGGGTCAGCCCCTGGGCCACCCGCCGGTACTTGCATTCGGGAACCCCACGCGTCCAAGCAGGAAAAAAATGGCGGCTCGAATCCTTACAGTATTATGATGGCGCTCAGCAGTCCAGACTGAAACTCTTGAGGAATTGTGGAGGAATGATGTTCAAAGTAAATGTGCTTGCTTTCGCAGTTGTCGCAACTGCCCTTCTATGCTGTGCATCCGTGGCGCCGGCGCAGGTTTCCGTCGGCGTAGATATCGGGGTGGCTCCCGTGTGCCCTTACGGATACTTCGACTACACCCCATATGACTGCGCTCCCTACGGCTACTATGGACCCGATTGGTTTGTCGGCGGAGTGTTTCTTGGAGCGGGTCCGTGGTTTCATGGTCCTCACGGCTTTTACGGCCATGTCGACAACCGCTTTGATCCTCATCACGGTTACGTTGGACCGGTGCCAGAGCGCGGAGCGCAGCGCTTCAACCACTTCCACGCAAACGAGGCACGGGATGGCCGAGGCAACGTAGGCCCCGCTCCCCATGAAGGCGGTGGTGAACATGCTCTCCCCGGATATCGAGGCGGTGGACATGGCGGAGGGCGCCGCTAGGGACGAATCCATTCTGACCTAGAAGCGAGATGAGACGCCAAGTGGCGTCTTATTTCGTTTTGAAAACTGGGGAAACTGGGGACAGGACAAAAACTGGGGACAGACGGGACGTTCACCAATTTCCAGTCGTCGAAAGATTGAGGAGCATGTTGAAAAGGCGCCGGAAATCGCATGAACTTAAAGTCTATGCGGTAGTCGGCTAGGTTCCATAGTTCGACAGTGGGCTACCTTGAAATCCATCATCAAGCTAGACTAGAGCCCCGGGAGGAACGGCCGCCAAAATGTCTAACGCGCTAGCCAAGCCAATCAGCGATACCAAGGGGAAGGACAAGGAACCGCTTGTTTCTATCGTCAAGGAGATGACCGAATCTATGACCGGAGCCCAAAGCACGCGACACTGGGCCGAGGATGCCTTATGGTTCGACATCCCACCCTTTGCCTCGCGGGGGATTCAGCCTGCGCTGAAGTTTTTTGACAGGGTGTTCGGCAGTTTCCAGTCTTGCAAGATAGACATGCTCGAAACGGATGTCGTCGTGAACAGCAACATGGGCCTCGTTTGCACGATTCAAAGAGTGAGCGTCGTGCTAAAGACAAAGACGGGCCATGCGAAACGCCTCGTAGTGCGCGAAACGGATTGCTTCGAGAGGCGAAACGGCGACTGGAATTTGATTCATCAGCACGCCTCCGTCCCAGCTGGCGGAGAGTGGGACGGAAAAGTCACCACGGCCTAGCTCAGGAGCAGCAATTCAAAGTAGCCCACTACCCATGGTTCCTCCTGCCGGCAAGTTGACGGATAACGGCCTTATAGAACAACCGCCTGCAAACGATACCAAAGCATCATGCGATACCTTGGTCCAATTGTTTTGCCTTTCCTCGTCAGGCTTAATCGGCACCAGGTATAAATACGAAAGAACCAGAATCGGCGGATGAGCACTGTTTATCGGAATTGGGGTCGTCGGAATTCGAGACATCAATGAGCGGCGTACAGGTCGAACAAAAAAGCTACGAGATGCCCCCGCGGGAGGGGTTCACCGTCGCATATTTTCTCACTGTCGCCGACGTCGACCGATCCACTCGCTTCTACGAAACGGTCTTCGGCGGTCGCATTCTGAGCGGAGGCGACAGCAAGGGCGCGCCGGGGTACATTCAGATCGCGAATGCGTGGCTCATCGTCAACGTCGGAGGCGGGCCGACCCCCGAAAAGCCGTCGGTAACGCTCAGCGTCCCCAACCCGGATAAGATCAGCAGCTTTATGAATCTCCGCGTTGCGGATATTCAAGCGTGCTATGAATTATGGAGAAGTCGAGGAGCCGAGTTCATCACGGAGCCGAAGGACCATTACGGCGAAACGCTCTGCTACATCCGCGATCCTGACGGTTACATTATCGAGGTCGGACAGAGCAAGCCGGAATTTACGTATGGTTAACGCTCGGCCCGCACGGGATCCGGATTGAAACACAAAAATCGAGGCTCAAAATGAACGCTCAACAAGTGAACGATCAACAAGAGAAGGCGACGTATTCCGGAGTGCGAGATCAAGAAATCCGTGCGGCACTCGATCAGCATTGGGCGGCGTCCGATGCGAACGATTTCGAAACGGAGCACCTCATCTATCACGAGGACGCGGTGCTGGACTACCCGCAGTCCGGCGAGCGAACTCGCGGTCGAGCGAATATACAGGGCCAGCGCGCTAGTCAGCCAAGCAACAAGCGCTTCACCGTCCGACGAATCATTGGTGGCGGTGATCTTTGGGTCACCGAATTCATCCTGACCTATGACGGCAAGCCGTCCTACACTGTGAGCATCATGGAGTTCAAGGGCGACAAAGTTGCGCGGGAAACACAGTACTTCGCGGATCCGTTCCCGGCTCCCCCATGGCGCGCTCAATGGGTCGAACGGATGGACACATAGCCTCAAGGCGCGAGAGTTCGCGAACGACTGCGCCTCTTTAGATTTGCAGCACATCTTCGGGTGGAGGGGCAAGAGATGGATTGGAAACGGTTGGTCCAGTTTGCGCTACTGGGTAGCGGCGATTGGGAACAATACGCCATCCTGCTGGTACGGGTTTCGATCGGGCTGTTCTTCGCCATCTCCGGGGCAAACAAATTGTTTGTCGCCGGCGGCACCAAACCTGTTTACGAAACGCTCGTTCAGGCCAAAGCTCCGTTTCCTCGCCAGACGGCTTATTTCGTGTCGGGTGTCGAGTTCGTTGGCGGATCCTTGGTGGCCGTGGGGCTTCTTTCGAGCCCGGCCTGTGTCGCTTTATTGATCGACATGACTGTCGCGGTCCTGACCAACTCGCTTTCCACCCTGCCGAAAGGACTTTCGCCTCTTAGCTGGCTCGACGATTTCCTCTACCTTCCGGAAGTCCTGTACGTCCTCTTCTTTATCTGGCTGATCTGCACTGGCCCGGGAAAGTTCAGTGTCGATTACTGGCTCGCCAGCAAATTAGGGATGTGATCGATCGACAAAGCAGCTTGTTGCTAGGCAAGAGCTTGATGGTCATTACCAGAAATTTGTTAGCCGGATGGCTGGCGCTGAGTCCTGATTGACGCAGTTCTCAGGAACTCGGGGACGGACGGGACGTTCACTATTTCGTACGCTTACGAATCGACGTAGAAGTCAGGAAACGTCCTGCCTTTTGTCCCCAGTCTTCTCGCCCCAGGCCTCTCCAGCGGAACGGTGGGGTTTTCACTACCGCATCCAGTCGTCTGGGCCGCCGCCCATGAATGGCTCTACCCATGTTTGTTGGACTTCGTTCGTTTCAAAGAAAACTTTGTTACAGACTTCGCATTTTCTGCCGATGCCACCGGCGTAGCGGTTTTGAGGAGCCAGTGGTACTAGCCTGCCATTAACGCTGTAGCATGGTTGGCAGAAAGGGCCTTCAATGCCCACGAAGTAATAATTTGCTAAGCCTACTTGCTTTATTTTCGGCACGGGTTTTTCCGCCGCGCGAGCGATGGTGCGCCGTAGCTCCGCGTTTTCTTCTTCGATGCGAATGTGCGCGGCCTTCAAATCCAACAGGTCGTTGTACAGGTTGCTGATGTTCTCTTTCAGCGCTAGGTCTTTGGAGCCCTTCGCTTGCTCTCTTACGGAATCCAGCAACTTCATAGCGTTGGCCAAAATCGTAGTGGCAGCAGAAACAGAAGTGAGTGTCATAGGTTTGCCTTCTTCGTTAACCGGATACCTAGGTTGTGCTTTGGCTGATTCGTAATCATGGCCGTACCCGTCATGTTATTGTCGTCCGGAAGCGTGGCCGAAACATCCATCTCATAGTCACCGGCAATTCCAAATCCGCTCGCGATAGCAGGGTCGAAATTGCGAATCATCACCCGCGCCTTAACCACCTTGCCTTGGGCTTGATAAGTGCCGATGTAGTAGAAGCCCGTTTCGCCGCCAAACACTTTGCCGTTGGTGAACACGACGACGCCTGTGCCAAGGATTTCTGCTCCGGTGAAGTGCACAATCCAGAATCCATCAATGGCCATCTTAAGGCCTCCCCATGCTAGTATTGGCCAGATTATAGCGCTATGTTAACTCTGGACCAGCGTTTGACTATTCTCAGCGTGATTGCAATTGTTTCCAGCCCGATAATCGCGTTGCAGGTACAGAAGTGGCTGGACGACAGGCGTGCCAAGTTGGACCGCAAAATGTCTATTTTCCGAAAGCTGATGACAACGCGGGCAACCCAGTTGGCACCTGCGCACGTTGAAGCGCTGAACGCAATCGAGGTGGAATTCTATGCCACGCGCGGCCCTGATAAGAAGGTGTTGGATGCATGGAGGCTGTATATCAATCATTTGAATTCACACGCCGGAGAGGGTGAAGCCCTAAACCGCTGGGTGGAAAAGAAGACGGGTCTTTTGATTGACCTTCTGTACCAGATGGCGCAACGCCTTAAGTACGACATTGACAAAGTTGCGATTCAGAACAACGCCTACCAGCCTAAAGGATTTGTAGACATCGAAACCGAGCAACACGCTTTGCGAAAAGCTGCCCTTGCGGTTTTCTCCAGCGAGCGTCCGATACAGACGACGGTAGTTGGCACGGTGCAAACTAGCCAGCCATTGCCGCCGGCGGAAGAAATTGCGCCCGCAGCGCTTGCGCTGCAACAGCGACCGGCGTTGGCACTTCCGCCCGAACCGGTGCGGCCCGTGGAAAACTACTAGGCCAGTTGCTCAAGAGAGTTCTGTATTTTTTCTCGTGGCCTAAATCTCGTGCTCTTTGTGAACGTTAGAGTCGGGACGTTGGAGCCCGATTTGAAACTGCTCAGCCAGCGCTGAGGGAGACGTGCAGGTCTAGTCGGAATGGAAGCACGAGAAATGCGATTGAGCGGCGGGCGGAATGTGTCAGCTATAGAATTCCCCACTCAAGCCAGGCCCAGGCTTGAGTGGGCCACCTGTCATTGCAGCGCCGGCTGTTAGTTAATGACCGTCGCGCCGGCCTTGCTGACGACCTCGTCCTGGGAATCGGTGCCTCCCGAACAACCGATCGCACCGATTATCGCCCCCTGCTCGATCAGTGGAATGCCGCCGCGAGAGGCAATGACTCCGTCGAAGGCGAGCAGATAGTTGAGGTGCATAAGGTTGATGCCGTCCTCGAAGACCTTGGTTGGGCGCCGGAAGGTCGCGGCCGCTCGGGCCTTGTGTTGCGCAATCTGAATGGCGGCAAGCATCGCGCCGTCCATCCGTTGGAAGGCGACTAAGTTACCGCCGGAATCGGCTACGGCTACGTTCATCTTCCAATTCCGCTTCTTCGCCTCTGCCACGGCGGCATCAATAACTGCCTCGGCCCGGTCTAGTGATATCGGCGGTCCATAGGGCACATCGAATGGTATTTCGTCTGGAATGGCATCAAGAGGATTCGACGCCGGGAGCCCTGCGTCAATGGCGATTGCTGCTTTGTTGCTCGGCATACATTTCCCTCACCGGAACTAGCTTGCTTGTGCGAAGCGCTGTGTATCGTTGAACAGCCTCAGGCGTGACGCCACTACTTGTTTTACTGCGTCTACGGCGGTAGGAAGGATTTTGTAGGGGACAACTTCGTCTGGATGCTGGGCTAAGCCCTGTTCCATGCCACGGCGCCAGGCGACGCGAAGTTCGGTGTTGATGTGGACGATGTCGATGCCGGCATCGATCGCTCTGCGGAAGTCCTGATCGTCGGTGCCGGAGCCGCCGTGAAGGGTCAGGAATATGCCGGTGGCTTGCTTGATGGCGGCGATTCTGTCGATGTGCAGGTGCTTTTTCGTTTCGCCGTCGACCATGCTCTTAAGCATGCCGTGCATATTGCCAACCGCGGGAGCGAGGATATCTACCCCGGTGCCTTCGACGAACTGTTTGGCTTGCTCCGGTGTGGAAAGGCCTTTCGAGAGGTCGAGCGCGGTTGCGTGAATTTCGGAGCCGGAGCCGATGTCGCCGATTTCGCCCTCGACCAGCATGTTGGGATTGATGGCCTTCATTGCTTCGAGGGCTTGTTTGGTTTGGCGGACGTTTTCTTCGAAGGGCAAGGCGGAGAGATCGAAGACGATGGAGTCGAAGCCGGCTTTGGCGGCTTCCAGAGCCTTGGCGAGGGAATGAGTGTGGTCTGCATTCAGGAAAACGGGAAAATCGTACTCTTCGCGCAAACTGCGCACGAAAGCGGCGATCTGACGAGTTCCCACAAACGCGCGCTCGCCTTCGGACAGGCCAACCATCACCGGTACCTTCAGATCCTGGGCGGCGGTGAAGACCGCTTTTAACGCCACGAGGTCGGAAATATTAAAATGGCCGATGGCCACGCTGCTTTGTTGCGCTTGCTGCAAGTATTCGCGTAGGGATTTCATCTCAATCATCTCCTTCGTTGGTCAATCGTCGTAAATTGGACTCAGGTCCCAACTCGGTCTCGGACAGTTCGCCATTCTTCTTCGCTACATAACCGCGAAGATCCTGCTCATTATTTCGGCTTATAGAGCCTGCGGATTAATCCATGGCCCGTCAGGGCCGATCAACTGCTGCGCCTCTTCCGGTCCCCAGGTTCCTGGCTCGTAGTTGTAGACGGGAACAACATCACCTAGGATGGGTTGAACGATCCGCCACTGTGCTTCGATCAAGTCTTGACGACCGAAAAGCTCGTAGATTCCGTGCATTGCATCGCTCAACAATCTTTCATAAGGTGGCATATCATTGCCGGACTGTTTGGTAATGCCGAGTTCGATATCATGGCCCACAAGCCTCTCCCCTGGCACTTTGACGCGGACCCCCAAGCCGATGCTGATGTCAGGGCTGACTCTTATTCGCATATGGGCCGAGGTGGCCGGAACAATTTCACCAAAGCTTTCTTGCGGCGGGCGTTTGAATTCGACAAATATTTCGGTCGATGTGGCTGGCAATTCTTTGCCGGCTCGAATAAAGATAGGTACGCCGGCCCATCGCCATGTATCGATGAATAACTTAACGGCGATGAAGGTTTCTACCGTAGAGCCGGGAGCGACCCCGGGCACTGATTGGTAACCGCGATACTGGCCGCGCACCACTGAGTCGGGGCTCAAGGGCCGAACGGCCTTCAGCAGATCCGCTTTCTGATCGCGGACCGCCTCGTGATCCTCGCCCGTCGGCGGATCCATAGCGAGGTTGGCCAACACTTGCAGCATGTGATTTTGCACTACATCGCGCGTCGCGCCCGCTTCGTCGTAAAATTTGCCGCGGTCCTCGACGCCAAATTTCTCCGCCATCGTTATCTGAATGCTGCGAATGTAAGTTCGGTTCCAGACAGGCTCGAAAACAGGGTTGGCAAAGCGCGTGTACAGAATGTTCTGCACCGGCTCCTTGCCGAGATAATGATCGATGCGGAAGATGCTCTCTTCAGGGAAATACTGGTGGAGTGTTCGGCTGAGTTCTTGAGCTGAACACAGGTCGCGGCCAAACGGCTTTTCGACCACGACGCGAGCATTGGCGGCGGCGCCGGACTTTGCCAACCCCTCGGCCACGGTGCCAAACAAGCTTGGCGGCACCGCAAAATAGTGGAGCGGATGACTCGCTTGACCCAATTCTTTGCGAAGGCTCGCGAACGTCGCGGCCTCGCGGTAATCGCCGTCCACATAGTGCAGAAGCCCGGTCAGTCGTTGGAATGCGGCTGGATCTATGCCGCCGTTCTTTTCCACGCTGTCCTTGGCTCGCGCCTTCAATTGCTCTAGATTCCAACCCGCCTTGGCCACGCCAATGATCGGCAAGTTGAAGTTTTTGTCCAGAACCAATCGCTGCAGCGCCGGAAAAATCTGTTTGTAGGCCAGGTCGCCAGTGGCGCCAAAGAACACAAAGGCATCTGATGGGACGGTTTCCCTCACTTGACTCGTCATGAATCACTACTCCTTCAGGCGGCCTCTGATTTATCTGCCGGCTTTTCCAGATGTCCGCCGAACTCGTAGCGCATGGCTGACAACAGCTTGTTGGCAAACTCCGCTTCGCCGCGTGAGCTGAAGCGTTCATATAGAGAGGCGGTGAGAACCGGCGCCGGTACCGCTTCGTCGATCGCAGCTTTGATCGTCCAGCGGCCTTCGCCGGAGTCCGACACCCGGCCGGCAAATTTGGTGAGGGTGGGATCCTGGAGCAATGCCGTCGCAGTAAGATCCAGCAGCCACGATGCGATCACGCTGCCCCGCCGCCAAACTTCGGCGATGTCGCGGAGATTCAGTTCGTACTGGTAATGCTCGGGATCACGTAAGGGCGTGGTCTCTGCGTCAATTTTGCCTTGTTGTTTTCCGACGTTGGCCGAACGAAGCACACTCAACCCTTCTGCGTAGGCCGCCATGATTCCGTACTCGATTCCGTTGTGAACCATCTTTACGAAATGGCCCGCGCCGTTTGGGCCGCAGTGTAAGTAGCCTTGTTCGGCCGTGCCACGTTCGGCGGAGCCTTCGAGCTTCTCCCGGCCCGGTGTGCGCGGTGTGTCCCCCATACCTGGCGCGAGCGTCGACAAAATTGGGTCGAGGTGTTGCACGACATCGTCTTCCCCACCGATCATCATGCAATAGCCACGGTCCAGGCCCCAGACGCCGCCGCTCGTTCCCACGTCCACATAGTGGATTTTCTTCTTTGCCAGCTCCTTGGCGCGACGGATGTCGTCAACGTAATAAGAATTTCCCCCGTCGATGAGGGTATCGCCCGCGTCCAGATGGGGTAGCAGGTCGGCGATGGTTTCGTCGACGACTGCGGCAGGAATCATCAGCCACAGCGCGCGCGGTTTAGCCAGCTTGCTCACCAGGTCTTGCAGAGAGGCGGATCCGATCGCATTCTCTTTGACCAGCTCGTTCACCGCCTTTGCCGACTGGTCGAACACAACGCAATCGTGCCCACTCTTAATCAGTCGCCGCACCATGTTGGCGCCCATTCTTCCCATTCCGATCATTCCGATTTGCATGTAAGCTCCTTACTGAAAGCGATTGATTCAAGATTGAGCGCAGTTATTGCGACTCCTTGAGCTTGCGATAGCGGCGAATCAATGTCTTGGTCGAACTGTCGTGGTTGAGGGCGGGTTGAGGGTTATTCTCAAGTTCCGGAATAATGCGTTGCGCCAGAACCTTGCCAAGCTCCACACCCCACTGGTCGAACGAATCGATATTCCAGAGCACACCTTGCGTGAAAACGGAATGCTCGTACAGCGCCACGAGTTTCCCTAGTATTCCGGGAGTGAGTTGGTCGGCAAGAATTGTGTTCGATGGGCGATTGCCTTCGAAGACCCGGTGCGGCACAAGCCAGTCGGGCGTTCCCTCGGCCTTCACTTGTTCCGGGGTTTTGCCGAACGCAAGCGCCTCAGTCTGGGCAAAGACATTGGCCAGCAGCATGTCATGATGGCGCCCCATTGGATTGAGCGCCTTGGCAAAAGCAATGAAGTCACAAGGGATCAGCCGCGTCCCTTGGTGAATTAACTGGTAGAACGAGTGTTGCCCGTTCGTTCCCGGCTCGCCCCAGTAGATTGGCCCCGTATCGTGAGCGACGGCTTTCCCCTCGAGTGTGACGTGCTTTCCGTTGCTCTCCATCGTCAACTGTTGCAAATATGCCGGAAACCGTTTCAGATACTGCTCGTACGGCAGAACGGCGACAGTCTGAGCGCCAAAAAAGTCGTTGTACCAGACAGCCAGTAGGCCCAGCAGGACGGGCAGGTTGGTATTGAAAGGAGTCGTTCGAAAATGCTCATCCATTTGGTGAAACCCATCCAGCATCGCGCGGAAGTTATCCGGCCCAATGGCGAGCATGGTCGAAAGGCCGATAGCCGAATCCATCGAGTAGCGACCGCCGACCCAATCCCAGAATTCGAACATGTTGGCCGTGTCGATTCCGAACTTCGCCACTTCCGTCGCGTTCGTCGACACCGCGACAAAATGCTTCGCGACTGCCTTTTCGTCGCCGCCCAACCCCGCGAGAGACCAATCGCGAGCTGAGTGGGCGTTGGTCATTGTTTCGAGCGTCGTAAACGTTTTTGAAGAAACGATGAATAGAGTTTCCATCGGGTCGAGAGCCTGCACCGCCTCCGCGAAATCGGTTCCGTCGACGTTGGAAACGAACCGGAAGGTCATATCGCGCTGCGAGTAATGCTTGAGTGCTTCATAAGCCATAACCGGGCCGAGATCAGAGCCGCCAATCCCGATGTTAATGACGTTCCGAATGCGCTTACCGGTGTGACCCTTCCAGTTGCCACTCCGTACTCTCTCTGAGAAATCAGCCATTTTGTCGAGCACAGAATGGACCTCGGGCACCACATTCTTTCCGTCGACGACAATGGAAGCCTCCTTTGGAGCACGCAGAGCAACGTGCAACACAGCCCGCTTCTCCGTGATATTGATCTTCTCTCCGCTGAACATGGCGTCAATCCGCGCGCGCAGGCCAGACTCTTCTGCGAGTTCAAGTAGAAGCTTGAGAGTTTCGTCAGTTACACGGTTTTTGGAGTAATCGAGGTAGAGGCCCACAGCCTCGACCGCCATGCGCTCGCCACGCTGCGGATCGTCCGCGAAAAGCTGCCGCAGGTGCAGTTGCGAGACCTTCTTGTAATGTGACGCCAGACCGCTCCAGGCTGTGCGTCGGGTCCTCGGTCGCTTCGTGAGTGGTACTGCCTGTGCTGCCATATGCGTACTCCTTGTCGTATTCACGCCTTCCCCAGCGAGGGTTGCTTGCTTTAGCTTGCCTTCAGACCCACGCCTTTGTCCAGCGAGGCACTCTTAGAAGAAATCACGGCCAGCAAGTCATTCCACGACTTCACAAAGGACTCGGCTCCCTCGGTCTGCAGCTGCGCGGCCAGCGCATCGATATCGATGCCTGCTTTGCCAAACTGCGCGAGGACTTCCTCACAATTTCCACCGTCCACTGGCAGCAACCCACCTAATTCAGAATGAGTCGCCAGAGCTTTTAAGGTTGCCTCGGGCATCGTGTTCACCGTGAAAGGCGCAGCCAGAGCCTTGATGTAGAGAATATCTGAGGCCTTGGGATCTTTGGTTCCAGTGCTCGCCCACAAAAGACGCTGCGGACGTCCGCCGAGGTTGTAAACACGTTGCCAGCGCGGCGAACTCAGAAGAGTACTGGCTGCCCTGTAGATGCGCTTGGCGATGGCGATGCCAAGTTGGTCCTGCAGGATTTCTGGCACTTTGCCGGCAACAGCGACATCCCAGCGGCTAACGAACACGGATGCCACCGAGCCGACCTGAGGATTGAGACCGGCATCGATGCGCCGCTCTATGCCGCGAAGGAACGCCCCAGCTGCCGCCAGGTATTGTTCGCGGGAGAACAAGAGGGTGACGTTAACCGGCACTCCGGCAAATATGGCCTCCTCGATTGCAGGCAGACCCTCCTTCGTGCCCGGAATTTTGATGAACAGGTTTGGGGGCGCCTCGTCGTACAGCTCTTTGGCTGCGGCAAGAGTACTGGCCGTGTCGTACGCGAGAAGCGGCGAAACCTCCAGCGAAACCCACCCGTCCACGCCATTCGTTTTTTCGTGAATTGGCCGAAAGAGTTCCGCCGCCCGCGAGAGATCCTCCATCGCCAGCTCGAAAAATAGAGCTTCGCCCGATTTCCCTCGCCGTAGCTTCTCGACGATCGCCGGGTCGTACGCTGCGCTGTTCCTGATGGCGTGGTCGAAAATGGTCGGGTTCGAAGTGAGGCCGGTGACTGATAGATTGGCGATATATTGTTGAAGAGTACCGCTGTCCAGAAGGGTGCGGGTGATGTTGTCGAGCCATAAACTCTGACCTTCATTGTGAAGCAGTTGCGTCGCTTTCATTTGTCACCTCGTTGATGGTAGGCGGCTCGCGCCCGCGAGCGCTGGGGATTCCTGTTCGCTCGACGTGAGCACGTGTCTGGCATCGTTCCACAGCTGAATGGCCGGCTGCGAAAGACTGTTTTCGTAACTCAGTGCGCTCAGGCTCGTCGTGCTCAGCATGAGAGATTGGGCGCTGATTGGCGCGATCTGAATCCAGCGTGTAGCCAAGACTCGGAGAAAATGGCCGCTGGAAAAAAGCAGAACATCCCCAGCGACGGCGCGCACGCGGCTCACTACCCGGTCAGCTCTTGCGACCACTTGGTCCGGCGATTCGCCGCCCGGGCATCCATCGCGAAACAATTGCCAGCCGGGACGTTCTGCCATTATGTCGACCGTCAGGCGACCCTCGTATTTACCGTAGTCCCACTCGTCCAGGTCCGGATCGACCTCAGCCACATTTCCGAAGCCAGCGAGCTCACATGTCCTCTTGGCGCGGCTCAGGGGGCTGGTGAGTACTTTTGCGAATGTCAGCCCTATCAGCCTTTCCCCGAGTCGCCGCGCGTTGTGCTCGCCGCGCTCAGTAAGCGGCAGGTCCGTCAGTCCTGTGTGTTGCCCCGTGACGGTCCACGCGGTTTCGCCGTGCCGGGCAAGGTAGACGACATCGAAGTGATCTCTCATCAATTACTCGTTCTGGCCGTTCAGACCATTCGCTCCATTTGGCCACAACTCAGACCAGCGTTGCGCGTGCCGCGACGGCGCGCATAGGAATGCACTCAGTCAGATCCTCGAGTGATCCGAATGTTCGTCGCGGCTCTCCCTCTCCATCTCAAGCGAACGCAAACGGAATGCCAAATAGCGGGCGAGGCTTTTGCGTTGGCGGCAAAGAGATCTTTGGATGAGGTGCGCGGCAAAACTCGAAGCGTAGAGACAGATATCTGACGGACCATGGCAGAGTTGCAACATCTCGAAACGAAACGGGAAGCTCCTAAAAGCGTCGAGAACGCTCCACAAAACATCCTCGAGTCGCTGGCGCCCGAGCCTGCCGGGAAAGTCGTCGAGTGCCAGAAGTCTGGCTCGCCTGCCAAAGATTCGTCACGGCAGCGAAATGATTTATGCCTCTCACGTGGCGGTTATCTCGCACGAAATCAATTAGTTCGCGACTCCCAAAGCACGCCACATTTTGGCGCATGCATTGCTCTGAAAACAAAGCTACCACCAGGCTACTCGGAAAGTCGAAGAACAAGAGAAGTGAAATGAGCTGGCGACGCGCATGGGTCACAGGCGGTGAATGCTCAGAGGAGCGTGTGTCCTTATGATTTGGCCGCTCGCTGCATATTTCGCATTCGTGTTGATTCTGGTCGCGGCGGTACTCGTTGTTTCCTACTTATTGGGTCCAAGGCACTCCGAGCCTGCTACCGGACAGCCTTTCGAAGGCGGCATCGTTTCGGAGGGCTCCGCACGTGTACGTTTTTCAGTGCGCTACTACCTGGTTGCCATGTTTTTCGTAGTTTTTGATTTAGAAGCAGTCTTCCTTTTCGCATGGGCCGTTGCGGCTCGCGAGCTAGGCTGGGCCGGGTACAGCGAGGTTCTGTTATTCGTAGCGGTGCTCGCTGTCGCCCTCATTTATCTCTGGAAGATTGGCGCTCTGGATTGGGCGCGGGAACCGCGCCGTTCGAGGAGCGTCTGATGCAGTGGTCACTCACAAAGCCGGACATCACAGGGTTGGTCGCAACGCCCGATGCAGAGCCGTTCGAGCAAACCGTGCGCCGCAGCGTAGTCCTCTCTCGGCTGGAGGATCTGGTCAAGTGGGGGCGCAAAAATTCTGTGTGGCCCTTTAACTTTGGCCTCTCGTGCTGTTACGTGGAGATGGCCGCCAGCATCACTAGCAAGTTTGATGTCTCTCGATTCGGCGCCGAAGTGATTCGCGGTACGCCTCGTGAAGCGGACCTCATGGTGGTTGCCGGAACGGTTTTCATGAAGATGGCGCCAATCGTTCAACGGCTTTATGAACAGATGATGGAGCCGCGCTGGGTGATTTCGATGGGCTCCTGCGCGAACTCCGGCGGCATGTACGACATTTATAGCGTGGTGCAGGGCGTGGACAAGTTTCTTCCTGTCGATGTTTATGTGCCCGGCTGCCCGCCGCGGCCCGAAGCTTTTCTGGAGGGACTACTGTTGCTGCAGAAAGCCATAGGAACGGAACAGCGTCCGCTGAGCTGGCTGGTGGGCCCGCAACAAACAGTGCGGGCTCCGCTTCCATCCATGCGCGACCTTTTACAGCCGTCACGGCAGAAAGCCACAGTGCTGAGGGAGCCTGACGACGTATGATCGCAGCCCCCACCATCACCCACGAAATTCTCGACCGGCTTGGTTCTGCCGCTGCGCCGCAGGATACGCTCGATCGCATCCCCACCTTTTGGGTGGCGAAAGATCGTGTCTTCGATCTGCTCCGTTTTCTCAAAGAAGGGATCGATCGTCCGTACAAGATGCTGTATGACCTCTCCGCCATTGATGAGCGCATGCGGCAGCATCGCGACGGCCAGCCGGCGAGTGATTTTACGGTTGTCTATCATCTCCTTTCTTTCGAGCGCAATGAATATATCCGTATCAAGGTAGCTCTGGCGGAGGACCGTCTTTCCTTGCCAAGTATTACGCGCCTCTGGCCCGCCGCCAATTGGTACGAGCGCGAAGTGTGGGACATGTTCGGGATTGTTTTTGACGGGCATCCCCATCTGCAACGCCTGCTGATGCCGAAGAGGTGGGTTGGCCATCCGCTGCGCAAGGAGCATCCGGCGCGCGCCACGGAGATGGGACCGTATGAATTGCCTCCCGACAAGGAACTGGCCGAGCAAGAGGCGCTTCGTTTCCGTCCAGAAGAATGGGGCATGAGTCGCGAACGCGACGGCGAGGATTTTGTTTTCCTCAATCTTGGCCCTCAGCATCCCGGCACGCACGGTATCTTACGCCTCGCGTTGCAACTCGACGGCGAAGAAATCGTCGATGTCATTCCCGAGATCGGCTTCCACCATCGCGGCGCCGAGAAGATGGGCGAGCGCCAGTCCTGGCACACATACATCCCTTACACCGACCGCGTGGACTACCTCGGCGGAGTGATGAATAACCTGGCTTATCTCACGGCAGTGGAGAAGCTCGCCGGCATCACGATACCGCCCCGCGCCCAAGTCATTCGCGTGATGCTGTGCGAGCTGTTCCGTATTATCAGCCACCTCGTCTGGTATGGCACTTTTGCTCAAGACCTTGGACAGATGTCGCCAGTCTTTTTCACCTTCAACGACCGGGAGCGTGCATTTGAAATCGTCGAAGCGGTCACTGGCGCACGCATGCACCCAGCCTGGTTTCGTATTGGCGGCGTTGCCGCCGACCTGCCCCGAGGCTGGGAGAAAATGTTCCACGATTTCATCAAGTACCTACCGCCACGCCTGATCGAGTATGACCGCACAGTGATGCAAAATGCGATTTTCAAAGCGCGCACGCAAGGTATCGGCGAATTCACAGTAAATGAGGCGATCGAGTGGGGCGTTACCGGCGCCAACCTCCGCGCCTGTGGATTGGAATGGGACTTCCGCAAGCGGCAACCTTACTCGGGATACGACCAGTTTGAGTTCGACATTCCGACCGGCAAGAACGGCGACTGTTATGACCGTGCCGCAGTGCGTATCGAGGAGATTCGGCAAAGCCTCCGCATCATCGAGCAATGCGTGAAGCACATGCCCGAGGGTCCATACAAATCAGATCACCCTTTGGCGACGCCTCCGGTGAAAGACCGCACCATGCACGACATTGAAACCCTGATCACGCACTTCTTGAGCGTGACGTGGGGGCCGGTAATGCCTGTGGGGGAGGCGCTCGGCGCCATCGAAGCCACCAAAGGCAACAACGGTTATTACCTGGTGAGCGATGGCAGCACAGTTTCGTACCGCACGCGCATACGGACGCCCTCTTTTGCTCATGTGCAAACTCTGCCCGTGCTGTCCCGAGGTCTGATGATTCCGGACTTGATTGTCATTCTGGGTAGCCTGGATTTTGTCCTGGCAGATATCGACCGGTGAGGAACTGAAAAGATGTTGACGGCGGAAGAAATCAGCGAGATTGAAGCCGAAGCGGCGCACTATCCCAAGCGCGATGCTGTTTGCATTGACGCGCTGAAGATCGTGCAGCGGCACCGTGGCTGGGTTTCCGATGAAAGCCTTCGTGATATCGCCGGGCACCTCGGCATGTCCCCCGCTGACCTGGACGGCGTGGCCACATTTTATAACTTGATTTTTCGTAAGCCCGTGGGGCGCCACGTGATCATGGCCTGCGACAGCGTGAGTTGCTGGATCATGGGCTCTGACCATATGCAGAAGCATCTCCAAGAGCGCCTGGGTATCGAACCTGGCGAGACGACGCCCGACAATCGCTTTACGCTGCTGCCGATCGTATGCCTCGGATGCTGCGATCACGCCCCAGCCATGATGGTGGACAGCGATCTGCATAGCGATCTGGACCCGCAGAAAATTGACACGGAACTTGAGAAGTACAAATGAACGTCAACTCCGAAAAGCCGCTAACCAAGAATATCCGACCGGACGGATCTATTGTGGACTTGCGCGGCTACGAGCAGGCCGGCGGGTACCAGGCGATCCGTAAGGTTCTGAATGGCGGCATGATGCCGGCGGCCGTCATCGATGAGGTGAAGAACGCGAGTCTGCGCGGACGGGGCGGCGCTGGTTTTCCAACCGGCGTGAAGTGGTCTTTTGTGCCGCGTGGCAAGGACGTTCCCAACCCGACCTATCTGATCGTGAACGCCGACGAGATGGAGCCGGGCACGTTCAAAGACCGCCTATTGATGGAGAGGGATCCGCACCAGCTTATCGAGGGCGTGATGGTCGCTGGCTTCGCTATTGAGGCCGACATTGCATACATCTTTTTGCGCGGAGAATACACGCTATGCGCGGAGCGGCTTGCCCGCGCCATCGCGGAAGCCTACGAACGCCATTACTTAGGCAAAGACATTTTCGGTTCCGGCTACAACCTGGAACTCTATCTGCACCTCAGTGGCGGCCGTTACATGTGTGGGGAAGAAACTGGGCTGCTGAATGCGCTGGAGGGCAAACGCGCCAATCCGAGATCTAAGCCGCCATTTCCTCCGGTGGTCGGCCTGTTCGGCAAACCCACGGTGGTGAATAACGTCGAGACGCTGTGCTGCGTGCCCCACATCATCAACAACGGCGCTGCGTGGTTCCAAAAACTGGGTCGGACGAAGGATGCAGGCACGAAGCTATTTGGCGCCAGCGGAAAAGTAAAGCGCCCCGGCCTGTGGGAACTTCCAATGGGAACCACCGTGCGCGAGATTCTCGAAGAGTGTGCGGGAGGAATGCGCGATTGTGTTAAATTTCGCGGCTTGATCCCCGGCGGAGCCTCCACCGACTTCATCGTCGAAGAGCACCTGGATACGCCCATGGATTTCAGCGCTATGGAAAAAGTGGGCAGCCGCATGGGCACTGGCACCATGATCGTACTCGATGACCACACCTGCCCCGTGGGCATGACGTGGAACTTGATGCACTTCTTCGCGCGAGAATCCTGCGGATTCTGCACGCCCTGCTGGAGCGGCTTGGGATGGGCAGACCGAATTCTGAAATCCATGGAGGAAGGCCACGGCCAGCCCGGCGATCTCGACAAGCTCGCCCATCAAGCCAAGATGTGGAATCCCGGTAACACATTCTGTGCACTAGCGCCCGGCGCTGCGGAGCCCTTGCAGAGCGCGTTGAAATATTTTCGCGATGATTTCGAACAGCACATCAGCGAGCACCGCTGCCCCTGGAGATAGGTAATGGCGACCGTCTACGTCGATAACAAACCGTGCCAGATGAACCCGGACGAGAACCTGCTGCACGGTTGTCTCACGCAGGGTTTCAAGTTGCCGTACTTCTGCTGGCATCCGGCGCTGGGGTCAGTGGGCGCCTGCCGTCAGTGCGCCGTCAAACAATTCAAAGACGAGCACGATGAGCACGGAAGAATCGTCATGTCCTGCTTAACGCCGGCGGCGGAAGGCGCGCGTATTTCCATCGAAGACCCCGAGCTCGTCGCCTTCCGCGCCGGCATCATCGAAGGACTCATGCTGAACCATCCGCATGACTGCCCGGTCTGCGATGAGGGAGGCGAGTGTCATTTGCAGGATATGACCGTAATGGCCGGCCACGACTACCGCAGTTACGAATTCGAAAAGCGTACGTTTGAAAACCAGAACCTGGGTCCGCTGGTGAATCACGAGATGAACCGGTGCATCCAGTGCTATCGCTGTGTGCGCTACTACCGCGAGTATGCGGGCGGCGTCGATTTGAACGCGTTCGCATCGCGGGACCAGGTTTTTTTTGGCCGCCACGAAGACGGCGTTTTGGAGAATGAGTTCAGCGGCAACCTGGTCGAAATCTGTCCGACCGGTGTCTTCACCGATAAGACCCTGAAACACCATTACGCCCGCAAGTGGGACCAGCAGTTCGCTCCCTCAGTTTGCGTGCATTGCGCTCTGGGCTGCAACGTGAATGCCGGCGAACGATATGGAACCGTACGCCGCATCGTGAATCGTTATAACCACGAAGTGAACGGCTATTTCCTGTGTGACCGTGGAAGGTTTGGCTATGAGTTTGTTAACAGCGAACAACGCTTTCACGAGCCGGTGCTGAACGGCAAGCCCACTTCTGTGGCGCTCGCGCGACAACATCTGCATAACAGGGTCGCGAACGACAAAGTGATCGGGATCGGATCGCCGCGCGCGTCGCTCGAATCCAACTTTGCCCTGCGCACTCTGGTGGGCCCGGATCGCTTTCACTCCGGCATCGCCGATGATGAAGCCGAACTCGTTAAACAGATGCTGGAGATCTTGCGTCACGGTCCCATGCGGACGCCGACGTTGCGCGAGATCGAAGAGAGTGATGCTGTCTTCATCCTGGGCGAAGACATAACCAATGTCGCGCCCAGAATGGCGTTGGCGGTCCGCCAATCGGTGCGCCAGCAACCGATGGAAGCCGTCAAGAAGTTGAAAATACCGCTGTGGATGGATTATGGCGTTCGCGACGCGATGCAGGGCGCGAAGGGTCCGCTCTACATTGCGACACCGTATTCCACACGCTTGGACGACATCGCCACGGCGACGTTCCATGCCGCTCCCGATGACCTGGCCAGGCTGGGATTCGCCGTGGCCCACGCACTCGACTCACGCGCGCCCGCAGTAGAAGATTTCCCGCTGGCGAATGAGATCGCCCGCGCACTCAAGACTGCCAAGAAGCCGCTGATTATCTCCGGTTCGAGCTGTACCAATAAGGCTGTGATTGAAGCCGCCGCGAATGTGGCGATGGCGGCGCAAGCCGCACTCAGCTTTACGGCTTCCGAGTGTAATACCATCGGCGCGGCGCTGATTGGTGGCAACCCGTTAAGCGCCGCGTTCCAGGCGGTTCGGGACGGACATGCCGACACCGTGATCATCCTGGAAAACGATCTCTACCGCCGGGCGCCCAGCGCCGAAGTCGACTCCTTGCTCAAGGCAGCGCACGTAATCGTCCTCGATCATCTTGCCAATCCCACGACCGAAAAGGCTGAACTGGTTCTGCCGGCT
This sequence comes from Candidatus Sulfotelmatobacter sp., assembly GCA_049583165.1. Taxonomy (GTDB): domain Bacteria; phylum Acidobacteriota; class Terriglobia; order Terriglobales; family Acidobacteriaceae; genus Sulfotelmatobacter. The sequence goes on along the minus strand of JBAUVJ010000310.1, from coordinate 10,852 downwards.
GGAACCTTTGCCGAGGCCGACGGTACTTTCGTCAGCAGCGAAGGACGCGCTCAGAGATTCTTTCAGGTATTCGTCCCGCAGAATGATGTCTTGGCAAGTTGGCGTTGGTTGAAGCCTGATGCGTGGCATGACCTGGACGATGTGCTTGCGGTGATGTCCGCAGAATTACCCGAGCTTGCGGCAGTGCGCGACGCTGCACCCTCGGCGGCATTTCGCATTGCTGGGGCCAAGATCCCACGCTCTCCACACCGCGAAAGCGGTCGCACGTCCGTGCTCGTGAACATCAATGTGTCCGAGCCCAAGCCGCCGGAGGATCCCGATTCTCCATTGTCGTTCTCCATGGAAGGCACGCCGGACCAGCCCCCGGCAGCGCTGATTCCGTTTTTCTGGTCGCCGAGTTGGAACTCCATTTCTGCGGTCAATACTTACCAGAAAGAACTGGGCGGACCCTTGCGGGGTGGCGATGCGGGTGTGCGCATCCTCGAACCCGAACAGGCCAACGGACAGCAATATTTCAATGCTATTCCCACCGCTTTTAAGCCGCGTGAGGCCGAGTGGCTTCTGGTGCCGATGTATCACATTTTCGGCTCGGACGAACTAAGCCTCTCGGCGCCAGGAATTGCCGAACTCGCGACGAAGCCGCACGTGGCCGTCAATACCGCTGATTTTGCCGCCGATCTCGCAGAAGGTACGGAAGTCGAAGTCAGTTGCGCCGCCGGCAACTTCCGTCTGCCGGTGCGCGGCCGTCCCGATCTTCCACGAGGTGTTGCAGCATTGTCCGCGGGAGTTCCTCCACTGGCTGGAATCAAGCTGCCCGCGTGGGGAAAGATCGCATCAGTAAAGATCGCGAGGCCGAAATGACGAGTCCATACCCAATCCTTTCGATCCTCGGAATTGTCATTGTGGCCATGAGCATCGCGGCTTTCCTCATCTGGGTTGAGCGACGATTGCTTGCCCTGTGGCAGGACCGTTACGGACCGAACCGGGTCGGACCATTCGGCCTGCTCCAGGTTTTGGCCGATTCGATCAAAATATTCATGAAGGAGGATTGGGTTCCTCCGTTCGTCGACAAACCCGTTTTCATTGTGGCCCCAGCGATCGTTTTTGTGACGGTGCTGATGTCTTTCGCAGTGCTCCCCGTAGCGCCGGGGATCATCGTCAGCGACCTGAACGTCGGGCTGTTGTTCTTTCTCGCCATGTCCTCGCTGGGAGTTTACAGCGTTGCGCTTGCGGGATGGTCCTCCAACAACAAGTACGCTCTCCTTGGCGGCCTGCGAGCGGCTGCGCAGATGTTGAGCTACGAAGTCTTCATGGGTCTCTCACTGATGGGGGTGGTCCTGCTCGCCGGATCATTTAGCCTTCCCGCAATCGTCGAAGCGCAAAGGAAGATCTGGTTCGTGGTTCCGCAGTTCCCGGGCTTCGTCTTATTTCTGATTGCTGGCTTTGCCGAAACGCGCAGAATCCCGTTCGATCTCCCGGAATCCGAGAGCGAACTCGTTGCCGGTTATCACTCCGAATACTCAGGAATGAAGTTTGGCATGTTCTTCGTGGGAGAGTACATGGGAGTCACGTTGATCTCAGCCATGATTTCAGTTCTCTTTTTTGGTGGCTGGTTGGGTCCGGTCCTTCCTGGATTAGTCTGGTTTCTGATCAAGACTTTCTTCTTCATTTCGTTCTTTGTCCTGGTACGCGCGGCCCTTCCCCGTCCGCGATTCGATCAACTCATGTCCTTGGGCTGGAAGGTAATGCTGCCGCTGGCCCTGGCCAATTTGCTCGCGACTGGAGCGGCATTGCTTAAGTGGGGTTACTAAAAGATGCTAAGCATACTCAGAACGATCTGGTACGTTTTTCTTCACTCCTTCCAGAAGAGGATCACGGTCCAATATCCAGAGCAAAAGCCCAATCTTGCGCCGCGTTTCCGAGGCCGAATTATTCTGTCGCGCGATCCCGATGGAGGCGAGCGCTGCGTGGCTTGCAACCTCTGTGCGGTCGCGTGTCCAGTCGGTTGCATTGCGCTTCAGGCAACTGAAGATAAAGACGGGCGACGTTATCCGGATTTCTTCCGCATCAACTTTTCACGTTGCATCTTCTGCGGTTATTGCGAAGAGGCCTGTCCTACTTACGCGATCCAGCTCACTCCTGATTTCGAGATGGGAGAGTTCCACCGGAAGAACTTGGTTTATGAAAAGAAAGATTTGCTGATCGACGGTCCTGGCAAGTATCCCGGTTACAACTATTGGCGAGTCGCGGGAGTCAAGATTGGCGGAAAAGACAAGGGCGAGGCGGCACATGAAGCGCCGCCCGTCGATGTCCGTTCTCTGTTGCCGTGAGAGATTTATGGAACTAACTTTTTACATTGCGGGCGCAGTGGCTGTCATATCGACAATCCTGATGCTGACTCGGCTGAATGTTGTGCACGCCCTGCTGTACATGATCGTGTCCCTACTGGGAGTGGCGGTGGTTTTTTATACGCTCGGCGCGCCATTTGTAGCCGCGCTTGAGGTCATCATTTACGCGGGCGCGATCATGGTGCTTTTTGTGTTCGTTGTGATGATGCTCAACATGGGAGCGCATACGGCCGAAGTGGAAAGACAATGGCTCACGCCGGGGATTTGGATGGGCCCTGTGCTTTTGGCCACCATCCTTATTATGGAGGTCGTTTACCTGGTGCGAGGCAACGCTTCCGGCATGAGCACTGGCGCGGTGGACCCGAAGCAAGTTGGGATCGCACTCTTTGGCCCTTACCTGATCGGCGTGGAACTTGCCTCCATGCTCCTGCTGGCGGGACTGGTTGGCGCTTATCACCTCGGCTATCGCAAGAGTGACAAACCGGAGATTCGACATGACGCAGATACCCATGAGAGACGGGTTGTTGCTGGCGGGGATCTTGTTCTCGCTGGGACTGACCAGCCTGCTCGTACGCCGTAATTTAATTTTCGTCCTGATGTCGCTTGAGGTCATGCTCAACGCGGCGGGTCTGGCATTTGTGATCGCCGGATCGCGATGGCATCAGGCGGACGGTCAGGTCATGTTTCTGTTCATTTTGGCAGTGGCAGCGGCGGAAGTTTCTGTGGGGCTTGCCCTGGTGCTGCAAATTTATCGCCGCTGCAAGTCCTTGGATGTCGATGAACTGAGTGAGATGAGGGGATAACGTGATCAGTTTGTTGTGGCTAATTCCGGCACTACCTTTCGCGAGTGCAGCGTTGCTGATTCTGTTTGGCTCTCGTCTCTCGCGCAAAGCCACAGCGGCGGTGGGTGTGGGATCGATCGGGATCTCCGCACTAGTCACGATTCTCATCGCCGCAGGATTTTTTATCGCGCCTCCTGCTGGCGGCTCTTTTACACAGCTCCTTTGGACCTGGATCAGCGTTGCAGGGTTTACACCGCAGGTCGGCCTGTATCTGGATGCGCTGTCATTGGTGATGGTACTGGTGGTCACTTTCGTCGGCTTCCTGATTCACCTTTACTCGGCCGAATTCATGATGGAAGACGAGGGCTACGGCCGCTTCTTCGCCTACATGAATTTGTTCGTCGCATCGATGTTAATGCTGCTGCTGGGGAACAATCTTCTGCTTCTCTATCTCGGGTGGGAAGGCGTTGGGTTGTGCAGCTACCTGCTGATCGGCTTCTGGTACCGCGATCCTGCAAATGGGCGGGCCGGACGCAAGGCATTCATCTTAACTCGCGTTGGCGACACTGCCATGTTGTTGGGTCTCTTTCTTCTGTTCACGCAACTGGGTACGCTCCAGATTCAGGATCTCATGCATCGTGCTTCCGAACAGTGGGCCACGGGATCCACATTTGCAGTCTTGGCTGCGTTCCTGCTGTTAGGGGGCGCGGTCGGCAAATCAGCGCAACTTCCCTTGCAAGTCTGGTTGCCGGATGCGATGGCCGGCCCTACGCCAGTCAGCGCGCTCCTCCATGCCGCGACAATGGTTACTGCCGGTGTTTATCTAATCGCGCGCACGCACGTTTTATTCTCATTGGCGCCGGCGGCGCGATTTGCCGTGGCAGTCGTGGGCGCGAGCACTATGCTGCTCGCCGGATTTAGCGCCCTCACGCAATACGACCTGAAGCGCGTGCTCGCCTACTCCACCGTGAGCCAGATCGGGTACATGTTTCTCGCGCTAGGCGTAGGGGCGTGGCAAGCGGCGATGTTTCACTTCGTGACCCACGCGTGCTTCAAGGCCCTCCTGTTTCTTGGCGCCGGTGTGGTCATCAACGCTGTAGATGAGGAGCACAACATCTTCAAGATGGGTGGTTTGCGCAAAGAACTGCCGGTGGCTTTCTGGACATTCCTGATCGCCGGCTGCTCTCTGGCGGGCCTGCCCTTTATTACCGCCGGCTTTTTCAGTAAGGACTTGATCATTTGGGAAGCGTGGTCGGCGCAACAGGGACACCCGGGATTTTGGGTTGCGGGGATGGTCGGAGCGCTGATGACCGCCCTGTACACGTTCCGTATGATCTTCCGAGTGTTTTTTGGTCCTCTGGGCATACCCGTAACCAAGCGGCCAGGTTATGCGATGACGGTTCCTCTCGTGATTCTAGCTTTCCTAGCAATCGTTGCCGGGTATCTGAAACAGCCGCTGCTTGCATTTCTGCAACTGGCATTGCCGTCGACGCTAGAGACCAATACCCACGGTTTGACAGAGATTGGCTCGGAGGGCATTGCCGCAGTGTTGTTCTTGATCGGCCTCTATTTCTCGTATCTGTTCCACCTCCAAAGGCGAAGTCTGGCGGATGCGCTGGTTGCGAACCCTGTCGGACGGATGCTCCACGAGTGGTGGTTTGCCGATTGGGGCTTTGACTGGATTTACGACAAAGTTTTTGTGCAGCCCTTCATCTGGGCCTCCGAGATCAACAAGAGCGATTTCGTCGACGCCTTTTACACGGGCGTAGCGTGGCTCACGCAACTCTCTTATCGCGGACTGAGCCGCACCGAGACTGGCCGCGTGCGCTGGTACGCCCTGGCCATGGGCGCAGGGTCAGTGCTATTCGTGGCGATGGTGTTATTTAAATGATACTCGTCTACATTATCGGCATTCTGTTGATCGGCGGTTTTCTCGCCTGGCTCGCCGCAAGCTGGAGCTCACAACTGCCGCGATGGATATCCCTGATCGCAATTGGCGTGGACCTCGTCCTGACCCTCGGCATTTGGGCCGGCAGACCCTCAAGCGCTACCCAACCTTGGCTTGACGAAGTGAACTGGAATTGGGTGCCGAACTTTGGCATCCACTTTCATCTCGCGTTGGACGGCCTCAGCCTGCTGATGCTGGTGCTCACGTTCGTCTTGGGCATAATGTCCGTGCTGTGCTCCTGGACGGAAATCCGCGAGCAGATCGGATTTTTTCACTTCAACGTGATGTGGGTTCTGGCGGGAATCGTGGGCGTGTTTCTGTCCGTCGACTTGTTCCTGTTTTACTTCTGCTGGGAATTGATGCTGGTTCCCATGTATTTTCTCATCGTCATATGGGGCCATGAACGACGCGTCTATGCGGCGATCAAGTTTTTCCTGTTCACACAGTGCAGCGGACTGCTGATGCTCATCGCCATCCTGGCGCTCTACTTTATCCATCATCAGACGACCGGCATTTACACGTTCGAATATTCGGCACTATTGGGCACGCAACTAAGTCCCAGCGCTGAGCTTTGGATTATGCTCGGCTTTTTTGTCGCCTTTGCAGTGAAGTTGCCAGTCGTCCCGTTCCACACATGGTTGCCGGATGCTCACACCCAGGCTCCGACCGCTGGAAGCGTGATCCTGGCCGGCTTGCTGCTAAAGACCGGCGCGTATGGGTTGTTGCGTTTTGTCGCTCCGTTGTTTCCACACGCGGCTCATGAGTTCACTCCGGTGGCTTTGGTGCTGGCCGTGATCGGCATCGTGTACGGCGCGGTGATGGCTTACTCGCAGACAGATCTCAAACGTTTGGTGGCCTATACCAGCGTCAGTCACCTGGGATTTGTGCTGCTCGGAATCTTCTCCTGGAACCCGATCGCGCTCCAGGGCGCGATTATGACCATGATCTGTCACGGGTTAAGCACGGGTGGACTCTTCGTTCTGGTCGGCGGCCTACAGGAACGCATCCACACTCGTGATCTTGAAAGCATGGGTGGTATCTGGTCCGTGGCTCCCCGCTTGAGCGGAGCCACGCTTTTTTTCACTTTGGGCTCGCTCGGCCTGCCGGGATTAGGTGACTTCGTCGGGGAATTTCTCGTGTTGCTGGGCTCTTACAAAATCAGCATCACTATCACGGCGATCGCGAGTGTTGGTGTTTTGGCCTCGACCTTTTATGGGTTGCGCATGGTGCAGCGTGCCTTCCAGGGCCCGAACACAAACGCATGGAAACTCCCCGATCTAAATCTGCGGGAAGGGGTGATGATGGCGGTGATGATCACGGGCCTGCTGTGGCTTGGGCTTTATCCGCAACCGGTTTTCAACACTTGTAGCCAGGCTCTGGACACCTTACAGCGCGAAGCGGCACAACTGACCGTTGCGACCTTGCAGAGATGAGAGATAAGTGATGAACACTGCCGACATTCTCGCCTTACTCCCCTTGCTTCTGATCGCAGGTACTGCGGTGGTTGTGATGCTTGGCATCGCCTTCAGGCGCAATCACATCCTTGCGGCGGGCTTGACGCTCGCCGGATTGACTGGCGCCTTCATCTCTATCTTTGCAGCGGCGCCGCTCGCTCCGCGACAGGTGACTTCCCTTCTACTCGTGGATCGATTTGCCCTCTTTTACATCGGTCTCATCGTTGCCTCGGCCGCGGTTGTGGCCATGCTTTCCTACCGGTACTTCGAAATTCATGATGGCCATCGGGAAGAGCTATATCTCCTGCTCCTCCTCGCGACTCTGGGTTGTGCGGTCTTGGTCGCCAGCAGCCACTTTGTTTCGTTTTTGCTCGGGCTTGAGATCTTGAGCGTCTCCTTGTACGCCATGGTTGCGTATTTGAAAGACCGCGAACGAGCGCTCGAAGCTGGATTTAAGTATCTGATTCTGGCTTCCACTTCTGCCGCATTCCTTCTCTTCGGTGCGGCCCTGATTTACGCCGATGTCGGCACCATGGAGTTCTCGCGCATTGGTCAGCTCTCCACCAGGGGGTCCGGACTTGCCCTGCTGCTACCCGGAATCGTCCTCACCATCACTGGCATCGGCTTCAAGCTGGGTGTGGTGCCCTTCCATCTGTGGACGCCTGATGTTTACGAGGGTGCACCGGCACCCGTGGCGGCATTCGTCGCCACAACCTCCAAGAGCGCGATGGTCGCGCTCTTGCTGCGCTATTTCTACGTTTCGGGCGCGCTGCAATACCGTGGCGTATTTCTTGTGGTCTCCATCATCGCAATCGCCTCTATGTGCGCGGGCAACCTCCTCGCCTTGCAGCAGACGAATGTAAAACGCATCCTGGCCTACTCCTCCATTGCCCACTTCGGGTACATATTGGTGGCATTTCTGGCGGGCGGAATTTTGGCCGGAACCATGTTCGGAAATATGGCAACGGAGGCTGCGAGCTTTTATCTGGTGGGGTACACCGTGACCCTACTTGCGGCCTTCGGAATTGTGACGGTCCTCTCAAGCTCCGAGTCCGATGCCGGTGATCTGGAGAATTATCGCGGCCTCTTCTGGCGGAGGCCGGTCATCGCCAGCGTCTTCACTGCCGCGCTGCTCTCACTCGCCGGTATTCCAGCGACCATGGGGTTTGTGGGTAAGTTCTATGTGCTCGCCGCCGGGGCGAGTGCGGATGCGTGGTTGTTGATCCTAATTCTCGCATTGACCAGCGTCGCCGGCCTCTTCTATTACCTGCGCATTGTCGTCGCACTATTCTCGGCGCCTCCAGAGAATGTTCCCATTCGGATGGTGGCACGAGACGGTGCTTTCATCCTTGTCGTGCTCGCGATTCTGCTGATCTGGTTTGGTGTCTATCCCACACCGTTGCTCAACCTGATCCGGGCAACCATGGCGGGAAGCATTTGAATGTAGAAGAAGTTTCGCGACTGTCTCGCACGTGTCAGGCGACGCGGCTCCTACGAACGTTGCTCGGCTCTTACCCTTCTGATGTGATGCCACCAGACCGATTCAATCGGTTAGGAGATCTAACCATGAAAATCTTGATGGTGCTCACCTCGCACGATCAACTGGGCAATACTGGCCGTAAAACCGGTTTCTGGCTTGAAGAATTTGCTGCTCCCTACTTCGTTTTCAGGGACGCGGGTGTTCAGTTGACGATCGCCTCTCCCAAAGGAGGGCAGCCACCGATCGATCCAAAGAGTGATCTGCCGGAAAATCAAACCTCTGCGATGGCTCGCTTTAAGCAGGACGCGGCAGCGCAAAAAGCCCTCGCTAACACGGTCAAGCTTGCGGACGTAAAGGCAGAGGACTATGACACCGTGTTTTATTCAGGTGGGCACGGTCCGATGTGGGATCTCGCCGAAAGCCCAGTGTCAATCGCACTTCTCGAGTCGTTCTACAATTCTGGCAAGCCGATCGCTTTGGTCTGTCATTCGCCTGGAGTGCTTCGCCACGTTACATACAAGGGAGCGCCGCTCGTGAAAGGAAAACGTGTAACTGGCTTTACCAATGGCGAGGAAGAAGAGGTAAAGCTCACCAAAGTTGTGCCGTTCCTCGTTGAAGACGAACTTTTGCGGCTGGGTGCAACGTTTGAGAAGCTGGCGAACTGGCAGCCTTTTTCCATCACTGACGGCCGCCTTATTACCGGACAGAATCCTGCATCTTCCACCTCGACGGCCCAGGCACTTCTGAAGATGGTCGCGACGGAGACTGCCGCGTAGGCCCTCCTTCGTTTACCAACGGCTGGTGGCTCACCAGTCACGCCAGCAAAGGCAGCGAAGCCGCTACCCTGGAACCTCATTTTTTTGTGAGCCCGCATACATGCTGAAGAACATGGAATTGAGAACGTCGGTATGAAAACTGCAAATGGGTGATCACGCAAAAGTGCAAGTCGCCTTCATAGTCCTGCCTCCCGCGCTGTGTCATCGCCACTATGAAGGCGGCTTGCCGAAGTCCTGTCAACTCAACTAGCCTTTTAAAGGCCTCGTGGCCCTCGCCAGCATTCTGTCAATATCGACTTTCTTCTGCCTTTTGTTGGCCGGTGACATTCATCCATAACTTTTTAACACGCTCAAAGTGCTGGACTATTCACTTGCGAACGATTGGAACATCGCGTGCCTTGTTCCCTGGGCGGAGGGCAACAGCATGCAAAACGCATACGTCGGGGCCGCCAAGCGTCCCGTGGTCATAACCAAGCACGACTCAACTCAGGCGTTGGGGCACATTTTGTCAAGCGGGCTACCGTCGCTTCACCGAAGAGCATACCGGCTTCTGGGGAACGTAGCCGATGCTGAAGATGCAGTTCAGGACGCCCTCCTGGCCGCCTATACCCACCTGGACCAGTTCAAGGGGCAGGCTCAAATGTCCACCTGGCTGACGGCGATTGTACATAATTGCGCCCGAATGCAGCTGCGTAAGCGATTGCGCCACGTTCACCTGCCGCTCGATGCACCGATCTCAGAAGCAAGGGAAGATACGGTATCCGAGCAGTTAGCGGATCACCGGCCCAGCCCCGAGGATGAATGTCAACAATCTGAGTTGAGCACGCGCGTGGTTCATTTCTACACTCAACTCTCGCCGACTCTGTGGAGAGCATTTCAATTGCGCGACATTCACGGTCTGTCGATTCGCGAAACGGCACAGATCTTAGGTGTGCCGCACGGAACCGTAAAGGCTCAATCAGCACGTGCGCGCAAGAAACTCAAGGAGTTGATGCGCCGAGCGATCCGGCCCCGAATTCCCAATCGGAACGGTCGGTCTGCGCACTATTCCGTAGCTCGGAGGCCGCTATGAACTGGATGAAATGGGTTGTGGCCTATTTGGCTGGCTTCCTCCAGAGTTGTCATCTCGGCATGCCTCGCGGAGCATCTGGGTAGGCCTGGTCGAGGCTTTTCTGCCTAATCGCTACAACGTCCTCGCAAGACTTACCTCCAAACTCTCGGAGAGCAAGACTAACCCATGATCTCACCTGAAACCCGTGCAGACAGAACATCGTGCTGCTGCGTTGGGCGCGAGATTCCAAATTTCTTCATTTTGTATGCGAGGCCCGTACGATTCAGGCGTAACCTTGCGGCGGCTCCGCGGGTTCCTCCAACCACCCAGTTGCTTTCCCGCAATGCCCGCAAAATCATCTCTCGCTCCACCTGCTCAATCGCGCTGCCGTCGCCGACAGCTCTGAGATCCAGCGGAGCGACAATATCGCTCAGGGGAACTCGCAGCGACGGGCCGGAAGACAGCAGCACGGCTCGCTCCATCAAGTTCTGCAACTCACGGATATTCCCCGGCCAAGAGTAACGCGTAAGCGCTTCCATCGTTTTCTTTGGAATCGTCTCAATATGCTTCTCCATGCGTCGAGCATATTTGGTCGCGAAGTGGCGGACGAGCAGAGGAATATCATCACGACGTTCGCGCAATGGCGGGACAACAATGGGGAACACGTTCACGCGATAGTAAAGATCACTCCGAAATTTCTTTTCCGCGACCATCGCTCCAAGGTCGGCATTTGTGGCCGCCACTACTCGAACGTCCACCCGTTGCGTGCGGTTGCTCCCCAGGCGCTCGAATTCCTGCTCTTGCAAGACTCTCAAAAGCTTCGGTTGCAATTCGGGAGGTATATCCCCAATCTCGTCAAGAAAGAGAGTTCCCTTATTCGCCAGTTCGAATCTTCCAATCTTCTGAGCAATCGCACCGGTGAATGCACCCCTTTCATGGCCAAAAAGTTCGCTCTCGAGGAGTCCCGAGGGAATGGCTGCGCAGTTCACTTTAATGAAGGCGTAATTCTTGCG
>JBAUVJ010000309.1:0-3782 GCA_049583165.1 Candidatus Sulfotelmatobacter sp. | reverse complement strand
CTGATAGACCGCGAGGAGGGCCAGTGTGCCGAGCGCGACCGCTTGCCAGTGTTCGAGCATGTGGGAGGCGTTTAAGATATATCGGCGGAGGGCGGCAAGAAATTTAATCGGCCGCAATGTGAGGTCGCGCGGAGGTTCGGCGGGCGTTTCTTCGCGTTTGTTCTCAGGCAGATGGCCTAGGGGACAAACCTCGCTTGACGGTTCATCCTGTCGACCGTTCATAATGTCGGCATGACGCTGCGGCGGCTCAAGACCTACGCGGGCACTCAGGGATACGTTTACCAGTATTACTTCGTGGGCCAACGGGCCGCGCTGGCCGATGATGCCGAGGCTCCAGCCACGGAGTTTGTTTTCGACGTGACCTCGGACCGGAAGCTGACGTATGCCGTCAGCGTGTTCCTGCCGGAAAAATCAGTGGAGGCGTGGGCCAGGGCTCATGGCCGTTCTTTGACGGAAGCGGAGCAATATGCGGCCGCGAAGCTGCGATTGTTCCGCGCCTTCGATGAGCTGGAAGATTTAAAGGCGGATGGACGCCGGCTGGTGATTGATGCTGCTGTGCTGGAGGATGCGCTGGCCAGTCTGGGAGTGGACTAGAGCAGGGAATTGCAGCTCAGACCCTGGTGAAGCTTCTTCCTATTGTCAGGGTTTCGGCGAGACTGGAAGGTCTCGCGCCCGGGCGAGCAACTTTTTCAGCTTGCCTTCGATGGATGCGTCGCCGATGTGCTCATCCTGGAGCACTCCATCGGCGTCGATGGTGAAGGTGTGAGGAATCGCCTCGACGCCAAACATCTTTGCAATCTGCCCGGTGAAGCCGCCATCGCGGTATTGCGGCCAGGTCATTTCATTTTTCGCGATGAATTCCTTCCACTTTTGTTCATCGCTGTCGAGGCTGCCGCTAAGCACGACCAGGGGCTGCCCCTGAAATTTCTTTGCAATCTCACGCATGTGTGGCAAAGCCTCGCGGCAGGGCCCGCACCAGGTCGCCCAGAAATCGATCAGCACGACCTTTCCCGCCAGATCGTCCATGGAGAGCCGCTGTCCATCGGTGGTGGTAATGGCAAAGGCGGGCGCCATTCGGGCGCGGGCGAGTTCGGGCTGTTTGATGTAGCGTAGCGCCCGCTGCCGGTCGGGGTCATCCTCCGGGCGCATTTTCACGAATTCCTCAAACCGCGCCGTGGCTGCGTCGTCCTGTTTAAGCAGTGCAAGAGCTTCGCCGTCGGCATATAGAGCCGCGGGAAATTTCGGCGTGGCCACGAGTGCCTTCGTCATTTCGTCGTGTGCATGGGAGAACATCTCGTCCTTATGTTTTTCGCGCCCTTGTACGAGCAGAATCTGGCCAAGTTGGTAGTGCGCGAGGGCGACGTTCGTGTCGCCGTGAGCCTGCTCGATAACTTCCTGTGCCGCGGCTTCGGCGGTCTTCCAATCCCGCAGCTCGACTGCGTACTTGATGATTCGCTTCTGGCAGGCTATACAGTGTCCGCCATCCTGTTTGTCGGCCTTTTTGAAGCTATCCAGCGCGGCGTCGGTCATCCGGCGATGCAAATAGTCCAGTCCTTCTTTGTAGGTCTTCTGCGCTTTTTCGCTGGTTGGGCCTTCGTCTGTCTTGTCTCTATCCTGGGCCAACGAAGGCGCCACCATGCAGGCTAATGCCAGGACTATCACTGTGAATCTCACAGAATCCTCCTGCCGCGAAACGCAGCGCCCAGAAAGCTATCATGACTTTGTGAATTTTGCTCAATTTTCTGAACTCGGCGTGGGATGCAGATCACATAGACCTGTGACCTACGACGTTTCCGAGCGACCCGGTTTCCACCCGGAATATAATGCGTGGGAAGGGATGGGCTCCTGGTTCGAGGAACAAACCTGAACGCATGGGGCGCGGAGCGCGTCGTACGAACTCCCGGTGACTTGCATTAAGCTCCGCGGACTCTGATACTTACATGGTCTGTTACTTATACTTACTTGACCTATGGCATTGCTTTGGCTTCGCTTCGCGCTGGCTTGTTATTTCATCGGCCTGACTTACGCGTTTTTTGCGCTCACCCGCACCAGCGACCTTTTCAGCCGCATCGCGCTGCACGCTGCCAGTTTGGGGATGGTCTTCCATTTTGTGTCGCTGGTTGAGCTTTTCGTCTCCGGGCATCTCGTCTGGGCTTCGGTGCACAACGGGGAATCGCTGCTGGCGTTTTTTTCGATGACGTTTTTCATGATCATCTATGCCATTTACAAAACCACCTCGCCCGGCGTGGTGGTGTTCCCGGTCGTGTTTTTTCTGACTTTCGTGGCGGCGATTGACGAACAACCTGTGCTGCTGACCGCTTTTGTGCAGCACAAGGGATGGCTGATCGCGCACATCATTTTGATCTTTACCGGATATGCGGCGCTGGTCCTGAGTTTTGGGGCCAGCCTACTTTACCTGCTGCAAGAGCGCCGACTGAAGGCGAGGAAACCGAGCAGCATGATTTCTTTTCTGCCTGCGCTGGAGGTGATTGACCAGATCGGTTACCGCTCGTTGCTGCTGGGCTTTCCATTCATGACGCTGGGCCTGATTACGGGGTCGATCGTGGCCATGTCGACTTATGGGCACATCGACTTTACGGATCCGAAAATTCTGCTGTCGATTTTGATGTGGGCCGTGTACATGATCATGGTGATTACGCGCTGGAATTCGGGATGGCGCGGACGGCGCGCCGCGGTGCTGGCTACTTTTGCTTTCGTGGCCGCGATCGTGGCGTGGGCCGCGAATTACTTTTCTACGATCCACAGGTTTGCGGCATCGTGAGATATCAGCTCATCGGCGTGAATCACAGGAGCGCGCCGCTCGAGGTGCGCGAGCGGCTGGCGATTCCGGAGTCGCGTCTGCCCGATTGTTGCCGCGACCTGACGGCGCATCCCGGAATTGAAGAAGGGATGATCATCTCCACCTGCAACCGGGTGGAAGTGGTCACGCATACGAGCAACGGCTCCGCCGATCTGCGCGGATTTCTGCACGATCATTTTCATCTGACGGCGGACGAGTTGGACGCGCATTTGTACGAGTTTCGAGAAAAAGATGCGGTGCGGCACATCTTCCGCGTGGCTTCAAGTTTGGATTCGATGGTGGTGGGCGAGGCCCAGATATTGGGGCAGGTGAAAGAGGCTTACGCGACGGCACGCGCAGTGGGCTCGGTGCGCGGTCAGTTGGATCAGCTCTTTACCCGGGCGTTCGCGGTGGCGAAGCGGGTGCGGACGGAGACCCTGGTGGGGTCGTCGTCGGTTTCGATTGCATCGGTTGCGGTGGAGCTGGCGAAAAAGATTTTTGGCAGCTTGCAAGGCAAGACCGTGTTCATTGTCGGCGCCGGCAAGATGAGCGAGTTGGCGGCTCGCCATTTGATGGCGCACGGTTGCGAATCGATTTTTGTTTCCAATCGCACTTATGACCGCGCGATTGGGCTGGCGCAGAAGTTCGACGGTCAGGCGATCAAGTTTGACGATTTGTATGATTCCTGCGACCGCGCCGATATCGTGATCACTTCGACAGGCGCGCCGCACGCAATTTTCCGGCGCGAGCACGGAGAGCAGTTCCTTGCCCGCCGCAAGAACCGGCCGATGTTCTTCATTGACATCGCCGTGCCTCGGGATGTGTCGCCGGAAATGGCCAAGCTCGACGGCATTTTTACTTATGATATTGATGACCTGCAACAAGCCGTCAGCAGCCACGTGGCCGACCGCCGCAAGGAAGCTGAAGTTGCCGAGGGCATCATTGCCAGCGAAGTGGAGCGTTTCGAGGCGCGGCTGCAAAC